>JAVBSG010000037.1:0-15304 GCA_031547245.1 Propionivibrio sp.
TCAGATCTCTCCAACTCACCAGCTCTCTATTCATCTTGCGAGTTTCCAATCTCTTACTTAACATCCATGCCAATTAAGCACAGACGAAAGCCCCAATCAAAAACCCACACCTATCAATCGTCCAATTTTTAAAGAACTAAAACGACCAACTTGGCTCGTTTTTTTCATCTGCTCGAAGCAGCGAAGCTGCGCATTATACAGATGCTTGGGTTATCGTCAACTCTTCTCAGAATCTTTTTTTCGGAGACCGCCAAACCCCAAAAAATTACAATAACCTCTTGATTTTCCTTGAATTAAAATTTCTTGGCAGCAAGGAAAGGGCGCATTATACAGCTATAAATCAGCTCGTCAACCGTTTTTCGGAAAATCGCATCTATTCCTTCTTCGACCATATATGTATTCCGATAAGTTTTCACTCTTAAAGGAAAGTCCCTGGAGGATGAAAATTCATTAAACGCTTGTTTATTAATAACTTTTATTCGCGCAAAAGCCCACAGCGCAAGAACTGGTGGTTATAAGCCATGTAAACCGCCAAAAAAACTGCCAAATTTTTCCTTGACACTACTCTCAATGAGGAGATTTCGGCGCAATCTTTGGTAAACTGCTTGCACTTTTTTTGATGGTCAGGACTGCTTAATCATGGATAGACGAAAAAGCAGGGCTTTTGTTCCCTCCACCACCCCCGCAGGACGCTCTTTGCTGCGCCACCCTTGGGCCCCCGGAATCGTAGGCGCCACAGCCTTATTGGGCATGGTAACGGCTTACGCCATTGTACCAACGACGGACAATACCCCGGTTCCGCTGCAAACCGTTCTTGAGAAGCTCGACAAGCCGGCCCTTTCGCCGGTTCAGGTCGGCGATATCGAGTTCCTTCGCGAAGAACGCATCCAGCGTTCCGATACGGTGGCCAGCCTGCTGGCGAAATTGGGCGTAACCGATCGCGAGGCGCTCGCGTTCGTTCTTCAAAACCGCGATGCTCAGGCTATCTCGCGGCAACTGCGCCCCGGCAAGACCGTTACGGCGAAAACCGGTGAAGGCGGCAAACTGCTTGCATTGTATTTTCCGCTCAACACCAAGGACGCAATGTTGATGGTCGAGAGGACGGACAGCGGTTTCGCCGCCAGCGAACAAGCCCTGAAATTGGCAACACAAACCCACCTGCGCTCCGGTGAAATCACCAGTTCGCTTTACGAAGCCACGGACGCGGCCGGCATTCCGGACGCCATCGCCACGCAGCTGGCCGAAATATTCAGCGGCGACATCGATTTTTACCGCGATCTCCGCAAGGGCGACCGTTTCTCCATTGTTTATGAATCGGCCACTCACAACGGCCAGCATATTCGTAGCGGCCGCATTCTCGCCGCCGAATTCATCAACAACAACAGAACGTACAAGGCCTTCTGGTTCCAGACCGAAGCGGGCAGGGACTCTTATTACACGGCCAACGGGCAGAGCCTGCGCAAGGCATTTCTGCGTTCTCCGCTGGAGTTTTCGCGTGTCACATCGGGCTTTTCCAATGCGCGCCGCCACCCCATCCTGCAAACGATGCGCGCCCACAAGGGAATCGACTACGGCGCTCCGACCGGCACCCGCGTGCGCGCCGTCAGCGATGCCGTCGTGGAATTCGCAGGAGTCCAGAGGGGCTACGGGAATCTGATCATTCTCAAGCATCGCTCGGCTTATTCCACCGCCTACGGACATTTGAACGGATTTGCTCAGGGAATCCGCAAGGGCGCCCGCGTCAGCCAGGGCGATACGATAGGCTTCGTGGGGCAGACAGGCATGGCTACCGGCCCTCACCTGCATTACGAGTTCCGGATCGATGGCCGCCAGGTGAATCCGACGACTGTTGCCCTTCCCATGGCCATTCCTCTCGAAGCGACGCAACTGACGCGGTTCAAATCCACGATCGCGCCGCTGCTCGACCATATCGAGATGGTCAAGCAAACCGACCTGGCCGCTGCCAACTAGCGGGAGGGAAACCCACGGCGGCAAAAAAGGCGACTCGATGTCGCCTTTTTTGTCGGGAGATATCGCTGTGGAATTATGCGGAGAACGATGATCCGCAACCGCAGGTCGAGGTCGCGTTCGGATTCTTGATCACGAACTGCGCGCCTTCAAGGCCCTCGGTGTAGTCGATCTCGGCCCCGACCAGGTACTGGTAGCTCATGGGGTCGACCAGGAGCGTCACGCCGTTCTTTTCCATCGCCGTGTCGTCGTCGCTGGCTTCCTCATCAAAGGTAAAACCATATTGGAAGCCGGAACATCCACCGCCTGTCACGAAGACGCGAAGCTTGAGATCCGGATTCCCCTCTTCCTCGATCAATTCCTTGACCTTGTTGGCCGCGCTGTCCGTAAAAACGAACGGCATTGGCAACTCGACATCAACTGCTGTAGTCATCGACTTTCCTTCCAAAATTCCCTTTAAAACCACACAAACCGTCAGTCATTCGTTCAGCTGCTCGACGCCAGCTTCAGTTCCACCGCCGTCTTGCTCGCGTGCCTATGCACCATTTGCCCCTGAATAACGGCTCCCTGTTGCATCTCGATCTGATTGTACTCGACATCGCCTGTGACACGCGCCGACGGCAGGAGTTCCAGCGAGCCGCCTGCGGACACGGGCCCCGTGACCGTACCATTGATCACCACGTGGCCGACGGAGATACTGCCTTCGACGTTGGCCTTTTCACTTACCACCAAGGTTCCTTCCTGGGGATTTTCGCTGCTGATGTTGCCCCGCACTTCCCCGTCAACGCGCAAGCCGCCGGAAAAAACCACATTTCCTTCGATGCGCGTTCCCGTTCCGATCAGGCTGTCTATGCTGTTCTGGGGAGATCCTCCAGCCTTTTTCTTGAACATGTTCCCCTCCCACTATCAAAGGACCAACGATTGCGATGCTTTCACCGCGCCATCCTGCAGCAGGCGTGCCTCAACCCCCAGCACGCTGACTTCCCTCGACACGGTAAACACTCCTTCCATACGATGAAAGTGTTTGATATCGAAACGAAAGCGCGAAACGTCCTTCTCTCCTGGCGAAGGCATCGTGATAATAGCATCGTTGCCGTCCCGCCGCACTTTAACCAACAATTGCAGGCTCCCTCGCAGTTCCTTGGCCTGGCGGCCGCCGTTGTTCACCACGAGCAGACGATATTTGTACTCCCCCGACATCCCGGTCGGTTCAACCCGAAAGCGGTCGATCCGGATTCCCGCCTCGTCGGCGGTGTCCGAGCCGGGCATGAGTCCCTCGAAAAAAGCCAGATCCTCGCGCAATGCGGCGTTCTCCGCTTCCAGCAGCTTGACCTGGCTGGCCAGTTGCCTTTGCGTTGCCCGCTCCATCTGCAGGTTGCTCTCGCCGGCTCCGGCAAGGCTGCGCAATTTCGTCAATTCGCCATCGAGCTCCATCACGTGGCTTCTGAGTGAACGGATCTCTTCGCCGGTGCCGTAGGAGGGCTCGTGCCCGGTAAACCTCCGCCCGGCATCGTAGATCCACGCCGCCGAAGCCATCGAGACGGAAGCCACGCCAATGATGAACAGCGCCCGCCAGTACCAGGGCACATGCCTTTTGACGGCTACCCGCGGCGCATTGATGCCAAATCGCTGCCTAAGACGCCGAAGCTTTACGGAAGCACCGGGAGTTGCCATAGCCCCTCGGTTTCCGGCAGACCGAACATGATATTCATGTTCTGCACTGCCTGACCTGCGGCGCCCTTGACCAGATTGTCGATAACCGACAGGACAACCAGCGTATCGCCGCCTTGCGGCCGGTGGACCGCTATGCGGCAAAGATTGGAGGAGCGCACCGAACGCGTCTCGGGATGCGACTTCTCAGGCATGACGTCGACAAACGCCTCGCCCGCGTAGCGTTCCTCGAAAAGCTTTTGAAAATCCGTTTCCTTCTTGATCCGGGCATACAGCGTGGCATGGATTCCGCGGATCATCGGCGTCAGGTGAGGAACGAAGGTCAGGCCGACTTTTCCGCCGGCGACACGCGACAGTCCCTGGCTTATCTCAGGCAGGTGCCGGTGCCCCGGCACGCCATAGGCCTTGAAACTATCGGAAGCCTCCGAAAACAGCGACGATGTCTCCGCCTTCTTGCCGGCCCCGGAGACCCCGGATTTTGCGTCGGCGATCAGGCAGGCACCATCGACCGCGCCGGATTGCAGCAAGGGGATGAAACCCAGTTGCACGGCAGTCGGATAGCATCCCGGATTGGCCACCAGAGTGGCGCTCCTGATAGCTTCCCGATTGACCTCCGGCAGGCCATAAACGGCCCTGGCCACCCATTCCGGGCTGGCGTGCTTCATGCCGTACCATTTTTCCCATTCCGCCACATCGGTAATCCGGTAATCCGCAGCCAGATCGATGACCTTGACCCCCGCTTCAAGCAACTCTGGAGCCTGTTGCATGGCCACGCCATTCGGTGTGGCGAAAAAAACCACGTCACAGGTCTTCAGATTGGCTGCCGCCGGATCTTCGAACACCAGATCCACACGGCCGCGCAGGCTTGGAAACATCCCGGCGACTTTGGTGCCTGCATCGCCGCGCGAGGTGATCGCCGACACCGTTACCTGTGGATGCTGCGCCAGCAGGCGAAGCAGTTCGACTCCCGTATAACCGGTACCACCAACGATACCCACCTTGATCATCGCCTTCTCCTTAGTGAGAGTGGAATAATATTCCGCAAAGCCTCAAAACACAAAGCCGCCCAAAAGGCGGCTTTGCATAATAAAAACGGTTGCCGATTAACGCTTGGAGAACTGCTTGCGGCGGCGTGCCTTGTGGAAACCGACCTTCTTGCGTTCGACTTCGCGGGCATCGCGCGTTACGAAACCGGCTTTCGACAGCGGAGCTTTCAGCTCGGCATCGAACTCGATCAGGGCGCGGGTGATTCCGTGGCGCACGGCGCCCGCCTGTCCCGACTCACCGCCGCCGGAGACGTTGACGAGGATATCGAACCCCGTCGTCTGCTCGACCAGCACCAGCGGCTGGCGAACGATCATCTGGCCCGTGACGCGGGAGAAAAACTCGTCGACCGGCTTGCCATTCACAACAATGCTTCCGGTGCCGCGCTTCATGAAGACACGAGCGACAGCGCTCTTGCGACGCCCAGTCCCGTAATAGTAATTTTCAGCCATCTTAACCTCTTAGAGTTCCAGTACTTTCGGCTGCTGGGCAGTGTGCGGATGAGCATCGCCCGCATAGCACTTCATCTTCTTCAGCATGGCGTAGCCCAGCGGCCCCTTCGGAAGCATCCCCTTCACTGCCTTTTCAAGCACGCGACCGGGAAACCGTTGCTGCATCTTTTTGAAATTGCTCTCGTAAATACCGCCGGGGTAGCCCGAATGGCGGTAATACATTTTGTCTTCTGCCTTGTTACCCGTCACGCGCAACTTTTCCACGTTGGTCACAATGATAAAGTCACCAGTATCCACGTGCGGCGTAAATTCGGGTTTGTGCTTGCCACGCAGGCGACGGGCGATTTCGGTCGCAAGCCGGCCCAACACCTTGTCGGTGGCGTCAACCAGCAGCCACTCGCGCTTCACTTCATGCGATTTGGCGGAGAAAGTCTTCATTTCCAAGCCGTCCTTGTATACCTGATAACGGAAAGCCCATTATCTTATTGCAACTCACCATTTCATGTCAATCAATGTTTTAATGTCGCGCTGGATAATGCATGATATGCAGGACAACTCATTCGGATGGAGAAAGCGATGGATTGCAGCGTCAAATGGATCGAAGGCGGCATGTCGTTTGTGGCGGAAACCGGCAGCAACCATATCGTCGCCATGGACGGATCTCCCGAGGCCGGCGGGCGGAACCTGGCGCCGCGGCCGATGGAAATGCTGCTTGCCGGCGCCGGCGGGTGCACGGCGTTCGACGTCGTCTCGATACTGAAAAAAGGGCGGCATACCGTCACTGCCTGCGAGGTCAGCCTGCACGCCGAACGCGCCGAGACCGATCCGAAAGTTTTCACCCGGATACATTTCCATTTCAAGGTAAGAGGAAAAAACCTGAAAGCGGAAATCGTCGCCCGCGCCATCGAGCTGTCGCAGGGCAAATACTGCTCGGCTTCGATCACTCTGGGGAAAACAGCGGAAATCACCCACGATTTCGAACTCATCGAGTCATGAAACTTTGCAGATTCTGGGCACAGGCAACGCATCCCCTGACTGTCGACGGCGAGTCGAAAACCGTGAAGTGCTACGGCGGCTCGAACGAATCGATCGGACACGCGCTGCAGCTCGCCAACGAACGAGTCCAGCGCATCCAGCAAAAAATCGACGGACGCCCCGCCGCCCATTCCGACGATTATGAAGCGGAAATCCGCGAAGAAATCGTTCAATCGCTGAACGACCATTCGGCCATTACGCGCAACCGCTATGGCGCATTGGTCCTCAACACCACCGAAGTCGCCATCCTGGACATCGACGGGCATTTTCCGCGCACCCTCACCGAATGGCTCTTCGGCGCTCCCAAGGAAGAGCAGCCCCTGCTGCGCTGGCGGCTGGAAAAACTGAAACGCAAGGGATTGCTGCGGGCTCTGCACAGCTGGCGGCTTTATCAAACCCACAGCGGCTACCGGCTGATGTTGAACAAGGATTGCCTGGATCTGCGTGCGCCTTCATTCTGGCAGGTCATGCGCGCGCTGCACGCCGATTGGCTGTACGGCACGCTATGCCAGAAACAGCAATGCTACCGCGCCCGCCTGACTCCCAAGCCGTACCGCATGCGCATCCCAACCATCCGCTACCGCTGCCCGATGCCTCCCGAGGAAGCGGAACACGCCCTGCAATGGACGGAAATGTACGCCGAGAAATCCAAGGCGTACGCCGTCTGCCGCCTGCTGCACTCCGAAGGCAGTGTTCTCGGAAAACTATCCGCCGTTCGCGAACACGACCGCTACTGCTGCCGGCCCGGCAATCCGAAACTGGCTTGATTGGCACAAGTGCTATTTTTGTACTATTATGCATAATAATACAAAAATAGCTGCATTCTCATTGGGAGCTTAATCATGGCCGACGCCGCCAAACGGAATCACCGCATTTTCCTGATTCACGCAACCCCCCTGCCCATCGCGGCAATCAACGGCTGCTTCAAAACGCTGTGGCCGGAAGCGAATCTGTCCAACCTTCTGGATGATTCGTTGACGGCGGATCTGCAAAGCGCGGGAAAACTGGACCAGAAGATGATCGACCGCTTCATCGCGCTGGCGCAGTATGCCGCCTCGACGGGAACGGACGGCATTCTTTTCACGTGTTCCGCATTCGGTCCCGCCATCGACGCGTGCAAAAAAGCCCTTTCGATCCCGACGATGCGGCCGAATGAGGCAATGGTTCAAGAAGCGCTGACTTACGGCGACCGGCTGGCGCTCATGGCCACCTTCGAACCGGCCATTGCCCCGATTACGGCTGAAATCGAGGAATACGCCTCCTCGCTGGGCCGCAAGGCCATTGTTGATCCGATTTTCGTGCCTGGCGCCATGAAAGCCGCGCAGGAAGGCAACATGGCCAAACATGATGAGCTGGTTGCGCAGGCCGCTAGCGAAGCGAAAAACGCTGATGCCGTGTGCTTCGCGCAGTTTTCGATGACCCAGGCCGCGGAGGCCTGCGCTCGCAACTCGGGCAAGCCGGTTTTGACGACACCTGACAGCGCGGTCAGATTGATGAGAAAATTGCTCACGGGCAATATATAGTCTTGCAATTGCCGCTTGCCGCGAGAACCCCCCCTGCAAGTTCATGGATAACCACGTTATATGCCAGCCACGAATTCGCCATCGCTACCCAACAAGCTTGCGCAGCAGATACTTGCGTTCATTGCCGACAATAACCTCGAGCAGGAGTGTCATCTCGGCGAGGAGCGCCTGGCAACGCACTTCAAGGTCTCGCGAACCCCCATCCGGACAGCGCTCGAATTTCTGTCCGAAATGGGGATCGTGGAAAAACAGCCGAACAAGGGCTATTTCGTAAAAGCCGATTCGAAGGCGCTGGTGTCCAAGCCGCTCGTCGAGGAAGATACGGAGGACCCGAACTACTACCGGATCGCCGAGGACCGGCTGGCCGGAATCCTGCCGGAACGGATATCCGAGCGGGAACTCATGCGCCGCTACGGCATGACCAAGTCCCGGCTGACGAACCTGCTGCGGCGCATGTCCCAGGAAGCATGGATCGAGCGCCTGCCCGGCAAGGGCTGGGAACTCATGCCCATTCTCACGTCCGAAAAAGCCTACGACCAGATGTATCAACTGCGCATGCTCATCGAACCGGCTGCGCTTCTGCAAACGGATTTCTACCTCCCGCCAGGAGAAATTGCCCGATTGCGAGACCTGCAGCAAACCATGCTCGACGGTGGAATTCTGCGTTTCTCGCACACCGAGATTTTCCAGATCGGATCGCAGTTCCACGAAACGCTGGTGTCCGCCTCCGGCAATCCGTTCTTCATCGACGCCATCCAGCGAATGAACCGCTTGCGCCGGCTCCTCGACTACCGCACGCATCGGGACCGCTCCCGGTTCGTCCATACTTGCAAGGAGCATTTGCAGTTACTCGATCTGATCGAAGCAAAAAAACTCGCGCAAGCCTCCGAGTTCCTGCGGATACACGTCGACGGCGAACGGCGCGTAAAACTGCCGCTGACGAAAGCGGCGTCATAACCGGGATCGGCCGACTCGCACAAGAGCATCGGATACCTATAGCACATAGCTGCGCCCGGGTAGCCATCCGGAATTCTTGATTTATTCCGATTCGCGTGGTCCGCCGACATATCCGTCATGGAACTGGGCGGCCAAAAAATTCCATTGTTTTTTGAATCAATAGGCATTTCCTCTGTCTATTTGACGCCAATTCTCATTACCGGAAAATCGTCAAGGAGGTCATGACCATGAAAATCCGTTGCACCGCAATGGTATCGCTCACCGCAGCCTGCTTGCTGGCGGCGCCGGCGTTTTCCCAGGAATCGCCTACGCTGAACAAAATCAGGGATAGCGGCGTCATCAGCCTCGGGCACCGGGAATCCTCGATTCCATTTTCCTATTACGACGACAAGCAACAGGTGATCGGCTACTCGCACGAAATCATGCTGAAGATCGTCGACGCCGTCAAAAGCGAACTGAAGCTCGCCAAACTGGATGTGAAACTTCTCCCGGTCACCTCGGCGAATCGCATAACCCTGATCCAGAATGGAACCATCGACATCGAGTGCGGATCGACCACCAACAATACCGAACGGCAAAAACAGGTATCCTTCTCCAACACGATTTTCGTCATCGGCACCCGGCTGATGACCAAGAAAGATTCCGGCGTCAAGGACTTCCCGGATCTTGCCGGGAAGAACGTGGTGACCACGGCGGGAACCACTTCAGAACGCCTTCTGCAAAAAATGAACGACGAAAAGAAGATGGGGATGAACATCATCTCCGCCAAGGACCACGGCGAGTCGTTTCTGACGCTGGAAACCGGCCGCGCCGTGGCGTTCATGATGGATGACGCGCTGCTCTACGGTGAAAACGCCAAGGCCAAACGTCCGGGTGACTGGGAGGTGGCTGGCACGCCGCAGTCCAAGGAAGCTTACGGCTGCATGCTGCGCAAGGATGATGCCGGTTTCAAGAAGATAGCCGACGCGGCAATCGCCAAGCTGATGACTTCCGGCGAGATCATGCCGATCTACAACAAGTGGTTCCTGAATCCGATTCCGCCCAAAGGGCTCAATCTCAACATGCCCTTGTCGGACGACATGAAGACATTGTTCAAATCCCCGAACGACAAAGCATTCGACTGACCGGCCCGGGCCCGGAGAAAACGACGATCCTTTTCCGGGCCGGACCGTTGGTTGCATAGAAATGCCCTCGGCGGCACGGGCGAACTACACCCTTTTTTCACTTCGTTATTTTCATGAGCGGCTATCACTGGAACTGGAACATTTTTTTGCAGCCGTCCGCGACTGGAGGCAGCACCTACATCGACTGGATAATCCACGGCCTGACGATGACGATAGTGCTGTCCATGTCATCCTGGATCGTCGCCCTGGCCTGCGGCTCCATCATCGGCGTGCTACGGACGCTGCCCGGCAGATTGCTCCCCGCTCTCGGCGCCGCCTACGTCGAAGTCTTTCGGAATATTCCGCTGCTGGTGCAGCTGTTTCTATGGTATTTCGTCGTTCCCGAACTGTTGCCGGTATCGTTGGGCAACGCCTTCAAACAGAGCAATCCGGTGGTTCAGCAGTTTCTGGCCGCCATGCTGTGCCTCGGGCTGTTTACCAGCGCGCGGGTCGCCGAGCAGGTGCGCTCGGGAATCAATTCCCTGTCGCACGGGCAGAAAAATGCCGGGCTTGCCATCGGTTTTACGTTGCCGCAAACGTACCGCTACGTTCTTTTGCCAATGGCATTTCGTCTGATCGTTCCGCCGCTGACCTCCGAGTTTCTCAACATTTTCAAGAATTCCGCCGTTTGCTCGACCATCGGCCTGCTCGAGCTCGCCGCGCAGGGAAGGCGGCTGGTCGACTACACGGCACAGCCCTACGAATCTTTCATTGCGGTAACGCTGGCCTACATGGCGATCAACGCCGTGGTGATCGTCGCGATGCGCCGGCTTGAAACTTGCGCCCGGGTTCCGGGATTCATCGGGAGCAAATGACGTGCACGAATTCGACTGGTCATCGATCCCCGGCGCCCTACCCTTTCTCGGCAAAGGGATGCTGCTTTCCCTGAAGATCACTGTAGTCGCCGTCCTGACGGGGATAGTCTGGGGAACGCTGCTGGCGGTGATGCGTTTGTCATCCATCAGATGGATGTCGCTGTTCGCCGCCGGCTACGTCAACCTCTTCCGGTCAATTCCCCTTGTCATGGTTCTGCTGTGGTTTTTCCTGATCATTCCCAATCTTCTGGAAAAGCTGTTCGAGCTGAACCGAAGCACGGATATGCGCCTGGTTTCCGCCATCACCGGCTTTGCCCTGTTCGAAGCCGCCTATTATTCGGAGATCATCCGCGCGGGAATTCAATCGGTTCCTTCGGGGCAGATGGCCGCGGCCAAGGCGCTCGGCATGAAATACGAGCAGGCCATGGGGCTTGTGATCCTGCCGCAGGCATTCCGCAACATGGTGCCGCTGCTGCTGACGCAAGGCATCATCCTGTTTCAGGATACGTCGCTGGTCTATGTTTCGGCCCTGGCCGATTTTTTTGGCGCCGCCTACAAGGTCGGCGACCGCGACGGACGGCTGGTCGAACTGCTGCTGTTCGCAGGCCTGGTGTACTTCGTTATCTGCTTTTGCGCTTCGCTGTTCGTCCGCCGTATGCAAAAGCAATCTCAGGAGTGAAGAAATTCATGCCGATGATTTCGATCAAGAACGTAAGCAAGCGCTATGGGATGTTCCAGGCGCTCAAGGATTGCTCGACCCACGTCGGGCGAGGCGAGGTCGTCGTCGTGTGCGGCCCGTCCGGATCGGGGAAGTCCACGCTGATCAAATGCGTCAACGGCCTGGAAAATATTCATGACGGAGTGATCACCGTCAACGGAATCGCGGTGAACGACCCGGCGACGGATCTGCCGCAGCTGCGCTCGCATGTCGGCATGGTTTTCCAAAACTTCGAACTCTTCCCGCACATGACGATCATGGACAACCTGACCATTGCCCAGATCAAGGTGCTTGGCCGCGACCGCGCCGAGGCTGAAGTCAGGGCGATACAGCTGTTGAATCGCGTGGGACTGAAAACGCAAGCGCCCAAATACCCGGGGCAGTTGTCCGGCGGGCAGCAACAGCGCGTGGCCATCGCCCGCGCCCTGGCCATGAACCCGGTCTGCATGCTCTTCGACGAACCGACCTCGGCGCTGGACCCGGAAATGATCAACGAGGTTCTCGACGTCATGACCGAACTGGCGCAGGAAGGAATGACCATGATGTGCGTCACGCACGAAATGGGATTCGCCAGGCGCGTTGCGCACCGCGTCGTGTTCATGGACGGCGGCCAGATCGTCGAAGATGCGCAGAAGGATGCGTTTTTTTCCCAGCCGTCTTCAGAACGCGCCCGGCAATTCCTGGCAAAGATATTGCACCACTGAACTCCCGAGGCTTCGCCATATGCTGAAAAAATTCGACCCCGCATTTCTCACGGACGGCGTCGCTGCCGCGGCCGGAGAAAGCTACTCTCTCCGGCCACGTATCGCGGTGACTATTTACACGTAAAGCTTGCCGCGCTTTCAACGTCGCCCGAGCCGTTGTAGCGGGCTACCTTCGGGTACGGGCAGAGCGGACGCGTGCGCGCCGCGCTCCACGTTGCCGGCACTTCGGTGTTCACCACGTTCGCACCGGCCCCGCGCGCCTTGGCAACCACCTGCTCCGGCGCCTCGCCTTTTTCGACCCAATTCACCAGCGCTTCGAGCATGTCGAACTGGTCGGTGGCGGGGCCGCCCCGGCAGTGGCTCATCGCCGGAACCAGGAAGAGCCGGGCGTACTCGTCGGTCTGCTCAGCTGTTCCCGTTGCCAGCTTGTCGTACCAGGCTACCGTATCGGCCGAGGAGAACACACCGTCCGCCGTGCCGTGGTAGGTCATCAGCTTGGCGCCGCGTTCGCGCAGGGTTTTCAGATTCGTCTCGTCCGGAGGCGTCATGAATGACCAGGCCGATTCCTGGTAGATGGCGTCGGTGGCGAAGATTTTCCGGTAGGTTGCCTCGATATCGGCAAAGAGCGCAATCTTCAGGCCGGTGGTGGCCTGGAAATCCGCTTTGCTCATCGGCGGCGTGCTGAAGATGAGGGAAACCGATCCCGGATCGCGGTTCTTGTTGGTGCTGTTGGTGTATTGCCAGGCCATCCAGTTGGCGCCGGCAATACCCGGGTCGGCGTAGAAGTTTGCATAGTTCGGCTTGCCGCTGCTGTCGCTGGAGCCGGCAAAGATCTTGGCGAGCACGTTTTGCTGCGCGTCGGTCAGGCAGCTGCCGTCGCGTGGCGCGCCGATCGCACAGGTTGGCACATCCCGGGTGATGTCGAATGCCGCCTGACAGGCTACGACATCCGAGACTATACCGTCCTGCACCCCGTCGAGCGTGTCGCACTTGGCCAGAATCCTCGATCCGACGAGCTTGAATTCCGCGGCGGTCACCGCCGTCGTAACGTCGGGAAGTCCGGCATCGTCCCCGCTGGCAATCGTTGCCGTGGCGATGCGCGCATACTGCTGGACCTTCCAGAGCTGCTCGGCGGCCGACTTGGGCAGATGGAACCCCGGCGCGCCGGCCAGGAATCCGTCGTAGTCGTTGGCATAGCGCGTGGCGGCGACCAAGGTGTGGCGTCCGCCATTGGAGCAGCCGCCATAGTATGACCGGTCGGGCGAACGCCCATAGGCGGCCTTGATCAGGTTTTTGGCCATCGGCGTCAGCGTGCCGGCGGCCTGATAGCCGTAGTCGAGGCGCGCCTGGGGATCGAGGCCGAAAAGCGCCGTTGCTTCGCCATGGCCGGCATCGGAGCTGATGACGGCAAAGCCCTTGGTCAGCGCATTGACTTCCGGCTCGCCGCCCAATCCGCCGACCGCCGTCACGACGCTGCCGTCGACGCCGCCGTTCGCCTGGTAGTAATACCGGCCGTTCCATGCCGTCGGCAGGCGCATTTCAAAACCGATCGCATAGGATTCGCCGTCGACGGTGCTCGTCCTCCTGTTCATCTCTCCCGTGACCAGGCAATGCTCGGGAATCGAGGCCACGCCGGCGACAGTGAGCCCGCCCGCCGGAACCAGGACCGAGGAGGCGATGGTCGTATTGGCATAGGCGAACTGCTGGGCAAGCGCCGTGCAGGTCTCCAGGGTTCCCGGGGTAGCTTCCGACAGGCGGGGAAGACCCGGATCAACGGGATCGACCGGAGGCGTCACAACGCTGTGATGCCCTCCGCCGCCGCCTCCACAACCGCCCAGAACAACGGTAAAACATCCGGCAATCGCCAGACTCATGGCTACGCCAACTTGCCTCTTGAATTCCATTTGACTCCCCTTTTTATCGATTGAAGAAATAATCGGCACCTAACGACGGATCGATCGCTCCCGGAACTACAGGAGGACTTCTCCGCCAAAACACTTCTCTCGAAACAAAACCGCCATCACCTCTCGCCGCTTGCTCCCGGCCCCCGCCCATGCTTCGCATCAGAACCCATAGAGTCTGGCCGGGTTATCCACCAAAATAAGCTTGCGCGTTCTCTCGTCGGGTGCTTGCTTCGCGAGAAGATTCAACATATCCGTATCGTCCGGCCATGGTTTTCGTTCGGAGAAAATGGACGGGTGCGGCCAGTCCGATCCCCACACCATGCGCTCGGGGGCTGCCTGCACGAAAGCCCGCCCGACCTCGACCGTGTCCGCATACCCCGGAGGCCCTGTGCTGGAATCCTGATACAGTCCGGACAGCTTCACCCATGCCCGGTCTTTTTCGAGAAGGCCGCATACCACCTTGAACGCCGGATGCGATATGCCTTCCGGTTGAGGAATGTGGGCGCGATGGTCGAACACGACCCGGCAAGGGAGTTGATGAAGCAACGATTCCAAGTCGGCCGTGTCGTTTGCGCTCATCCAGAAGTGCGCGAGCCAACCGAACTGGTTGATTTTCGAGGCAATGGTTTTTATTGCCTCATGGTCTTTCGAGGCCCCCGTGGAGATATTGAATCTGACGCCGCGCACGCCTTGCTCGTGCATCGCGGCAAGTTCCGTTTCCGGGATTTTTGGATCGACAACGACAATGGCCCGCGCGTTGCCGCCCATTTGCCGCAAGGCATCGAGCGTGCAGGCGTTGTCGGTGCCATAAGCCGAGGGCTGGACGATCACGTTTCTGGTTGTCCCGAGCTTTTTCTGCAGTAAACGGTACGCGTCGACGCCAGCCGGAGGCTGGTTGCGGGTATCCGTCGGGAGATATGGGAAGCGCACCGGATCGTAGATATGGTGATGGCAATCGCACGCATTCTCCGGAACGTCGATCAGCGGCAAATCCCGGCCGGCCGAGTAAGGAACCTGCATTCCCGCGCGAAGCGGGGAGTCCTTGGTGACAGCATGGAGCCCGCGTATTCCCGCGCCTGCCAGGATCAAGGGGATTCCGCTCTTTAGCAGCGTTCTGCGAGAAGTCATGACGCGAGCCTGCTCCAAGCTTTGAGGAAGAAATCGGGCGTGCCGAAGTTGCCGGACTTCAACGCCAGCGCTATCGGCCGACTCTCGGCCTTGCCCGTGATCGTCGTCGTCCACGGCACCCCGGGATCGATCTCCGGGCCGATCCGCAGGCCGGAGACATCCAGCGCTTTGACCACCGCTCCGGAGGTCTCTCCGCCGGCCACGATCAGCTGCCCGACGCCC
>JAVBSG010000016.1:0-5997 GCA_031547245.1 Propionivibrio sp.
GCCGATCGGGATCTCAAAAGCTGTGTCCACTCGGCCACCGGCAACCCCGCCCTGGCGGATCTCATGTTCGCCGGCGTGCGTACAGGCGGCGGCCCGTATTTCTTCACGCCGTATCGCTGGGGATACGGCTGGCCTTACGGGCGCATGTACAAGCCCCTGTCTTCCGACGAAGACGTTAAGGCGACGTCACTTCGCGACGAGTACCTGGCGACGAACCCGAACCTGATATGTCCGGCGAAATACCGCTGATTGCCTTTACTGCGGATACTTCCGGCCGAACAGCACACCCCAGATCGCCCTCACGCTGCGAAAGACCTTGGGCACCAGCCAGCACAGCAGGAGGATGAAAACCCCAAGCAGGATGAGGAAAGGCACAGGATGGAACACGGCCGCCCAGAAGCCCGTGGCCGTCAGCGCGTCTTCGCCCAGCGAAGCGGCCACGTTCGAAAAGGGTTCCGGCGAGGTGTTGATCAGCGAGCGGCTGCCGGCTTTCGCGAGATGCGTCCCCGCCGTCAGCGTACCGCCCAGCAGGCCGGCGACCACCATCAGCGTTGGATCGTGGTCGCCCAACGCCAGCGCGGCCAACAAAGCCCCCGCCGGAACGCGGATGAAGCCCTGGATACTGTCCCATATCGAATCGACCACGGGAATCTTGTCCGCCAAAAACTCCACGACGAGCAGGATGCCCGACACGCCGATCACCCAGGGATTCTGCAAAACATCGAGCTGATCCGGCAGATTCAGGTAGCCGAAACGCCCCAGCAGCCCCGCGAAGAACACGACGGCGTAAAGGCGCATGCCGCTCGCCCACGCCAATCCGCCCGCCAAGGCCGCCGATTGCAGAATATCCATGCTATTTCAACCCCGCCGAAAGCTTCATTTCTGCTGGATTTTCCCATAAATGACCAGCAGGACGATGGCGCCGACCACCGAGGCAATGAACCCGGCTCCCTCGCCCGCCTGATACCAGCCGACGAATTGCCCAAACATCCCGGCTACGAAAGACCCGGCAATGCCCAGCACGACCGTCATGATAAACCCCATGTTGTCCCTGCCGGGGTGCAGGAATTTGGCGATGACGCCGATGACAAAGCCCAGAACGATCGTCCACAGTATTCCCATGTAATGACTCCTTATTGAAACAGGGTAAAAGTGTATCAGTAACGATGATCTTGGACACTTCGCCGGCAAAGCAGTTGCAAAACGTGGCTTTCGCTCCGCCTGCGGTTAAAATAATCCCATTCAGTAAAAAGAGATCCCGCCGTGAGCCATACCCCTGACAATAGTAAAGACAGCGCCGCACCGGCAGCCAATTTCATCCGCAACATCATCGATGCCGACCTGGCGGCCGGCAAGCACGCCCAGCGCCGCTGGTCGGGCGCGCCCGGCCTTGCCGCCCAGCAGCAGGCCGGAAACCTCGACACGGCGAAGATCCGCACGCGCTTTCCGCCCGAGCCGAACGGCTACCTGCACCTGGGCCACGCCAAATCGATCTGCCTGAACTTCGGCCTCGCCCGCGATTACGGCGGCCGCTGCCATCTGCGCTTCGACGACACCAACCCCGAAAAAGAGGAGAAGGAATACGTCGACTCGATCATCGATGCCGTGCGCTGGCTCGGATTCGCATGGCAGGACGAGAAGGAAGACAACCTCTACTTCGCCTCCAACTATTTCGACTGGATGGCCGCCTGCGCGGAATACCTGATCGAAGCCGGCCACGCCTACGTCGACAGCCAGAGCGCCGACGAAATGCGCGCCAGCCGCGGTACGCTGACCGAACCGGGGAAGGATTCGCCGTACCGCCAGCGCAGCCCGGCGGAGAACATGGATTTGTTCAACCGCATGAAAGCCGGCGAATTCCCTGACGGCGCGCACATCCTGCGCGCGAGGATCGACATGGCCTCGCCCAACATCAACATGCGCGACCCCGCCATCTACCGCATCCGCCATGCCACGCACCACAATACCGGCGACAAATGGTGCGTTTACCCGATGTACACCTTCGCCCACCCGATCGAGGACGCGCTGGAGAACATCACCCACTCGATCTGCACGCTGGAGTTCGAGGATCAGCGCCCGTTCTACGACTGGCTGCTCGACCACCTGGCCGAAGGCGGCCTACTGCAGCGCCCGGTGCCGCAGCAGATCGAATTCTCCCGCCTCAACCTGACCTACGTCGTGCTCAGCAAGCGCAAACTGATCCAGCTCGTCGAGGAAAAACACGTCGATGGCTGGGACGATCCGCGCATGCCGACGCTGGTCGGCGCCCGCCGCCGCGGCTACACGCCCGAGGGCTTTCATCTCCTCGCCGAACGCGTCGGCGTCTCCAAGACCGATTCGCTGATCGACTACACGCTGCTCGAAGACTGCATGCGCGAAGGGCTCAACGAATCGGCCGAGCGCCGCGTCGCCGTGCTCGATCCGCTCAAGCTGGTCATCGACAACTACCCCGCGGGCCAGAGCGAGGAATGCTTCGCGCCCAACCATCCCCTCAAGCCGGAACTCGGCAAGCGCCCCGTACCTTTCTCGCGCGAGCTGTGGATAGAACGCGAGGACTTCATGGAAACGCCGAGCAAGGGCTACCACCGCCTCTACCCCGGCAACATGGCCCGCCTGCGCTACGGCTACGTCATCAAATGCCTGGGCTGCGACAAGGATGCCGCCGGCAACGTCATCGCCGTGCACGCCGAATATCTGCCCGACTCGAAGAGCGGCACGCCCGGCGCCGACAACTACAAGGTCAAGGGCAACCTGCATTGGGTCTCGGCGGCGGACGCCTACCAGGCCGAGGTCCGCCTGTACGACCGCCTGTTCAGCAACCCCGCTCCGGGATCCGGCGACCGCAATTTCCTCGACGACCTCAATCCCGACAGCGCCAAGCGCATCACTGCGCAGTTAGAACCGGCGCTCAAGGCGGCCAAGCCTGAAGAACGCTTCCAGTTCGAACGGCACGGCTATTTCGTCGCCGACCGCCGCGATTCGAAGGACGGCGCGCCGGTCTTCAACCGCACGGTGACGCTCAAGGATTCCTGGGGAAAAACGGCAAAATAGCGGAGGACGGCGGCAGAACGCCTATCGGCTGCGAAGTTTTTCGAAGGCGGCTTCCAACTGATCGAGGAATCCGCCCGGCGCATGATAACGGCGCACCAGTTCCGTTTCCGGGACAACCGTGGCGCGGTTCGCGTAAATCGCCGCGCGGAGCGACGACGCCAGGGCATCGCGCTTGCCGGTCTGCGCCTCAGGAATCAACGCCACAGCCGCCGCGACAGCCGCGCCGAGCGCGGCTCCCGCCTGCCCGGCCTGAATGGCCGGGAGCTTCCAGATAGCCGCGATGCGGCGCATGATTTCAGGACTGGCGGAGGGACCGCCGCAAACGCTGATGGCATCTCCATGAGTTGCGGAGGCCCCAATTTTCATGCCATAGCGATATACCAGGCCGAGCGAGCTGTCGACGATGCCTGCATAATCGCTGGCGAAATCGGCCGGCCCGTCGTCCAGGCGAACCACATCGGGGTTGGCTACCGTGATGGGAAAGGATTCGGAATCGGGATGCCAGAAACGCAGCCGGCTGCCCGGCACGGTCGCCGCAAGGGCGGCATCGCACGCCGCGTAGTCCTTTGCGCCCAGTCCGTGTGATTTCCGCAGGCGATCCCAAGTCAGGGCGCCATTGGTACGGCAGCCGAAATTGAACGGGCGCCCCAACGCATCGTACATCGCATTCGCCGCCCCTTCCATGTCCACTTCACCTTCCAGCGTCGAAATCATGTAGACGAAACTCGTCCCCAGGCTCAGCAGGTCGCCGCTCGCGAGCACCTTCGTTTGCGGATTGTCACCGGAACCCGCGATAACCCGGCATTCGGGGTCGAAACCGAATTTCTCCTGGAAATAGCCGGCCACCCGCCCGACAACGGCGAGCGGATGCACGATGGGCGGCAACTTGTCCGCCAGGGCGCGCGGGCCGCCCGGCAAATCGTGGGCTGCCGCGTCGACCACCGTTTCGTCCCAGGCGCGGGCGCGGTAGTTCATCAGGCCCGTGCCGCAGGCGTTGCCGAAGTCGACCGGAATCGTGCAGTCGCCGGCGAGAATCGCCGGGATGAGGCTGGATATCTGGACGATGCGGCGCGTCGCCGCATAGGCTTCCGGATAGCGCAGGGCGACCTTGCGATGAGCGGCGGCGGAGAAGCGCAGCGGCATGTCGCTGCCGGTCCGCGCGATCATCGCGGCCTTGCCGCCGACACGCCCGCGAATATGCGCGGCCTCCGCCGAGGTGTTGGCGGTTTTCCAGATGGGCGCGCCGCCGTAGGCGAATGCGCCGCCCAGCCGACCGACCAACGAACCATCGCTACCCGTTCCGCGCAGATTCCGGAAAAGCGCCTCGGCATCGCCATTCAGATAAACGTGGCCATGCTGCTGCCCGGAGGTGTTGATGGCGGCGATGGCCGAAACGTCCTGGCCGGAGTCCTTGAGGTCCGCCATGATCGCGTCGAGCGCTGCAACGAACAGCCGCGGCGGCTGCTCCGCCTCGCCCGCCTCGCGCGGCGGAATGATCAGCGTATCGTGTTCGAAGCCGTAGCCGTGCAAACGCGGATCGTCGCGGTAGGCCAGCGACCTGCTCCACAAGGTCTTTCCCGAATCGATCTCCAGCAGGACGGCGCTCAGGCTCTGCGTGCTGGCGTCGAGTCCCAGGGTCGTGCGTGCGTTTGATGGCTTAAGCGGCATGGCGGAAATTCTCCTGGCATTCGACGGGCGAGGCGTCTGCCCGGAGACGACGCCTCCGCCGGCACACGCCTTTTCCGCGAACCCCTTTTTAAGCGGGGAGCTTGATCATGATCTTGATGGCGTCGCCCGGCATCGTGGAAGCGAAGCGGAAAGCGTTCTCGACATCGTCAAAATCGAAACGATGGGTGACGAGCGGCTTGACGTCGATCTGGCCGGAAGCGATGTACTTGATCGCCCGGTCATACACATTGGCGTAGCGGAAGATGGTCATGAATTCGACTTCCTTGCACTGCGCCTCGACGACGTCGATCGGCGCCGGCTCCTGCGGCATGCCGATCAGCACGACCTTGCCGCCCGGAACGAGATAGCCGGTGGTGGACAGGATGGCCTGCGCATTGCCGCTGGCTTCGAAAACGATATCGACGCCCTGCGGGTTCTCCGCAAAGACGTGCGCTTTCAGATCGCCGGACGAAATGTCGAAGGCGCTGATCCGCCCAGCGTAATGCTTGCGGATGAAATCGAGTTTTTCCCGCTTGTTGTCGGCCACGATCACCTGGCTGCAACCGGCGGCGACGGCGGCGAGGGCAGTAACCAGGCCGATGGTGCCGGCGCCCAGCACGAGCGCCGTATCCCCTGGGGCGATGCGCGCCTTTTTCGCCGCATGCACGCCGATCGCCAGCGGCTCGACGAGCGCACCTTCCTCGAAACTGACGTTGTCCGGGAGCTTGAAGGTCAGGTTGGCGGGGTGCACGATCGATTCGCGCATACAGCCGTGAATGGGCGGCGTCGCCCAGAAACGGACATCCGGGTCGAGGTTGTACATGCCCTGCAGCGTCTGGCGGCTGCCATAGTCGGGAATGCCGGGCTCCATGCACACGCGGTCGCCGATCTTCAGATGCTTGACGGCGCAGCCCGCCTCGACGACGGTGCCGCTGGCCTCGTGCCCGAGCACCATCGGCTCGTTGACCACGAACCCGCCGATACGGCCATGCTGATAGTAGTGGACATCGCTGCCGCAAATGCCGACGTTGACGATCTTGATCCGAACGTCGTTGTCGCCCAAAGGCTGAGGCAGCGGATCGTCACGCAGGGAAAGGCTATCCGTTTTGTCGAGGAACAGGGCTTTCATTTCTTCTTCCAATCAGAGAGGTGGCGCGGCGGCCGGCGATCCGACCGCCGCTGGGTGAAACCGATTTGCGATCCTTTGCGGGTTACTTGATGTTCCCCAGTTCCTTGTGCATCTGGATGAACTTATCGACGTTCTCCTTGGTGATCAGA
>JAVBSG010000045.1:0-4326 GCA_031547245.1 Propionivibrio sp.
AACCGTCAGGGGTACCGGGAATACGCGAGTGCCACTGAGCCCTGCCGGGACTGTTCGCTACGCGGTCAATGCACGCAAAGTGCTACGATGATCAAGGTGGTGACCCGTCATGTCTGGGAAGAGTTCAAGGAGGCCGTGGCCGCCCATCGCCTGACCGAGACGGGCAAGGCGATCTACAAGCGACGCAAGGAGACGGTGGAGCGCAGCTTTGCCGATGCCAAGGAACTGTACGGGCATCGCTATGCGCGCTATCGTGGGCTGGCCAAGGAGCGGGCACGTTGCCTGTTGGCCGCTGCGTGCCAGAACATGAAGAAGATCGCCCGCCTGCTGGCGCGAGCTTTAAGGCGCCTTCGATTCGCCATGCCGAGCCTCTCTGTCGTGTCCCTGAGGCTCAGGCAACTTCCACACTCAATTGGCCAGCCTCTGCTGTCTCGGCGGCTCCCTCTTTCTTCCTCATCAACACCATAAAACGGCAGGAGCCGTTTCAGTGCAGCGTTTGCGAGGTAATGGTATCGAGGTCTGGCATCTCGGCGTGCACGGTTTCTCCTTCGACATTGGCATAGAGCGGGGCGCCGCAATCGTCGCAGAACTCGAAGGGAAACTGCTGGTTGTGAACCACGACTTCCTTGATGCCGGACTCGCGCAGGATGCTTTCGACCTCGCTGATGACGTCCGTCGTTTCGTCCTCGCTGCCGAGCAGCGGCCAGACGACACCATGATAGATCGCGTCGTCGTTGCGCGGTCCGAAACTGATCCGGTATTCCTCCAGCCGTTTGTCGTGAAACCCGCCGATGATGGCGCGCAACGACTCCGCGGGCTTGCCGAGCGTGGTCTGCAGGAAAGCGACCGAGGCGTGCAGCGAATAAGGGCGCGACGCCATGTCGCCCATGCGGCAGGCCGCGTGGTAGGCGTCCGCCAGCAGCGGCTGGAAGGCACATCCGGCCAACAGGGGCTCGAGCGACGGCCCGCCCTGCTTGACCCATTCCTTGAGGGCCGTTTCCCGCGTGACGTTGTCGTCTTCGTTCCAGCGGAAGATCGGCATGCCGCGCGGCACGGCGACGGCGCCGATCAGGTAGCGGGTATCGGAAAGAAACTGGTTGGTTTCCGGCATGGCGGAGATGTCCAGTTTCGGGGCGTGGCCGCAGAGCGCCGAACCGCCGAGATCGCGCATCAACTGCCAGGTGCTGACGAAGCTGCGTGGCAGCTGGTCCGGGCTGTACAGATAGTCGACGAGCGCGAGCTGCACGCTGTTCGAGAATACGTGCGCACCGAGATGGACCTTGAGCGTCTGCAGCGTACTTTTCGGGATGGAGCCGGCCGGGATCGAGAAGCGCGACCAGACCAGCAGGGGAACATTGAACAGCAGCACGTCGTACTCCTGCCCCTGATGCGACATGACGCAGGATTCCGCCTGGCCTTCGATCATGTCGGCCAGGCAGTCGTGCGCCGCGGCGTGCGAATCGAACAGCCGGTCGAGCGCGGCGTTGAGGTCTTCCTCGCCGCCGTCCTGCAGGATGCGCTCGACGAGGCTGGCCAGTTGCTTTGCCCAGAACTGGCGTTCCAGGTTGCAGCCGGACTCGGCCAGACCGGTGGCCAGCCGGCCCATTTCGGTGGCATCGGAAGAAATGCGCTTGCGCGAGGAAAGACGGTTACGTTTCATGGCGGGGTTCCTGCAAATTCGGTTAATGCCGTATTGTAGCAAGTGCTCGGCCTTGCTTCAGATTCTTGCTGCGTTAGACTACGGGCTTCAATGACACACGGCATTCACGAAAAGCTTCCATGATCCTTTTGCTCTCTCCCGCCAAGTCGCTCGATTTCGAGTCGCCGCTGCCAGCTAGGCAAGCGACCCGGCCGGTTTTTCTCGATCAATCGCAATTGCTGGTCGAGCGGCTGCGGCAGTTTTCTCCCGCTGAACTGGCGGCACTGATGGACATCAGCGACCCGCTGGCGGCGATGAATGCCGCGCGTTATGCCGAATGGAAACTGCCGTTCGCTGCCGGCAAGGCGCGGCAGGCCGTTCTGGCCTTCAATGGCGACGTGTACGAGGGGCTGGACGCCAAATCGCTGAGCGAAGAGGATCTCGACTTCGCTCAGCGCCACGTCCGCATTCTTTCCGGGCTTTACGGCGTGCTGCGGCCGTTGGACCGGATATTGCCCTACCGTTTGGAAATGGGGATTCGCCTGGAGAATCCGCGCGGCAAGGATTTGTACACGTTCTGGGGCGAACGGATCGCCGACGCGATCGCCACGGCGTTGCGCGAAGCGAAGTCCGCCGCGGTGGTCAACCTGGCTTCCGTAGAATATTTCCGTTCGGTCAGGACGGAAAAGCTGGCCGTTCCGGTGATCCACCCGGTGTTCGAGGACTGGAGCGGCGGCCGCTACAAGGTGATCAGTTTTTATGCCAAGCGGGCGAGGGGGCTGATGGCGCGTTACGCCATCGTCCGGCGCATCGCCGATCCGTCGAAGCTGCAGGCTTTCTCCGAAGAGGGCTATGCCTTCGACGGAAAGGCCTCGGACGACAAGCGCTGGGTTTTCCGCCGCAAGCAGAAGTGACTTCAGTCGGCTTTATCCGTTTCCAAGGCGAACCGGAATAGGCGCTCCGCCTCCACGGCGGTGACGATGGCGAAAGGCGCCGATCGACGCTTGCGGGCCAGCTTGAGCAGTTCCTTGTCGCGCGTCACCAGCATCTGCGCCTGGCAGCGGGCGGTCAGTTCCAGAAATTTCTGATCGTCGCCGTCGCGGCAACTCGGCAGATCGAAGTTTTCGTGTTCTTCCTTTTCGCAGCGGGTGGCGATCTGCAGATAATGTTGCAGCAACCGGGTTTGCGCGGCGGCGTCGAGGTGAAATTCGGGGTAGGCCAGAACGCGTTCCAGTTCGGTCAGCGTAGCGTCGTCGGCATGGCAGCCTGCGCGGCCTTGCCGGATGGCGTTTTCCAGCCAGACCGTCGCAGGGTCGCAAAAATGCAGCATGTCCATGACGATGTTGGTGTCGAGGACGAGCCGCAACGGCTGTGTCAGAATTCGGCTTGGCATCGGCTGAAGGGCATTGGGCGGAGTTTGCGGGAAACCGCGCGGATTATCACACATCGGCGTTTTTGAGCACTGGTTAGTTACTATGAATCGGGTATTTTTGGCGCCCATGGAGGGTGTGGTGGACTGCTTGCTGCGGGATCTGCTGACGCGGGTCGGCGGTTACGATGGCACGGTAACGCAGTTCGCGCGTGTTTCGGCTTCCGCACTGCCGCTGCGTACTTTCCGGCGCATCTGTCCCGAACTCTCCAACGGTAGCCGCACCGTCGCAGGCACGCCGGTGGCCGTGCAGCTCCTGGGAAACTGCCCCGAACGTCTGGCCGAATCGGCCAGACGGCTGGCCGGCCTTTTGCCGGCAGGCATCGACCTGAATTTCGGCTGTCCGGCGCCAACCGTCAATCGCCACGGCGGCGGCGCTGTGCTGCTCGACGATCCCGAACTCATGCGGCGTATCGCCTGCGCCGTTCGTTGCGCCGTGCCAGAAAAAATCCCCGTGACGGCCAAGATGCGCCTCGGCGTTCAGGATACGAGCAAAACCCTCGAATGCGCCCTGGCCCTGGAGAGTGCAGGCATCGATGCGTTGGTGGTGCATGCGCGGACGAAACTGGAAGCTTACCGCCCGCCGGCGCATTGGGAGTGGATCGCGCGGGTGCGGGAGGCCATTTCGCTGCCCGTGGTGGCGAACGGGGAAATATGGACCGTCTCCGACTACGTGAACTGCCGGGCCGTATCGGGGTGTACGGATGTCATGATCGGGCGCGGGGCGCTGGCCGACCCGTTTCTGGCCATACGTATCCGTGCCTGGAATGCCAGGTTGACAGAAGGGGGAAAGCCTGAGGAAGCGCACTACGATGCCCAATGGCGCGAACTCCTGCCCGTGCTGAACGAATTCTGGCAGCGGGTGGGGCAAAGGGTGATGGCGAAACATGCGCCGGGAAGGCTCAAGCTCTGGCTCAATTCGCTCCGCCGCCACTACCAGCAGGCCGAGACGCTCTATCAGCAATTGCGAACGGTAAACGATGTCCACAAAACCGAATTGCTGCTGGCCGCGCAAGAGCGCTCTGTGAAATAGCCCAAGTCCATGCACGCGAATTCCCGCATCCCGACGAGCGGCCAGACCGGCATTCACGAGCATTTGGCGGCGCTGCTCGAACGCCATCGCCGGTCGCCTTACCTGAAACCCTATGCCGACTACAACCGCTCGGCGTTCACCGCCAGTATCGAGCGTTGGCAGAGCGTTGCGCCGGACTTGCCGCTGATCCTCGATTCCTGCTGCGGCACCGGCGAGAGCAGCATC
>JAVBSG010000092.1:0-29099 GCA_031547245.1 Propionivibrio sp.
CTCGATCTGTTGTACGTGGCCCCCGAGCGGCTGCTGACGCCGCGTTTCCTGGCGCAGCTTGAATCCGCCAGGATCAGCCTGTTCGCCATCGACGAAGCGCATTGCGTTTCGCAATGGGGGCACGATTTCCGCCCCGAATACATTCAGCTTTCGGTGCTGCACGAGCGCTTTCCGGAGGTGCCGCGCATCGCGCTGACGGCCACCGCTGATGCCGTCACCCGCGAGGAGATCATCGACCGGCTGGCCTTGCGGGAAGCACGGATCTTCATCGACAGCTTCGACCGCCCCAACATCAACTACACCATCGTCGAGAAGGACAATGCCCGCCTTCAGTTGCTGCGCTTCATCAGCGAGAAACACGCGCAGGAAGAGGGCACCGATGCCGGCATCGTTTACTGCCTGTCGCGCCGCAAGGTGGAGGAAACAGCTGCGTGGCTGGCAACTCACGGCGTGCGCGCGCTGCCTTACCACGCGGGGATGGACGCGCAGACGCGGGCGGCGCACCAGGAGCGTTTCCGCCGCGAGGAAGGCATCGTGATGGTGGCGACGATCGCCTTCGGCATGGGAATCGACAAGCCGGACGTGCGTTTCGTCGCCCACCTCGACCTGCCCAAGAGCATCGAAGGCTACTATCAGGAAACCGGCCGCGCCGGCCGCGACGGTCTGCCGGCCGCGGCCTGGATGGCCTACGGCCTTGCCGACGTGGTGATGCAGCGCCGGATGATCGACGAATCCGAAGCCGACGATGCCTACAAGCGTGTTTCCACCGCCAAGCTCGATGCGCTGCTCGGCCTTTGCGAAACGGCGGGCTGCCGCCGCGTAGCACTGCTTTCCTACTTCGGTGAAGCGTCGGAGCCCTGCGGCAACTGCGACACGTGCCAGTCGCCGCCCGCCGTCTGGGACGGCACCCGCGAGGCGCAGATGGCGCTTTCCTGCATCTACCGGGTGCGGCAGATGAGCGACATCGGCTTCGGCGCCGGCCACCTGATCGACATCCTGCGCGGCAACGCCTCGGCGCGCGTCAAGCAATGGCGGCACGAGACGCTGTCGACCTTCGGAATCGGCAAGGAACACGGCGAGGCTGCCTGGCGCAGCATCTTCCGGCAACTGGTGGCGCAGGGCATCCTGGCGGTCGACCATGGCGGCCACGGCGCACTGGTGCTGACCGACGCCGCACGGCCCATCCTGCGTGGCGAAGCGGGGGTCACTCTGCGCCGCGAACGTCTTCAAAAAGGACCGGCAGCGCGCGCCAAAGGCAGGGCTGGCGGCGGCAAAGCCGGCACGGTCGCCGCCGATCTGCCCGCGGATGCGCAGCAGCGCTGGCTGGCCTTGCGCACCTGGCGCGCGCAGGCTGCGCGCGAACATAATGTCCCCGCTTATGTGATTTTCCATGACGCCACGCTCCTGCGCATCGCCGAGGCGGCGCCGGAAACGCTGGTTGCGCTGGGGGATCTGTCCGGCGTCGGCACAGCCAAGCTGGAGCGGTACGGCAAGGCGCTGTTGCAGGTGCTGCAGGAAGCGGTAGCCGCCGCGTGAGCTTCATGGGCGGCGCCGATGCCGTCAGTGTCGTATGGCATGTTTTCTATAGCTTGTCATGCTGGCGTTTTTGACATAAATTAAAGCCTCGGTTCGACATGACCGGTAAATTGGCCTGCTACTGCGGTCGTCGGCAGGCTGTTGGTCCGTGTGAATTAATATTCGTGTGAATTAATGCACGGGGCCTAGCCGGAAAAAACGATAATTTTGTCGGGTCTTTACAGGGAGTTATAAGATGAACATTGTCAGCTTGGTGCTGCGCATCCGTCCGGAAACTCGCTGTGAAGCTGAAGCCGCGCTGGCTGCTCTGCCCGGCGTCGAGTGCCACCAGATGAGCGACGATGGGCGCCTGATCGTCACGGTCGAGGAAGCGCCCGATGCTGCCCTGTCGGATACCCTGATTGCCATCCATCGCGTGCCGCAGGTGCTGGCGGCGACGCTTGCCTACGAATACTCGGATCATTCTCTCTCGTTACCATCAAATTCCCCCTGCCAGGAGGTGTTGTCATGAAAATCAGCCGCCGTGAATTCATCAAGACGCAGGCCATTACCGCTGCGGCCGCCAGTGCCGGAATCGCCTTGCCGGTTGCGGCCGTTGCCGCGCCGCAGGAAGGAGCAGGCGGTGCCGCCGTGCGCTGGGACAAGGGGGTGTGCCGTTTTTGCGGTACCGGCTGCGCAGTGCTTGTCGGCGTACAGAACGGCCGTGTCGTGGCGACGCAGGGCGACCCGGACTCGGAGGTGAACCGGGGCCTGAACTGCATCAAGGGCTACTTCCTGTCCAAGATCATGTACGGCGAGGACCGCCTGAAGCAGCCGATGCTGCGCATGAAGGGGGGGGAATATGCAAAAGACGGTGAATTCACGCCCATTTCCTGGGACAAGGCCTTCGACGTCATGGCGGAAAAATGGAAAACCGCGCTGAAATCCGACGGCCCGGCGGGCGTCTGCATGTTCGGCTCGGGGCAGTGGACGATCTGGGAGGGCTATGCCGCCGCCAAGCTATTCAAGGCCGGCTTCCGCTCCAACAACATCGACCCCAACGCGCGCCACTGCATGGCTTCCGCCGTCGTCGGCTTCATGCGCACCTTCGGCATCGATGAGCCAATGGGCTGCTATGACGATATCGAGCAGGCCGAGGCGTTTGTCCTCTGGGGTTCGAACATGGCCGAGATGCACCCGATCCTGTGGTCGCGCATCACCGACCGCCGCCTGACCAAGACCGACGTGCAGGTGCACGTGCTGTCGACCTACGAGCACCGCAGTTTCGAACTGGCGGACAACGGCATGATTTTCGTGCCGCAGACCGATCTGGCCATCCTCAACTACATTTGCAACCACATCATCCAGAGCGGCAAGGTCAATCAGGATTTCGTCGCCAAGAACGTGAACTTCAAGATTGGCGAAACGGACATCGGCTACGGCCTGCGTCCGGGACATGCGCTGGAGAAGGACGCCAAGTTCAACGGCTACCCCGGCGCCGACGGCAAGCCGAAGAACAACCCGAACGATTCGCGTCCGAGCAACTTCGAAGAATTCAAGAAATTCGTCAGCGAATACACCCTGGAGAAAGTCAGCAAGTTGTCCGGGGTGCCGGCCGACCGCCTGAAGAGAATGGCCGAGCTGTACGCCGATCCGAACAAGAAGGTCGTCAGCTTCTGGACAATGGGCTTCAACCAGCACACGCGCGGCACCTGGGTCAACAACATGATCTACAACGTGCACCTCCTGGTCGGCAAGATTTCCGAGCCGGGCTGCGGCCCGTTCTCGCTGACCGGCCAGCCGTCCGCCTGCGGCACGGCGCGCGAGGTCGGCACCTTTGCCCACCGTTTGCCGGCCGACATGGTAGTGACCAGTCCTGACCACCGCAAACTTGCCGAAAAACTCTGGCAGCTGCCCGAAGGCACGATCAACCCGCAGGTCGGTCTGCACGCCGTGGCGCAGAGCCGTGCGCTCAAGGACGGCAAGCTCAAATGCTACTGGACGACCACGACCAACAACATGCAGGCCGGGCCGAACATCAACGAGGAAATGTATCCCGGCTGGCGCAATCCGGCGGCCTTCGTTGTGGTTTCCGACGCCTATCCGACGGTTTCCGCCCTGTCGGCCGACCTGATCCTGCCGACGGCGATGTGGATGGAAAAGGAAGGCGCCTACGGCAACGCTGAGCGCCGCACGCAGTTCTGGCGGCAGCAGGTCAAGGCGCCGGGCGAAGCAAAATCCGACCTCTGGCAATACATCGAATTTTCCAAGCGCTTCAAGGTCGAGGAAGTCTGGCCGGCTGAACTGATCGACAAGAAACCGGAACTCAAGGGCAAGACGCTCTACGAGGTGCTGTACGCCAATGGCGTGGCCAACAAGTTCCCGAAGGAAGACACGGCCAAGGTCAACCAGCATGCCATCAAGGGCTACACCAACGACGAATCCGAGGCCTTCGGCTTCTACGTGCAGAAAGGGCTGTTCGAGGAGTATGCGCAATTCGGTCGCGGCCACGCGCATGACCTGGCCGATTTCGATGTTTATCACAAGGCGCGCGGCCTGCGCTGGCCGGTCATCGACGGCAAGGAGACGCTGTGGCGTTTCCGCGAGGGCTACGATCCTTACGTGAAGGCCGGCGAGGGCATCAAGTTCTACGGCCAGAAGGACGGCAAGGCGGTAATTTTCGCGCTGCCGTACCAGGATCCGCCCGAGATGCCGGACAAGGAATTCGACCTGTGGATGTGCACGGGCCGCGTGCTGGAACACTGGCATACCGGTTCGATGACGCGGCGCGTGGCTGAGCTGCACAAGGCGGTGCCGGAAGCGCAGGTGTTCATGCATCCGGATGACGCGAAGAAGCGCGGCCTGCTGCGCGGCATGCTGGTCAAGGTGGTTTCAAGGCGCGGTGAAATTACCTTGCGCGTGGAGACCAAGGGACGCAACAAACCGCCGGTCGGCCTCATCTTCGTGCCGTTCTTCGACGAATCGAAGCTGGTGAACAAACTCGTTCTCGACGCCACCTGTCCGCTGTCAAAAGAAACCGATTTCAAGAAAGCCGTGGTCAAGGTGGTGAAGGCCTGATCCAGCGGCGCTGAAAGCAATTCGGACGGGGTATCGTGAGCCAGGGAGATAACAGCGCCAGAAAAGGCGGGGCGGCTCAGCCGCCTGCCTCGCAGGCCAGGCGCAAGTTCATCAACGGCATTGCCGCGGCAGCCGGCGGTGGCTGCTTGCTGGCGCTTGGCGCCGGGCTGCACGCCCGGCAGGCGTCGGCGTTGCCGCCGCAGGCCATCCGTCCGCCCGGCGCGCTGGCGGAGAGCGACTTCCTGGCGGCCTGCGTGCGCTGCGGACTCTGCGTGCGCGATTGCCCCTACGATACGCTGAAACTTTCGGACTTCGGCGACCCGGTGCCCACCGGCACGCCCTATTTCACGGCGCGCAGCATCCCGTGCGAAATGTGCGAGGACATCCCCTGCGTCGTGGCCTGCCCGACTGGCGCGCTGGATCGCGGCCTGACGGATATCACCAAGGCGCGCATGGGCCTCGCGGTACTCTCCGACCAGGAGAACTGCCTGAACTTCCTCGGCCTGCGCTGCGACGTCTGCTACCGCGTGTGCCCTGTCATCGATCAGGCGATCACGCTGGAAACGCGGCACAATCCGCGCTCCGACCGCCATGCCATGCTGTTGCCCACCGTGCATTCGGACGCCTGCACCGGCTGCGGCAAATGCGAGCAAGCCTGCGTGCTGCCCGAGCCGGCGATCAAGGTCCTGCCACCCGCCATGGTGCAGGGCGCGGCCCCGGAGCATTATCTCCGGGGCTGGGAGGAAAAAGCGAGGCGCGGCGAATCGCTGATCGGCGAGCAGGTGCGCATGCCGGTGCGCGGTTTCGACGGAACGACGGCCGGGCGCTCGGCGACCGAAACGGTGACCGCGCCCCGTACTCCTTCTCCCGTTCCCGGGCCTGCCGCCCCAACTGCGCCAGCCGCTCCGGCCAAGCCGGGCGGGCTGGATTCGCGTTGGAAGCCATGATCATGGCGAATCTTGCGCAAGCGACACAACAAACCCCGCTGGCAAGCCCGCGTTCGGCATGGCAACGCCAGCGCTGGCTGTTGCTGCGCCGTGTAAGCCAGCTGTTCATTCTCTTTTTGTTCCTGACCGGGCCGTGGTTCGGCGTATGGATCCTGAAAGGCAACCTTTCGGCATCGCTGCTGTTCGACACGCTGCCGCTCACCGACCCGCTGCTTGCCATACAGATGGCCGTCGCCGGCCACTGGCCGTACAGCACGGCGCTGATCGGCGCGGCCATCGTTTTCATCTTCTACCTGCTGCTGGGCGGCCGCGTCTTTTGCAGCTGGGTCTGCCCGGTGAACATGGTGACCGATGCTAGCGCCTGGCTGCGCCGCCGCCTGGGCATCAAGACCGGCCGCGCGCCTGATTCCAACACACGCTACTGGCTGCTCGCCGGCGTGCTGGTGGCGACGGCCGCATTCGGCATGCTGGTGTGGGAGTGGGTCAATCCGGTGACGCTGTTCCACCGGGCGCTGGTTTTCGGCATGGGTGGCGCGTTGCTGGCCATTGCCGGCATCTTCCTGTACGACTTGCTGATCGCCAGCCGCGGCTGGTGCGGGCATCTCTGCCCGGTCGGCGCTTTCTACAGCCTGCTCGGCCGGCTGGCGCTGGTCCGTGTGTCCGCCGCACGGCACAAGGACTGCGACGATTGTATGGATTGTTTCACCGTCTGTCCCGAACCGCAGGTGATCCGTCCGGCGCTCAAGCAGGCCGGGCAGACGCATCCGCTGATTCTCGCGGGAAACTGCACCAATTGCGGACGCTGCGTCGACGTATGCGACCGCCAGGTTTTCAAAATAACCCACCGATTCGATAAAAGGAGCGCGCAATGAGCCAACCATCTTCCCATTTCGCCCGGTACGCCGCCCGTTTCCTGGCGATTGCCGCCAGCGTGTGCCTGATCTGCGCCGCCCCGGTTTCGGCGCAGGAAAAGTCCGCATCGGTGCAGCTGAAAACCCTGCGCGGCGTCGACGTCATGGAAGCCGCCCCGGATGGCCAGGGCACGCGCTTCGGTCCCGACACCCCGGTGCTGCCGCGCGATTTCGTCCAGCAGCCGCCGCTGGTGCCGCATTCCAACGAGGGATATACCATCACCAAGGAGTTCAACAAATGCCTGGACTGCCACTCCTGGGCGCGCTCACGGGAGATGAATGCGACCAAGATCTCGATCACGCATTTCAGGACGCGCGAAGGTGCCGAATTGTCCAGCGTTTCCCCCAAACATTACTTTTGCGATCAGTGCCACGTGCCGCAAAGCGATGCTAGGCCGCTGGTGGGCAATACGTTCAAACCCGGTGCCGGCTTGCGTTGAACTGTCTGAAACGGAGAGGGCATAATGAATATCGCTAATATCAAGCGCTGTCTATCGGCGTTGCTGGCACGCATCCACGCCGCCGGCTGGGTGGGGGTGGTCCTGCTGTTCGCAGCGGGCATCGTTTCGTGGGTGGGTTTCAACTACGTCCTGGAAGAGACCAACACCGAGGCGTTTTGCATCTCCTGTCACGACATGCGGGACAACTCTTACGCGGAATACCGCATGTCCACGCATGCCTCCAGCCGCTCGGGCCAACTGGCCACCTGTCCCGACTGCCACGTGCCGAAATCCTTCGGACCCAAGATGGTGGCCAAGATACGGGCATCCAAGGACCTCTATCACAATATCATAGGCACCCTCGACACCCCGGAAAAATTCAATGCTCGCCGGCTGGTGATGGCGGAAGCGGTCTGGACGCGCATGAAGGAAACCGATTCGCGCGAGTGCCGCGATTGCCATGATCAGCAACGCTTCGATTATGCCAAGCAAAGCCGCCGCGCGGTCGAAGTGCACCAGGAAGGTGTGGCCACGGGCCAGACCTGCATCGATTGCCACAAGGGCCTTACCCACCGCCTGCCAGCCATCGAACAAGCCGTCGGTGCGGAAAAAGGCGGTGCGACGCCGGAGATTTTCCACCCGGTTTCGGCGGTTTCAGGCGGCAAAGCCGGGCCATAACGGAGAAACGGCCAGGAAGCAAAGCGAAGCGGCAGAAAGTTTCTGCCGCTTCTGATATCCGGGCCTGGAAGACCTGGCAAGATGAAGCCTTCCAGAGGGAACCGCAGGAATATGCATTGGTCGACGGAAAGAGCATGTCGCGCAGACCGTTATGCATATCCTGGGCTTGCCAGGATCATGGCAGGAGTTTTTTGAAAGGCGCCCCATTTTCGTGATCAGGAATTTCGAGTGAATGCTTCGGACCCACGGGGGTCACCAGTGACGGATACGCTGCAGCGCCCGTTGCGCGATTTGCGCATCTCGGTGACCGACCGCTGCAATCTGCGCTGCACCTACTGCATGCCACGCGAGGTCTTCGACAAGAAGTTCGTCTTCCTGCAGCGTGCGGAACTCCTGAGTTTCGAGGAGATTACGCGCCTTACCCGCCTGGCCATCGACCTCGGCGTGCGCAAGGTTCGGCTGAGCGGCGGCGAGCCCCTGTTGCGCCACGGCGTCGAACGCCTCGTCGAACAGTTGGCGAACCTGAGCGGCTCAGATGGCAAGCCGCTGGAAATCGCCATGACGACCAATGGCACCCTGCTGGCGGCGAAGGCGCAAACCCTGAAAAATGCTGGCCTCTCGCGGCTGACCGTCAGCCTCGACGCCCTCTCGGACGAAGCCTTCCAGCGCATGAGCGACTCGGGCGTGGCCGTGGGCAAGGTGCTCGAAGGCATCGCCGCCGCGCAGGCCGCCGGCCTCGAACCGCTCAAGGTCAACACCGTCGTCAGGCGCGGCGTCAACGAAGCGGAAATACTGCCGCTCGTTCGCCACTTCCGGCATACCGGCGTCATTCTGCGCTTCATCGAATTCATGGACGTCGGCACCACCAACGGCTGGCGGCTCGACGAAGTCGTGACCGCGCGGGAAATCCTGGAGCGGATCGGCGGCGAATTTCCGTTGCGCCCGGTCGATCCCAACTACGCCGGGGAGGTGGCAAGGCGCTGGGCTTTCGCCGACGGCGCCGGCGAGATCGGCGTCATCGCCTCGGTCACCCAGGCATTCTGCCAGGGCTGCTCGCGTCTGCGCCTGGCGACCGACGGCAAACTCTACACCTGCCTGTTCGCCGCCGACGGCACGGACATTCGCGGCCCGCTACGCAGCGGCGAAAGCGACGAACAGCTCCGCGGGCGCATCGGCCGGATATGGGCGCGCCGTGCCGACCGCTATTCGGAACTGCGGCAGGCGGCTACTCAGGCCGACGGAATCCCGCTGAAAAAGATCGAGATGTCGTATATTGGCGGCTGATTACCGTCGGGTAGGAATATCGTGAAGAAAACCGAAAACTCGGTGCAGGAAGAATTGACGCACTTTTCCGCCTCGGGCCGCGCGCGCATGGTCGACGTGTCGGAAAAGGCCGCCACGGTCCGCACGGCCATTGCCAGCGGTGTGCTGCGCATGCGGCCGGCGACGCTGGAGCGTATCCGCGCCGGCACGGTCGCCAAGGGCAACGTGCTCGCCGTCGCCGACGTGGCTGCAGTCATGGCCGCCAAGCGCACGGCGGAACTGATCCCCATGTGCCATTCGCTGCCGCTCTCGGGCGTCGACGTGCAATTCGATGAAATCACCGAGGCTGACGGCGAAGGGGGCGTAGGCATTCGCGCCACGGTGACGGCGCGTTGCGTCGGACCCACCGGCGTCGAGATGGAAGCGCTATGCGCCGCCAGTACGGCGCTGTTGACGATATATGACATGTGCAAGGCCATCGACCGCGGCATGCGCATCGAAAACATCCAGCTTGAGGAAAAACGCGGCGGCAAGAGCGGCGTGTGGAAGCGCGGCGGGTAGTCCGCTGATTCACTTCTGTTTTTTAAAATACTGAAGCACGCTGCACAGGCATTGAGCCTGTGAAGAGGCTCGACTGCCGCCGCAGGGACCGGGCGGGTGATCCTAGTAGATATCCAGCGAAATCTACCTTCGCGTATCTCGGTGCATAGATCTCACGCCACGACACTCTCGCAAGGTCTCGCACAAATGTGGGGCCAAGACCAACCCAACGCACCATACGAATGCCCTTTTTTGTATAAGGGTCTTGCTGCTAGCGGCTCTGCACCAATGGCACACCTCTTGCGTGTTCGGTCGGGCTTTCTAACCACGAAAGGAACCCGCCTCATGAAATTCCATTTTCCCCGTATGGCATTGGCAGCACTGTCACTGGCGCTGGCTACCTTTGCCGTATCTGCACCGGCCGCCCAAAAGTCCGATTCCTTCCCGGTGCTGCGGCAATTGGCCCCGAAGCCCACAAAGCTTGAGTCGGGTCCCTATGCTGGCAACTTCTATATTCCGTCAACCTTGCAGACCATCTTTTGGGGTTACCTGCCCAATCGGGCTTCCAAGCCGCTGCTGACGGTTCCCTCCGGCGCCACCGTTACCTTCGATACGCTATCGCACGAAGGCATGCTGGAAGACCAGGGGCGCAACCCGATCGCCTATTTCGCCTCCAAGGGGGTGCCGCGCGAGCAAGTGCTCGACGACGCGCAGGCGATCACCGATTCCAACATGACTCACGATTTTCACAAGGATGGCCCGCATATCGTGACCGGCCCCATCGCCATCGAAGGGGCCATGCCCGGCGATATCCTGAAGGTCGAAATCCTGAAGGTGGAGCCGCGCGTGCCTTACGGCGTGATTTCCAACCGGCATGGCAAGGGCGCGCTGCCGGGGGAATACCCCCGCACGGCGGCTCAACCCAGCCCCAGCTCGGCTCACCCCGAGCGCTACGGCAATGTCTCCGTGTTCACGCCGGTTGAACAGGTCAAGAATGGATATGAAGGCATCATCACGACGCCGAGCGGCAAGAAAATCCGCTTCCCGCTTGCTCCCTTCATGGGCATCATGGGGGTCGCCGCGAACACGGATCAACCGGTGCATTCCGTGCCGCCGGCAGCGTATGGCGGCAATGCCGACGTGAATGACCTGGGCGCGGGAACGATAGCCTATTACCCCGTGCAGGTACCCGGCGCCTTGTTCTACACTGGCGACAGCCACTTCGTGCAGGGCGACGGCGAGGTCGCGTTGACGGCTCTGGAGGGCTCGGCCCGCGCGACCTTCCGCATCAGTGTGCTCAAGCAGGGCCGCGAGACGATTCCGGGGAAAAGCCTGGCGCAGCCGATGGGAGAAACCGGCACGCACTGGATTACGCTGGGCCTGGATCCGGATCTGGATGAGGCGATGAAAAAAGCCACCCGCGAAGCCATTCGTTTCCTGGTGGCTGAATACGGTATTTCCGAGGAACTGGCCTACGCTTATCTGAGCGCGGCCACGGATTTTGAAGTATCGCAAGTCGTCGACAAGACCAAGGGTATCCACTCCAAGATCCGCAAATCGGACTTCAACGAATTCAGCAAAGCGGCAGGCACCCCCTAAGAACCTGTTTGCGATCTTTTCGGCAGCAGGGAAAGAAAGAAAAGCGACGGAGGAGCTGTGAGCTGGTGCTGAGCAAGCTGCGGTTCTTCCATCGCCTACGGCATTTTTCAGCCAAGCAGAGAAACGATTGTGTGAACTTATGTGTTTTCGGCTCTAACGCATTTCGAACAGTTCGTGGTGGAAGCACGCAGGCGAAAGTCCCTGCTCGATGAAGTCCTTGCGCAGCGACTGCGCAAAATCGTCCGGGCCGCAGAACCAGATGCTTGCTAGAGCCCAGTCGGGAACCAGCGCGCGGATTTTTTCGGCGTCGAGCCGGCCGTCTCTCCTGCTTTCGATGACGTGCAGGCGAATGCCGGCTGCCTTGGCGTCCGCTGTCAAGCGATCGATTGCCGCCCGATTGCTTGGGGTCGTCGTGTGAAACAGATCGATCGGCTTTGAATCGGGCCGGATTGCCCGTTGTTTCATGGCGGCGATGAACGGTGTAATGCCGATTCCCGCGCCGATCCAGATTTGCCGCGCAGACAGGTCGTCGAAGTCGAAGCATCCGTAAGGGCCTTCGATGGTGACCCGAGCACCGGTTTTCAGCTGTTCGACCAGGCGGCTGGTATGGTCGCCAAGAGCCTTGACGACGAAAGAGATCTGCCGGTTACTCTGTTCCCAGACGGAGGCGATGGTGTAAGGATGTGCACCCTCCGAGGGGTCGAAGGTCACGAAGGCGAACTGCCCGGCGGCGTGGCCTGGCCAGCCCGCCGGCAAAGCGATGCGTGTTTCCATCACCAGGAGGTTCGGGTAGTGGCGCAGCGATTCGACCGTGCCTTGCACCTTTCGGTCAGTGCCGATTTTGCCGAGCAGGGTCTTCACCGCCGCAATGCTGCCCAGCAGCATCAGGACGGCCAATACCCAGCCGATCGGCTGCGCCCAGTACTCGGTTTTGGCCAGTACGATCGTGTGGTAGACGAAAACGAGATAGGCCACAGCGAACCACTTGTGGGTTTTCTGGAAGAGGTGGTAGGGAAAGCGCTTGATCAGCGCCAGGACCAGCAGCAACAGCATGGCATAGAAGGCCAATTCGCCGAGATTCTCGGCAAAGCCGCGCTGGCTTCGCAGCCAGCCTTCGACGGGGCCGAGATCGGCGAATGCCTGTCGGTGCCCACGGGCCGGGCGGTCGATCCATCCCCATTGCACCATCCATTTCGTCCCCTGGCCCCACCACCAGTGCAGGGCGGAGGTCGCCAGTACCGTGATACCGAGCCATTTGTGCAGGCGGTACATCTTGTCCAGCCCGCCCAAATGCGATTCCAGGGTTTTTGGCCGCAGGGCCAGCACCATCGCCACGCTCATGGCGCCCATGGCGATGGTGCCGCTGTACTGCATGAAAACGTTGCGGCAGGTGCCGTAGTTGAAAGGCGATGGCACCAGGGTGTCCGCCAGGAGCCAGAGGATGCTCAAAGAGGCGAGCAGCGCCCATAGTGAAAAGTGAATTCGTCGCATCGTTATCTCCCTATCGATTCTGTGAAGCGCGCCAGCGAAAACGCCATGGAGCGATGGGACGCGCGAAAGTGGTCGATGCGTCATTGTCCGAAATGGGCATTTCGGAAGTATTTCGTATCCGCGGAAAACTATTGCAAATTATTGCACCGGGGAAGCGAACGAAAAATCGCCACGGCGCAACCATGCCTGCCGCATACGGCACAGGCTGCGCCTCTTCCGAAACGAATAGCGTGACTGTTTATGCGGGTACGCCGACGATCACGCTGGAGGCCTTGAAAATCGCCGTGGCATTCTTGCCGGGAGCCAGGGCAAGCGTCTGGCTGCTTTCGTTGGTGACGATGGCGACGATGGTGCCGCCGCCCGGCAGGTCGATCACGACCTCGGTATTGATCGCACCGGGCTGAACGCGGGCAACCGTGCCGGCGAAGCGGTTGCGGGCCGAGAAGCGCGCGTCGGCTTCGTCCGTGACGACGATGATCGACGAGGACTTGACGAGGGCGAACGCTTCTGCGCCGAGCTGCAGGCCCAGATCGGCGGCGCTTTCGTGGGTGATGATGGTGACGATTTTGTGGCCGCCGGCAACTTCGAGCTCGATTTCATCGTTGACCGCTCCGTGTTTCACCTGGGTGACTTTTCCCAGGAATTGGTTGCGTGCGCTGGTTTTCATGCCCATTCTCCTGAGTAAAAGGTAGTCGTCGGCGATTCCGTCGGCCTGCCGGCTCAATTGGTCGACGAAGCGGCGATGTTCGCGTTCGATGAGCCGAAAATTTGCCACCAGTTGCTCGCCGCGATGCGTGAGCCGGGTGCCGCCGCCGCCCTTGCCGCCTGACAAACGCTCCACCAGCGGTTCGCCGGCCAGGTTGTTCATCGTGTCGATGGCGTCCCAGGCCGCCTTGTAGCTCATTTTGATGGATTTTGCGGCCTGCGTGATCGAGCCGCATTCGGCAATCCTGGCGAGCAGGGCGATGCGGCCGGGGCCGCCGAGGTTTTCCCCGCCCACGGTCATCCAGATGCTGCCGTGCAGTTCGATGTTTTTGTCGTCAGGTTCCATTTTTCATTCCGTGCTTGCGCTATGCGGTTGTTTCAGGCCGGCCGTCCCGGAGCCGGAACACGTCGCCGCCGAATGCGGCGACATCCTCGGGGTCGTGCGTGATGAGCACCATCGGCACCTGCAGGCGGCGCTGCAGGTCGCTCAGTTCTTCGCGCATTGCCGAGCGCAACTCCGGGTCGAGGGCGGCGAAAGGCTCGTCGAGCAGCAGCGCGCGCGGTTCCGACACCAGCGCCCGGGCCAGCGCGGTGCGCTGCCGCTGCCCGCCGGAGAGTTCGCCGGGGAATTGGTGCGCCATGGGGCCGAGCCGAAAGGCGTCCAGCCAGTAGTCGACGGCTTCGTGCCGCTTGTGCCGCCTCGGGTTGAGCCATGAGCGCGAGAGTGGGAAAGCGATGTTCTGGCGCACGGTCAGGTGCGGGAACAGGGCGTAGTCCTGAAAGAGGTAGGCGACTTCCCGCGTTTGCGGCGGCAGATGGATGTTGGCGGCGGCGTCGAACAGCATGCGGCCGTCGAGCCGGATGTGCCCGGCATCCGGCCGCAGCAGGCCGGCAATGGCCTTGAGGGTAAGGCTCTTGCCGGCGCCGGATGGGCCGGCGATGACGATGCGCTGGCTGGTGGATTGCAGGCGCACGTCGAGGTGGAATTCCCGTTTGCCGGAACGCAGGGTTTTGCGAATGTCGAGGTCGAGCTGCATGGTCTTTCTGTCGAAGCCTGTCCGCCGCAAGGTGATGGGTGGTATGGCCGGCATGGGCGATGCGTGCCAGGATTTTTCCGATTTTACCGATAGGCCGTCCATTTGGAAGCAGTCAGACCCGTTTCTAGCGATTGGCGATGCGGCCGGGCGCGAGCCAGTTCGCCGCGAGCAGTACCGCGACACAGGCGGCGGAGGTGATGAGCACCAGCATGTTGGCCGTGTCGTCCTGTCCGGCCTGAACGGCCTCATAGACGGCGATGGAGAGCGTTTGCGTTTTGCCGGGGATGCTGCCGGCGACCATCAGCGTTGCGCCGAATTCGCCGAGGGCGCGGGCGAAGGCCAGCAGCACGCCCGCCAGGATGCCGCGCCAGGCGAGCGGCAGCGTGACACGGAAGAAAACGCCGATCTCCGCGATACCCAGCACGCGGGCAGCCTGCTCCAGCTGGCCGTCCACCGCCTCGAAAGCGGCGCGGGCAGGCTTGAAAACGAGCGGAAAGGCGACGATGGAGGCGGCGATCACCGCGCCCTGCCAGGTGAAGATCAGGTTGATGCCGAACCGTTCGTGCAGCCAGGAACCCAGCCAGCCGTGCCGCCCGATCAGGACGAGCAGGTAGTAGCCGAGTACGGTGGGCGGCATCACCATCGGCAGCGTCAGCAGCGTGTCGAGCAGGTCGCGCCCACGGCATCGCCAGCGCGCCAGCAGAAAGCCCACGGCGATGCCTAGCACCAGGTTGATGGCCGTGGCCCAGCCCGCGACTTTGAACGAGAGGGCGAGGGCAGTCCAGGCCGCGTCCATTTCTGCCGTGGTTCCGCTTACGGCTTCTTGAAGCCGTACTTGCCCAATACCGCCTGTCCGTCCGGCGACAGCACGTAGGCAATGAAACGCTTGGCCTCGTCGGCGTTGGCGCTGCCCGCCGTGCGGGCGATGGGGTAGCTGATGGCAACGTCGAGCGGCACTTCGAAGGCGACCTTCACCTTGTCCGGCATGACTGCGGCATCGGTACCGTAGACGAAACCGGCGTCCACCTCGCCACGCGCCACGTAGTCCAGCGACTGGCGCACATTCTGCGTATTGATGGCCTTGGCCGAGACGGCCGGCCACAGCTTTGCCGCTTCCAGCGCGATCTGCGTGTAGCGCCCGACCGGCACGCTGGCCGGGACGCCGATGGCGATTTTCTGCACGGAGGATTGCGTCAGGTCTTCCAGACGGGTGAAATTCTGCTTGCCGCCGGCAGGCACGATCAGCACCAGCGAGTTGCGCACGAAATCCTGCCGTTCCCCGGCGGCGATGAGCCCCTGCTTCTGGGCGGAATCCATCGTTTCCTGGTCGGCGGAGGCGAAGACGTCGACGGGGGCGCCCTTTGCCATCTGTTGGAGCAGGGCGCCGGAAGCGCCGAAATTCAGCAGCACCTTGGTGCCGGCGTGTTTCGCTTCATAGTTTTGAGCGATGTCCTTGAAGGCATTGGTCAGGCTGGCTGCGGCGGAAACGGTCAACTCTCCGGCACGGACAGGGCTGGTAAAGGCGACAATGGCTGCAACCGCAAGGCACCGTTTTATTGAAGAAAGCTTCATGCGGATCTCCGTGGAAGGGAACGAAGTTCGTAATATACACTTGTATATTACGCAAGGAAATTGATATTCCTCAATATACGGAAGCGGCCTGAAAACGTAGAATTGCTGCGTGCTTGGCAGAGCGGAGGGCGAGGATGATTCGGGTATTGTTTTTCGGGCCGGTGGCCGACCGCGTGGGATCGCGCCGGATCGAGGTGCCTTTCCGGGCGGGCATGCGCTGGCAGGACGTGCGCGATGTGCTGCGGCCGCAGCATGAGGAGGCTTTCGCACTGGTTTCCGTCGTTGCCGTCGACGGTGAACGGGTGCGCGAGGCGGATGATGCGCCGCTGACCGATGGCGCGGAAATTGTGTTCATGTCGCGTTTTTCCGGAGGGTGAGCATTTGGAAGCGCAGAACGAGGCGGCGGGAACGAGCGCGGCAGTGCGGGTGCAGGAAGCGGATTTTTCGCCGGACGAGGAAATCCGCGCCTTGCGTGGGTCGTCCCTGCGCGTCGGCGGCATTGTGACTTTCATCGGTTGCGCGCGCGATTTCTCCGAGGGCCGCGCAGTGTCCGAAATCGCTTTCGACGCCTACCGGCCGATGGCGCTGGCCGAAATGGAAAAGCTGCGTAGCGAGGCGATCAGGCGTTTCGGCCTGATCGAGGCGCGTCTCGTGCATCGGCTCGGCACCGTGCGCGCAGGCGACAATATCGTGTTCATCGCGGCGGCGGCCGAGCATCGCGCGCCGGCGTTCGAAGCCTGCCGCTGGCTGATCGACGAACTCAAGGAGCGCGTGCCGGTGTGGAAGAAGGAAATCACGCCGGAAGGCGAGTCCTGGGTGACGCCGCATCCATGATCCTGCCCATGAATAAAAACGCCCCTCCCGTTTTCATTTTCGTCGGCCATTCCAACTCCGGCAAGACCACGCTGGTCGAAAAGCTGCTGCCGGAACTCACGCGGCGCGGGCTGCATGTGGCGACGATCAAGCATGCGCACCACAAGGTCGAGCTCGACACCGAGGGCAAGGACAGCTGGCGCTACAAGCGGGCCGGCGCGGCGATGAGCATGCTGGTGACGACGACGGCCCTGCAGCTCGTGGCCGATGCCGAGGAAGAACGCGAGCCGCTACAGTTGGCGCGGCGTTTTCTGGGTGAGGCCGACCTGGTGCTGGCCGAGGGGTTTTCGCATGCGCCCGGGCCGAAGGTCGAAGTCCTGCGCCGCGCCTGCGGCAAGCCGCCGCGCTGCGCCGTCGGGGACGGCCTGATCGCGCTGGCGAGCGATTGTCCGGAGATTTATCCTGAGCTGCCGCATTTCGCGCTGGACGACGTGGCGGGACTGGCGGACTTTCTTCTGGACTGGAAGGCATGATCGGCGATTGCACGGGGCTGGTGCTGGCCGGCGGCGAATCGCGCCGGATGGGATTCGACAAGACGGCGCTGCGGATGGACGGGCAGACCTTGCTGCAACGCGCGGTTGAGAGGCTGCACGATGTTTTCCCGACAGTGCTGGTCAGCGTTCGGCAAGTTCGCAAGGATGCCGGGCTACCTGCCGATGTGCCGCAGGTGGTGGACGAGTTGCCGGACTCCGGGCCGCTGGCGGGACTTTGTGCCGGACTCGCCGAAGCGCGGACGCCCTGGGTCTTCGCCCTGGCCGCGGATATGCCCTTCGTTACGCCCGAGGTGATCCGGCATCTGGCACGGCGGCGCGACGGCTGCCTGGCGGTGGTGCCCGTGATCGCCGGGTATCCCCAGCCGCTGGCCGCCTTTTACGCCGTCGAGGCTTTGCCGGCCTTGCGTGCGGTGCTGGCCGGGCCGGGCAAGCACAGTTTGCGCGCGGCGCTGGAACAGCTGCGCATCAACCATGTCAACGAAGAGGAATTGCGTTTCCACGATCCCGGATTGCGTGCTTTCGCCGATCTCGACACGCCGGCGGATGCGGCGGCGGTATGTGGCAGCAACGATGCGACAGGATAGCCCCGAGTTTTTGCCGTCAGTTGAAGGAAATTACCATGCGAGAAAAGAACCATACGCCCTACCTGTCCGTTGGCGAGGCGCAGTCCTGTGTCCTGCAGCATGTGTACCGCGACGGCTACGAGGATATCCGGCTGGAATTGTCGCTCGGCCGCGTGCTGGCCGAAGACATATGCGCCAACCGCGATCAGCCGCCGCACGACGTGTCGGCGATGGACGGTTTTGCCGTGTGCAGCACGGACTGCGTTTCGGGATCGGCTACCCTGTCCGTCATCGAGGATATCCGGGCCGGCAGTCTGCCGCACCGGCCGGTGCTGCCCGGCCAGTGCGTGCGCATCATGACCGGTGCGCCGGTGCCGTCTGGCGCGGATGCGGTGGTGCGCGTCGAGGATACGCGCCTGCTGGCGGACGGCCGGGTGGCGGTCGACGTGCCGGTGCTGGCAGGCAACGACATTCGCCTGCAAGGCGAGAACATGCGCAGCGGCGATGTGGTCCTGGCGGCCGGCACGGAAATCACGCCGGGAGTGATCGGCGTGCTGGCGACCGTCAAGCGCGCGCGTTTCGGCGTTTTCCGGCAGCCGCGCGTGGCCATTCTGTCGAGTGGCGACGAACTGGAAGCGCTCGATGATCCCGTCGACGTCAACAAGATTCCCGAATCGAACAGTTATGCGCTGATGGCGCAGGTAATGGCGCTGGGCATTGCGCCGGTGCGGCTGGGAATTGCCCGCGATGACCCCGAAGCTCTGATCCGGCTCCTGCGCCAGGGGCTGACCTATGATGTGCTGCTGGTCTCCGGAGGGACTTCCGTCGGGGCGTACGATTATGTGCGGCCGACGCTGGAAAAGCTCGATGTGGACATGCACTTCTGGCGCGTCAATATGCGGCCGGGCCATCCGGTGGCTTTCGGCACACGGGGAGGGACCGAGGGGCGGGGCGGCAATCTGGTCTTCTGCCTGCCGGGCAATCCGGTATCCAGCATGGTCTGCTTCACGCAGTTCGTCCAACCCGCCCTGCGCCGCTGGATGGGGCATACGCGCCTGTTTCCGCGAACCGTGATGGCGCACCTCGAACACCCGGTCAAACATTCGCCGGGCCGCACGGAGTTCATCCGAGTGACGCTGACGCAGGATGGGAATGGCGGGCTGTTGGCGGCGTCGACCGGCTCGCAGAGCAGCGGCAATCTTATCTCGATGGCCAGGGCGGACGGCCTGCTGATCGTGCTGGAAGACAGTAGCGGTCTTGCCGCGGGCGGGAAGGTTCAGGTGCAATTGCTGGACGGCAGCGGCTTCGAGGCGGCTTCGGCATTCGTGGAGAAAGGCGCATGATGGTTACTTCGGATTCGTTGCAGCGTAAAGCCAGGATAGGCATCGTGACCGTTTCCGACCGCGCCAGCCAAGGAGCCTATGAGGACAAGGGGGGGCCGGCAATCCACGATTGGCTGAATCGGGCGCTGACCAGTCCGTGGGAGGCGGTGGCGCGCGTTATCCCCGATGAGCAGGCGTTGATCGAGCGCACGCTGATCGATTTGGCAGACGGCGAAGGCTGTTGCCTGGTCGTGACCACGGGCGGTACCGGGCCGGCATTGCGCGACGTGACGCCGGAGGCGACCGAATCCGTGTGCGAGAAAATGCTGCCGGGTTTCGGCGAGCTGATGCGCGCGGCTTCGCTGAAGGTTGTGCCGACGGCGATCCTTTCACGCCAGACGGCCGGTATCCGCGGCCGCTGCCTGATCGTCAACCTGCCCGGAAAACCCTCGGCGATCAGCGACTGCCTGCAGGCGGTTTTCCCTGCGGTGCCCTACTGCATCGACCTGATCGAGGGGGCTTTCCTGGAAACGGACACCGAGTTCTGCCGGGCCTTTCGTCCGATGGCAAAAAAATAGAACCGGCACTGAGCCACGGGACTTTGCTCATGCGGCTGTTTTTCGCCCTGTGGCCGCCACCGCCGGTGGCGGAAAAGCTGGCCGCGCAGGCCGGGATGCTGGCGCAGCGCCATGGCGGCAAGGCGACGCGGCGGGAAACGATCCATCTGACCCTGGCCTTTCTCGGCGAGACGGAGGAGGCGAGGCTGGCGGACATTATCCGGGCCGCGCGGGCCGTTCATGCGAAAGCGTTCGAACTCGACATCGACCGTGTCGGATATTGGCGCCACAACCGCTTGCTCTGGGCGGGCTGCCGGATGGTGCCTGAAGAACTGCCGGCGTTGGCAAAATCCCTGCAGGAAAAACTGCGTGCCGCATCGATCGCTTTTGACGATTCCCACGGCTTCGTTCCGCATGTGACGCTGGTGCGTAAAGTCAGCGATACCGCGATGCCGGGCGGCATTCAGCGTGATCTGCCAGCGTCCGACCCCCTTTTGTGGACGTGCAACAGCTTTTCGCTCGTTCATTCGCAGCAAAGCCAGGCAGGGCAAGTGTACCGCGTAGCGGCGGAATTTCCGCTGGCGAAGGCCGATGGCCCGCCCCATGCGTAGAGTTCGTTGACGAACGGGTTGCGTCGCCAGGAACTTTCCACGCCGGGGCGTTTGAGTTTATTCCTCTGACACCGAACGCTTGTTGAGCTTTTGCACCGGTCGGTGATTGTCGTGGAAGACCTTCTTGAACGCGGCAATCTGCGTTTTCGACATCTCGATGGGCCGTTCCATGACGACCCAATTGACATTCTCGCTGCAGGGCGGCGTCGTCAGGGAACCGGAGTACACCATCGCCTTCTGATCCCTGGGCAGCAGCGCCATCAAATCCACTTGCACGGGTTCGCCGGCGTTTTGTCCCGCAGGCAGCGGCTTGGCGGGCAGCTTGCTGAAAATGGGGGCCAGCGCCTTGTTTTCCGCACCCCGTTTGATGAACACGCCGACGACGGTGATGTTGCCCTTGTCATCGGTGTTCACCATGTGTACTTCCATCGGGTAACTCTTGCGCGTGATGGTGTGTTCGCTGGGAGTGTGGAAGTGGAACTGCGCCAGCTTGTAGCTGTTGCCCTTGAAAGTCACCGTGTCTGCGGCTTCGCTGGAGACGGCCTGGATCGTATGGCCGTTGTTGATCACATTCACTGCCGTTGGCTGGTAATTGATTTGAAAATCTTTCTGATTGACATGCTCGGCTTTGCGCGGCTGCAAGTCGATGGGGGACTGTTGCGTACCCGTCTTGCAGAGAACGTTTTCCTGGGCAAGTTCGCCCCAGTGGGCAGGGCCCGTCTTCGCTTCGTAAGACCAGTGCGCCGAATGCTCGGCGGCAAAAGCATTGAAACAAGCGAAACCGATGGCCGCGATGGCAAATTGAGAAATGCGTTTCATGTTGAAAACCTTTGCGAAAGAATGATGGTGCTGTTCGGAGGCAGATGCGTGTGCTCTCCGCTGTGCTTAACGCGGCAGACGGTGGAAAGTTGAATGCATAAAAAAACTTTTTTTTTGCATTCGCGGGAAGAGCCTCCTCATGCACATCGGTTGATGTGGCCAACATACAGGCGTACGACGCAACGCCCGCAACAGGTGCTAACATATCGCTCCGGTAATGGGCGGTTGCCTGGAGGAAGGGGAATGATTGCCGGCGTTCGCCAACCGGTTGTTTGGTATTTGCGTAGGGCTTCGGGATATCCTTCAGTAATCGACCGAAGCAAAGAAAAAACGGAGCCGCGGTGGTGTGCCTGCGGATGGCAGTGTTTGCGGTTGGACGAATCAGGGCTTTTCCCCTGTCTTTTTTAAGATGTTGACTGCGTGAGTACCAAGAACTTCTCGGGCTTTTTCCTCTTTTTGTTGGCGCTGCTGTGTTTTTCCCTTTCCGACACCACAGCGAAACATTTGATGGCGTTTTATACGGCGCCCCTGCTGCTCTGGGCGAGGTATGCCATACAGTTCTCGTTTCTGATGACGGCGACAGTGCCGCGCGGCAGGCGCGATGTTTTCGTTACGCAAAAGCCGTGGATGATGGCGTTCTGGGGCGGGCTGCAACTGTGCGGCACCCTGTTGGGTTTGTGCGCTTTCCGCCTACTGCCGCTGGCCGAGGCGACGGCGCTGATCTTCGTCACGCCCGTGCTGGTGTCCCTGCTTGCGGGGCCGGTTCTGGGCGAAAAGCTCCGATGGCGGAATTGGCTGGCGACGGCGATCGGATTCATCGGCGTGCTGTTGATCGCTCGGCCGGGCGGCGATATGGACATCGTGGGAGTCGCCTTTGCCTTGAGCGCGGCCTTATGCAATTCGATGTATCAGGTGCTGACGCGCAAACTGTCGGCAAGCGAGCCGCCGATGCGCCAGTTTTTCTACCTGATCCTGGTCGGGCTCGTCGCGATGACTCTTTTTCTGCCGACTTTCTGGACGGACAGGATGCCGACACTGATGCAGGGGCTGTTGATCCTGGCCTTCGGCTTTTGCGGCGGGGCGGGACATTTGCTGCTGATCCGCGCCTATCACGAATCGCCGGCTTCACGCCTTGCGCCGCTGCTTTACATTCAGCTGATCTGGGCCATGCTGCTCGGCTGGCTGGTCTTCGATCACTTTCCGGATCACATGTCGATTCTCGGGATGGCAGTCATAGGCGGGGCGGGGCTGTTCTTGGTGCTGGGGAACAGAAAATCCATTGAACGGACCGCGGCAGTGAAATGATTCGCAGTGGAGTGATATGAGCCCGGTGTAAGCTGGCGGCCAAAGCGCCGAAAGGCCGCTTTTGTGCTTTTATCCCATGGTTTTTCAATGCTTTTTTGACCGTTTCCGATCTGTATAAAACAAAAGTGAACATCAAGGATCTTTCCGGCTTTTTCCTGTTTTTGACGGCACTGCTGCTTTTTTCCATTTCCGACGCAACGGCGAAATACCTGTCGGTTTCCTTCGCGATACCGCTGTTGGTCTGGGTGCGTTATTTCGTGCAGTTCGCTTTCATGCTGGCGACGGTGGCGCCCGGCATGGGGAGGGGGATTGTGTCAACGGGGCGGCCATGGACGATGCTCGTGCGTGGCATCATGCAGGTCGCCAGTACGCTGTTTGCTTTGCTCGCCTTCCGCAACCTGCCTCTGGCCGAAACGACGGCGCTGATTTTCGTTGCCCCTATCCTGGTGGCCTTGCTGGCCGGACCGGTGCTGGGCGAAAAGATCAGGCTGCGCAGCTGGTTGGCCACGGGCATCGGTTTCGCGGGAGTCCTGCTGATTGCCCGGCCCAGCGGCGAACTCAACGGCATTGGCGTGGTGTTCGCCCTGTGCGCGGCGCTGACCTATTCGCTGTATCAGATCCTGACCCGGAAGCTGGCGGCCACGGAACCGCCCATGCGCCAGCTTTTCTACATCGCGCTGGTCGGCACGGTCATCATGTCCTTCTTTCTCCCCTTTTTCTGGTCGGGCTTCTCGCCGACGCTAACGCAGGCGCTGCTGATCTTGTCCCTCGGGTTCTACGGTGGTGTGGGGCATTTTCTGTTCATCCGCGCTTTTCATGAATCGCCCGCCTCGCGCCTGGCTCCGCTGGTGTATGTGCAGATGGTCTGGGCGATGCTGCTCGGCTGGCTGGTTTTCGGCCATTTCCCGGATCATGTGTCGATTCTCGGCATGCTGGTCATCGGCGGGGCGGGGTTGCTCCTCGCCCTGGGCAGGAAAGCCGGAGGGTAGAACCAAAATTACCGGCGGGAGCCGGTGCAAAAGAAAATCGGTTTTCGACCCCTTGCGTCATTCGCGCTGTAAGGCGTGGATGCCGCGTTTCGCACTGCCTTCTTCCGATTTGAGGCATCAGCACGTGTCGTTTTCCAGCTTTTCCTGGAAGCCTTAGCGCTCATGTTTTTCAATATGGAAAAAGTTTCTTATTAGATATGGAAAATGTTTCCTGTTTGCAGTAAGATTTTTACCATAAATCAACGACACCAATTTCAGGGTACGGGTTTAAAGGTTTCCAGATGCTTTTTCCACACGTAGCGGGCGTTTTGCGCCCTGTGCCGAACCGGAGGGGAATATGGCCAATATGAGCGCTTCGTCCGTCGAGCGCGGTCTCGCCATCCTTGAACTGTTGATTGAAAACGGCGAAGGATTGCCGATCAGTGCGATCGCTCGGCATCTTTCCCTGCCACTGAGCGCTACGTACCGCCTGCTGCAGGCGCTCATCAATGCGCGTTACGTCAAACAGGAGCCGCTGAGCGACCGCTATCTGCTGACACTCAAGCTAGGCGCCATCGGTTTGCGCCAACTGGCGGGCATGGACGTCACGGAAGCGGCTCAGCCTATCCTGGACGATCTCGCTCGCAGGACCGGGGAGCTTGTCCGGCTGGCCGTGGTGGAGGACGATGAAATGACCTGGGTCGCCAAGTCCCAGGGGGCGACGAGTTCCATCCGCTGCGATGCGATCAATGGCCGCCATGTGCCGTTGCATACGACGGGGATGGGAAAGGCGTGGCTGGCCAGCATGCCGGAGAAGGAAGCTATTGCCAAGGTCGTCGCGCGCGGCTTCGATCACGGTCTGATCGGGCCGAACGCCATCCGCAACGTTGCCCAGTTGCGGCGGGAAATCCGCAAGACGCGCGAGGCCGGATTTGCCCTGAATGAACAGGAATCCGAGCTTGGGGTTTCGGGGATCGCCATGTTGATCAAGGACCGGAGCAAATCGAACCGCGTCGTCGGTTCTGTCTCGATCGGCGGGCCGACCTTCCGTTTGGGGCGCGAACGTCTGATCTCGTTTGCCGAGCCGCTGCATGAGGCTATTTGCGAACTAGAGCAGATCTGGCCAGTTCGTGCGCATGCCAATGTCAAAAATTTTTAATTGATGCATAAATCGCGTGTTTCCATCACGCAAGTCAGGAGAATGATGCAAACGAAAAAACCTTTGATGCGGGAAATCCTGGCGCGGATTCCCGTGATGCCGGTTCTAACGGTTCATGACGTAACTATGGCAGCTGATTTGGCACGAGCGCTCGTGGATGGAGGAATATCCGTGTTCGAGGTGCTGATGCGAACGCCGGCCGCGCCGGAAGCGATCAGGGCAATGGTTGCGGCTGTACCGGAGGCTTGCGTCGGCGCCGGAACGCTTTTGCGTGCCGAAGATGTGGCGCGGGCGGTGGATGCAGGTGCGGCGTTCGGCGTTTCTCCTGGTTTGACAAAGGCATTAGGGCAAGCCGTGCGTTCGGCGAATCTTCCCTTTTTGCCTGGTGTGGCCTCCGCTAGCGAAATCATGGCGGCAATGGAGCAAGGTTTTTCCGAGCTGAAATTCTTTCCCGCGCATGGCAGTGCAGGGATCACCTGGTTGCAGAGCATGGCGGGCGTCTTCCCAAGCGTGACGTTCTGCCCGACCGGCGGAATCAAGATTGCGGATGTGCCGGGATACCTCTCCCTGCCGAATTGCGGAACGATAGGCTGCTCTTGGGTGACACCTGCCAATCTCGTGCAGGCACGTGATTGGAAAGCCATCACTGCGTTGGCTCGGCAGGCAGCGGCAATGAAACAGGGGGATGTGTGAAGCAGTCTGCAGCGACATCTCCGCCGGCGGCGTCCGATGAAATGCGTAAGCGCATGATTGCTGTCGGCGCCATCTGCAATTCGAGCATCTACCTCGTCGAAGAAGTTCCCCCTCTGCCATCCAAGGTTCTGGCCTCCGAGATGTGTCAGGTTGTCGATGGAATGGCGCTTTCGGCCGCCTATGCCTTTTCACGCTTGGGTGGCAAAGCACAGATCTGCGCGCGCGTGGGGGACGATTTTTTGGGTATGTCGATGCGGCAGACCCTGGCGGCGGAGGGCATCGAAACTTCCGGGCTGCGCAGCATGCCGGGGACAGTGACTTCGCAGGCAACGGTGATCGTGGATAAGCGCGGCGACCGGTTGGTTGTGCCGTATCACGACAGCAGGGTAGACAAGTCTCCCGATTGGCTGCCGTTTCAGGATATTGCCGGTGCGGGCATCCTGCATTGCGATGCGCGCTGGGTCGAGGGGTCCGAAGCGGCAATGAGCGCTGCCAACGCCATGGGGGTTCCGTGCATGATCGATGGTGATGTGGCGCCACTGGAGAGTCTTCATCGACTGGTTCCACTGGCGGATTACGCCGTTTTTTCGGATGCCGGACTGCTGATCTATTCGGGTTGCGACGATGTCGACTCGGCGCTGATGAAAGTCGGCAGGGAGCATAAAGGACATGTCGGTGCAAGCTGCGGTGCGCTGGGATATTCCTGGTACGAAAACGGCGGTGTTCATCGCGTTCACGCTCCGACCGTCGAAGTGGTCGATACGCTGTCGGCGGGGGATGTCTTCCATGGGGCGTTCGCACTGGCGCTCATGGAGGGGAAGTGCATCCGCGACGCGGCGCGTTTTGCGTGCGTGGCCGCTTCGTTGAAATGCACACGATTCGGCGGCCGTCTGGGGTGTCCCACGCGCGAAGAGGTCGATGCAGGCGTTTCTGAAACCTATGGCTGCTGATGTAGGCAGCCGGGACTGTATATGACATCAGATTCGGGAAACTAAGTCATGACGAATAATGAAGAAGGCATGAGTGGCGACAAGACATTCTCCAGCTGGATAAAACGCCAGAACGCGGGGCTTTGGTTTGGCCTTGGATTTCTGGCGTTTTCGGTGCTGTTCTTCGTGATGTCTTTCGGCCTTTCCTATCACTCGAAGCTGGGCGCGGGGCCTGGCATGTATCCGCGCTGGCTGTCCGGGATCTCGATCATCGTCGCTCTGATCTATATCTGGCAATCCTGCACGATCCAGGTTTTCCGAATCGGGGAGTATTTCCCCGGCAGAAAGGCGATGATCAACGTGGCAACGGTTTTCATATCGTGCCTGGTCTTTCTGTTCCTGCTCAATGTCATTGGTTTCATCCCAGCCAGCACGCTGCTCATGTTCATTCTGTTCGTGCGGCATTACAAATTGTGGCAGTCCATTGCGCTATCCGTTGGAATTACCTTGATATGTTATCTGGTGTTCAAGGTGTGTTTTTCCGTTCCGTTGCCATGAGGCTGCTCATACATTCGACCGTGGAGTGAACAAATGGAGTCCTTGGAGGGATTGTTATCGGGGTTCGCTGTCGCCATGACATGGCAGAACCTGTTGTATTGCCTGATCGGCGTGACGGTGGGGCAACTGGTCGGCGTGCTTCCAGGCATCGGGCCGACGACGGCGACGGCACTGCTGATTCCGCTCACATATGGAATGTCACCCGTTTCCGCCATCATCATGCTTTCCGGGATATATTACGGCGGCATGTACGGAGGGACTATCACCTCGGTGCTGATCAATACGCCGGGCGAAGCAGCCTCGGTCATCACCTGTCTGGACGGCCATGTCATGGCGAAGCAGGGGCGGGCTGGCGCGGCACTTGGTGTAGCGGCGATAGGTTCCTTTATTGGCGGTATCGCCTCCATTATCGGGCTCATTCTGGTTGGGCCGCCATTGGCGGATTTTGCATTGCGCTTCGGACCGACCGAAATGTTCTCGCTAATGCTGTTCGGGCTGACCATGGTGGTTGGCCTGATGGGAACATCGATCGTCCGTGGCCTGGTTGCCATGTTCATGGGCCTGTGCCTGTCAGTCATCGGAATGGATCCGATTTCAGGGGCGCTTCGCTTCACGTTCGGCCAGCCTTTTTTGATCAATGGCCTCGATCTGGTGACAATCGCCATGGGGCTGTTCGGTCTCTCGGAAATCTTCCTCGGCATGGAAAATCTGGCGGCTGTCAGCAAGCCGGAAAAACTCTCAAGCCTGCTTCCGGAACCGAGCGAACTCAAGTCAACGTCGGGCGCCATTTTCCGGGGAACTTGGCTGGGCTTCATCATTGGCTTGGTTCCCGGAACGAGTTCGGCGATTCCCGCGTTGCTTTCCTATTCATTGGAAAAGCGGATATCGAAAACTCCCGAAAAATTCGGCAAAGGGGCAATCGAGGGCGTGGCTGGTCCGGAGACTGCCAATAATTCCTATTGCGGTGGGGCCATGATTCCGTTGCTGACCCTGGGTATTCCCAGTTCGCCGACGATCGCCATCCTGCTCGGGGCATTCATCATGCACGGGCTGACGCCGGGGCCGATTCTTTTTGCGCAGAATCCGACTTTCGTCTGGGGCGTGATTGCCAGCATGTTTATCGGGAATGCATTGCTGCTGCTCATGAATCTGCCACTGGCGGGTTGGTGGGCGAGAATCGCCATGGTTCCCGCCAAGCTTCTTTATCCCATCGTCCTGATAATTTCCATCATCGGCGCCTATACCGTGTCGAACGATCTGTGGGACGTCGGCGTGATGCTGGTGTTCGGCGTCATCGGTTACATCATGAAGAAAATCGATATTCCCATGGCCCCGATCGTGCTGACCTACGTACTCGGCGCCATGATGGAAAAGGCGCTGCTGCAGTCCGTCAAGATGAACAACGGAAGTCTTATCGGTCTGATCGAGAGTCCGATATCGCTGACGATGCTGATACTCGCCGCGGTCGTCTTGTCCAGCAGTATCTATGCCGAAATCAAAAACAAGAAAGCGGTTCTCGCCGGAGAAGTCGATTGATGCTAAATGGTTTTTTTTGCGCTGGTTCCTTTAAAACGGTAGTTTTTATTTCAGGAGGGGTTCATGAAAAAGATTCTGTTGTCGGCTATGCTGTCATCTTGCGTTCTGCTTGCCGCTGGATCTCCGCACGCACTTGCCCAAGGGGCGTTCCCACAGCGGGAAGTCACCATCGTCGTGCCGTTCAACCCGGGCGGTGCGTCGGACATGACTGCGCGGATCATCGCCAAGGGCATGGAAACTGAACTCGGCAAACCGGTAGTTGTGGTCAACAAGGCGGGCGGTTCGGGCGGTGTGGGAATGTCGACGGTGGCGCGTAGCGCTCCCGACGGCTATATGCTCAGCTATATCCCGGTTGAGCTGGTCATGCACAAGACGCTGAAGCTTTCCGACCTGGAGCCGAGTTCCTTCGAATATATCGGGCAGACTACGATGGTGCCGTCGGCCGTGACCGTGCCAGTCGACGCGCCCTACAACACCATTGGCGATTTCATCAAGTACGCCAAGGCCAATCCCGGCAAGGTGCGCGTGGGGAACTCGGGCGCCGGATCGATCTGGCATATCGCCGCGTCGGCGCTTGAAGGTAATCAGAAAGTGACGTTCAACCATATTCCGTTTGAAGGCGCCGCGCCGGCTGTGACGGCGTTGATGGGCAAGCATATCGAAGCGGTCGCGGTCAATGCGGGCGAAGTCAAGGCGGGTGTCGATGCCGGGAAGCTGAAAATTCTGGCGATCATGACCCGTGAGCGTGATCCGGCCTTTCCGACAGTCCCCACGCTGATCGAAAGCGGCATCAATCTTGAACTTGTAATTCCCCGCGCTCTTGGCGCGGGGACAGTGTTGGGTTTTAGAATGGTCGGATGAAATCCGGCCCTATTCATGAAGTTCGTAAGGCAAGTCATTGTGCGTGGCAGATTCATTATCACGTGGTATTTCCGG
>JAVBSG010000217.1:0-38872 GCA_031547245.1 Propionivibrio sp.
GGCGGTGGTCAACGGCTGGGTGCGGGTCAAGCTCTACAAGGGCAATGTGATCGTCACCGGGCGCGATTCGAAGACCGACTCCCTGTTCGATCCGACCATCGCCACCTTCGAGGACGATGCCGGCGCGTACGACCAGAAGGACGCCGGCGGCTTCATCAAGCTGAATGCCCTGCGCATGCGGATTGCCGCCAATCTGGCCAACCGCAAGAAAGGCTGATTCCCGGCAAGTCTTTCATCCTTTCATCGGCGGATTCGCCAGGCGGACGAAGGCCGGCAGCACTCCCGGCCTTCGTTCCGCTTTTGGCTTTTGCATCGCGCGGAAAAATTTCAGGAACCTCGATATGTCCCGTTTCGATAATGTAAGCGTCATCAAAAAGGCCAACGTCTACTTCGACGGCAAATGCATCAGCCACACCGTCGAACTGGCCGACGGCAGCAAGAAGACGGTGGGCGTCATCCTGCCGTCAACCCTGGTTTTCAAGACCGGCGTGCCGGAAATCATGGAGTGCGTCGGCGGCACATGCAAGGTCAGGTTGCTGGGTGAGAGCGGGTGGAAGACTTACGTGGAAGGGCAGTCGTTCTGCATACCGGCGAATTCGTCGTTCGAAATTTCCTGCGACGAGCCGTATCACTACGTGTGCCATCTCGGCTGAGCGGGAGCGTCTGGATACGCTTTAGTCGCACAACGCTCCAGAAACCAAGATAAGGAGAAAACATGCCATCGTTCGATTTTTCCTCGGAAGCCGACATCGTCGCGCTGAAGAACGCCATCGACGTGACTGCCCGTCAGATCGACGCGCGTTACGATTTCAAGGGCACTTCGGCCAAGGTCGAACTTAACGAGAAGGACAAGATCATCACCATCTACGGCGACTCGGATTTCCAGCTCGACCAGATCAAGGACCTCCTCTTTCCGGCCATGGAGAAAAAGGAGAAGGAGAGCGTCAAGCGCCTGGAACACCAGACGATCCAGAAAATCTCGGGCAACAAGGTCAAGCAGGAACTGAAGGTCAAGATCGGCATCGAAACCGAGATGGCGAAAAAAATCGTCAAGCTGATCAAGGATTCGAAATTGAAGGCGCAGGCCTCGATCCAGGGCGATGCGGTCAGGGTGAGCGGCGCCAAGCGGGACGACCTGCAGGCGTGCATCGCCGCCGTGACAAAGGCCATCACCGATTATCCGATCAAGGCCGGAAATTTCCGCGATTGACGCCGGACGCCAAGGAGCCTCTCTCGAGGCGGAGACTGCGGGAGCGCACGGGGCGTTCGGAAACCGGATGCTGCCGCAGAGTGTTTTTTTCAACCGCCGTGCCGTGATCGCGCAGGGCGGTTTTACCATCGATGCCATCAAGAAGTACTGAACAGCTGCCGGAAGGCAGCGGCGGCAATCCAGCCGGCCTTTCCTGGGCGGAGGAACTGCGGCGGGTGTCGCAGGCCGTCAGCCGGCGCGGCAGCCGCCCTGCAGCCGGCCGGCAGCAGCTGTTTTATCTGTTGCACTGGACTCAGGACGCGAGCCGTTTCGGCGTCACCGTTCATCGCGGCAGGGATATCGAAACGGCGGAAATATGGTGGGATATCGACCGCGCCGTGGGTAAGCAACAGCCCTTCGCGACCGAGCAGGATGCCGACATACTGCGCCTGCTGCGCATGGCGCGGGCGGATGAGGACGGTTTGCGCGCCTTTGCACTGGAACCGCAGCACGCCGGAGATTTGTTGCCGCGGCTGCTGCGCACGGGGCGTTTCTCACTGGCTTCCGACTTCTCGCCGCTGTTGTCCGGCGAGCCGCGGCCGGGGAGCCTTGGCTGGCGCATCGACCAGGGGGGGCATCAGCGCCCCTGCTTCCTGGCGCTGGACGCGGACAGCCTGGCGATTCCGGCGCATCCGCCGTGGTACGTCGATCTCGACCAGGGGCTGGTCGGCCCGCTGGAGGTGGCCGGCGATCCCGACATCATTGCCCGGCTGTTCGCCATGTCGCCGATGGACGACCGGCAGGCGGCCCTGGTTGCGGTCATGCTCGAAGAGCTGGCGCCCGGCCTGCCGCTTCCCGATCCGCAGGCCCAGGCCTCGCTGCGCTGCATCGAGGCCGATCCGCAGCCCGTGCTTTACCTGCGCACGCTGGAAACGCGCGGGAACGGAGCCTGGCGGGGTTATGCGGCGAGCGAGGAGGGCGCGGGGTTTGACGTGGCCCTGCCGGCTTTCCGCTACCTCGAAGCCGAGGTCGGCGCGGCCGACGGCCAGGAATTCGTGGCGCTGGCCGGAGGCGAAACGGTGCGCGTCCTACGCAGGCCGGATAGCGAGAGCCGTTTCCTGGAAACCTTGCAGCAGACGAGCGAACTGCGGGAAATTCCCGCCGCGGTGCCGCGCACGCTGGGCATGCCGCCGGAACACGCCTATGGCTTGGCCGACGAGGGAGCCTGGTTCGATTTCATGCAGCAGGGGCTGCAGCCGCTGCGTGAAGCAGGCTGGCTGATCGAGTTCGACGAGGAGTTCCGCCACCATGCCTCGCGCATCGACACCTGGGACGCGGAGCTGGTAGCTTCCGGGAGCGGCTGGTTCGATCTCGACATGGGCATCGTCGTCGAGGGGGAGCGGCTGCCTCTGGCGCCCCTCTTGGCCTCGCTGTTCCAGCGCGACGCGCGCTGGCTGGAAACCGTCGAGTTGTTAAAGATCGACGACAAGGAACTGATCGAACTGCGCACGCCGCTGGGCAAGCGGCTGCGCGCGCCGGCCGAGCGCTTGAAGCCGCTGGCGCTGGCGCTGATCGACCTGTTCGACGGCTTCGACGCCGGGCGGCGGCTGCGCGTTTCGCGTTTTGACGCCCAGCGGCTGCAGGTGCTGAACGATACCAGCCGCTGGCGCTTTCGCGGGCAGGAAGAAATCATGGCGCTGGCCGAGCGCCTGCGGGCGGCGCAGGGGCTGCGCAACGTCGATCCGCCGGCCGGGCTGCGGCTGGCGCTGCGCGAATATCAGAAAGAAGGCCTCTCCTGGCTGCAGTTTCTGCGGGAGCAGGGGTTGTCGGGAATTCTGGCGGACGACATGGGGCTGGGCAAAACGGCGCAGGCGCTGGCGCACCTCTTGCTGGAAAAGGAATCGGGGCGGCTGGACAGGCCGGCGCTCATCGTTCTGCCGACCTCGCTCGTCTTCAACTGGCTGAGCGAAGTCGAGCGCTTCGCTCCCGATCTGACTGTTCTTGCGCTGCAGGGTGCGGACAGGAAAGCGCGTTTCGACGAAATCCCCCACCACGACGTGGTGCTGACGACCTATCCGCTGCTGTGGCGGGATGCTGCCGAACTCACGCGCTTTGCCTACCACGTGCTGATCCTCGACGAAGCCCAGACGGTCAAGAATTCGCGCAGCCGGGGCGCCGAGGTGGTGCGCCGGATCGACACGCGGCACCGGCTGTGCCTGACGGGTACGCCCCTGGAAAACCACCTGGGCGAGTTGTGGAGCCAGTTCGATTTTCTGCTGCCGGGCTTTCTTGGCAGCAGCGGCATTTTTACCCGCTACTGGCGCACGCCGATCGAAAAGCAGGGCGATGCACAGCGCCGGGATCTGCTGGCGCAGCGCATCCGCCCCTTCGTGCTGCGCCGCCGCAAGGAGGATGTGACGCCGGAGCTGCCGCCCAAGACGGTCATCCTGCGCAAGGTGGAGCTGACGGGGAGCCAGCGCGATCTGTACGAGGCGGTGCGGGTGTCCATGGACATGATGGTGCGCGAGGAGATCGCCAGCCGCGGGCTGGGGCGCAGCCAGATCGTCATTCTCGACGCCCTGCTCAAGCTCCGTCAGGTCTGCTGCGACCCGCGCCTCGTCAAGATGCTGGCCGCTCAGCGCGTCAAGGAGCGGGCGAAGCTGGAACTCTTGATGACCATGCTGCCCGAACTCGTGGACGAAGGGCGGCGCATCCTGGTCTTTTCGCAGTTCAAGACCATGCTCGGGCTGATCGAAACCGAGGTCAGGCGGGCCGGGCTCGGTTACGTCATGCTCACCGGCGACACCTTCGACCGCGAAACGCCGATCCGCCGCTTCCAGGCCGGCGAGGCGCCGGTATTCCTGATCAGCCTGAAAGCCGGCGGCGTCGGGCTCAACCTGACCGCGGCCGATACGGTGATCCACTACGATCCGTGGTGGAACCCTGCGGTGGAGAATCAAGCCACCGACCGGGCGCACCGCATCGGACAGGAGAAGCCGGTGTTCGTCTACAAGCTGATCACCGCCGGCAGCATCGAGGAGAAAATCCTCGCCCTGCAGGAACGCAAGGCGGATCTTGCGAACGGGATTCTCGCTTCGGACGGCAGCGCGCCGATGCGTTTCGGCGAGGAGGATCTGGCCGGCCTGTTTGCCCCGCTGGCTCCCGGCGGAATGGCGGGCGCATCCGCGCGCCGGTGATTTTCATCTTCTTTCCTCGCACTGAAAACCGGGGAGAAGAGGCGAACACCATGATATCAAAGGGGGTTTTCCATTCTCGCGTCAAATTTCGGGTTTGACCGTGTGGCCGTGGTTGAGAGATAATCTCACCCTTTACGTACCCCGGCCGGTTCTGTCTGGCCGGTCGAGCTGTCCGGAGAGGCTATTTCCGATAGTTCACGACACCTGAAGAAGGACTGAAAATGACCGAGAATCACCCGACGCTCGCCATCGATCCCTACTACGACGGCGTTCCCACATACATGACGGATGTGTATGACTGGGCGTACGTCGACCCGAAGTGGGTGCGCGCGCTGGATCACAATCTGGTCGTGCGGGTGCTTCTGTTCCTCAACGATCAACGCCTGATGCGCGCCTATCTGAACGAGATCAAGCCCGGCATGCGCGTCTGGCAGGTGGCGCATGTGTATGGCGACCTGGTGACGCGCGCGGCGAGAAAGGTGGGGGCGACGGGGGCCTTCCACCTGACGGACGTGACGCCGATTCAGGTCGAGCATGGCTGCCGCAAGCTGGCGGGCATGGACTGGGCCAAGGTCATCCGCAGCGATGCGGCAAGCTACGCGATAGGCGAAAACAACGACTACGACCTCATCTGCAGCTTTTTCCTCCTGCACGAAGTTCCCGAAGAGAAGAAATACGAGATCGTCAACCACATGCTGGCCAAGCTGCCCAAGGGCAGCAAGGCGGTCTTCGTCGATTACCACAATCCGTCGAAGTGGCAGCCGATCCGCTACATCCTCAAGGTCGTCAACCATTACCTCGAACCGTTTGCCGAGGCCATGTGGAAGAACGAAATCCAGCATTATGCCGCTAAGGCCGATCGCTTTACCTGGCGCAAGCAGACGTTTTTCGGCGGCGTTTACCAGTGCGTGATCGTCGAGCACAAGGAATAGGCCGTTTCCACTGAGCCGTAGGCCGGAAAACGCGGCAGTCGATTGCCGCGTTTTTTCTTTGGCGGCGTCTGCCGCCTGCGGGTTTTCTTCAAAGGCTTCGGGAATGGCTTATTGAAGAATGTGGCAAAATAGCCACTTCGACAAGATTTTGTGTGCTCCAATCCGGTTGGTTCTGTTTGGAAATTCGGTCTGTCCGGGAATGTGCGGGAGCAATGGGGTGAGGGTTCTTTCCATGAGAAATCGGCTACGTCTTCTGGGCCTGCTGGCGGCATGGCTCGGTTCCTCCGCCGTCTTCGGCGCGGATGTGGGGCTGGCCGGCGTGTTTCCGGGGAAGGCGCTGCTGACCATCAACGGCGGCGCGCCGCGCACGGTCGCCGTGGGCAGTACGACGGATGAAGGGGTGAAGGTGATTGCCGTCGACGGCCAGAGCGCGACGGTCGAGATCGGCGGCCAGCGCCGTGCGCTGCGCGTCGGGCAGAACGTCGCCGCGCAGCCCTCGGGCAGCGGACCGGCGACGGTGACGCTGACGGCCGATTCGCGGGGACATTTCATCACGATGGGGAACGTCAACGGAGTTCCGATCCGCTTCCTCGTCGATACGGGGGCATCGTTGATCTCTCTTGGAGCGGGCGATGCGCGCCGAGCCGGCATCGATCCAAGTAAAGGGCAGAAGGCCATTACCAATACCGCCAATGGTCAAGCAACGGTTTCGCTGGTCAAAGTGAATTCGATACGGGTTGGCGACGTCGTTTTGAATAATGTCGATGCCTCCGTGCATCAACAGGATATGCCAGTCGCCTTGCTCGGGATGAGTTTCCTGAACCGCATGGAAATGCAGCGCAACGGCGACACCATGATATTGAAAAAACGTTATTAGGAGAATTGAATGCCGCATCGCGATCAAGAAATACTTATGTTGCGCCAGCAGGTCGAAATACTGATGGGCGAGCGGCAGAGTCTGTTGCATGTCGTGGGGGCGAGCGCGGCGCTGGTCGCCACCCTTGACAGTAAGCGCTTGCCGGTCGGCGCGGTCGAGGCCGCCGATCTGCTGGCGACGTCGATCAACGCGCTGCCCGAAGAAACGCTGCGCGACGCACTGGATTCTGTGCGCGCCGAGATCGAGGAAGAAGCCACTGACAAAGCTGTTTGATTTCACGGCGGCGGCGGATCTTGACCGCCTGCGCGCGGTTCTTCTGCCGCAGCCTGTGCACACCCACTATGTCGATGAGGCAGGCGCGCCATGCTCCGGCCTCGTGTCCGCCTCCGTGCTGTTCCCGATCGTCCTGCATGCGCGGGACGCGGAGGGGCCGACGGTATTGTTTACGAGGCGAACGGACCATCTGCGCGACCATCCGGGGCAGATCAGCTTTCCCGGGGGGCGCGTCGAGGAGGAGGATGCCACGCTTGTCGATACCGCCCTGCGCGAAGCGTGGGAGGAAATCGGGCTGGCGTCAAAGCACGTCGAGATCGTCGGCTTTCTGCCCGAATACCGGACGGTGACCGGCTACCGGATCACGCCGGTCGTTTCGTTCCTGAGGCCGCCTTTCGAGCTGCGGCCCGATCCGGTCGAGGTGGCCGAAGTGTTCGAGGTGCCGCTCGCCTTCCTGATGGATACGGCCAACCACGAGCGGCATTCGCGGGATTACCAGGGGCAGACGCGCTATTACTTCGCCATGCCCTACGGGCGGCATTTCATCTGGGGAGCCACGGCGGGGATCATCGTCACCCTGGCGCGAGCGCTGGCGGGAGGGCAATAAAGGGAGTTTTTCAAGAATAAGGCCATATCGCCATGACGCTACTTTCCCTGATCGCTGTTCTGCTCCTCGAGCAAATCCGGCCCGCGCCCTACAGGCTGGCCGTGCATGCGCCGCTGTCGCGTCTGGCGCGTTTCCTGGAGAGCCGCTTCAATGGCGGCGAGCGCGCCCACGGCGCCGTTGCCTGGGGCCTCGGCGTCGGCGCTCTGGCGCTGCTCACCGCCGCCGTCTATTTCGCGCTGCGCGCCCTGAACCCGCTCCTCGGGTGGCTGTGGAGCGTTCTGATGCTTTACCTGGCGCTGGGGTTTCGCCAGTTCAGCCACTATTACACCGACATCCAGCTGGCGCTACGCCTGAACGATCTGCCGCATGCGCGCGCGGTGCTCGCCGAGTGGCGGGGATGTCCGGCGGACGATGCGCGGTCGGCCTCGGACATTGCGCGCCTGGCCATCCTGCAGGCGCTCGAATCGGCGCATACCCACGTTTTCGGCGTGCTGCCCTATTTCGTTCTGCTGGGGCCCTGCGGCGCCGTGCTCTATCGGGCGGCGGCGTTTTTCGCGGCAAGCTGGGATCGCGGCGATGCCGGAGACGGCGATTTCGGCGCGTTCTCGCGGCGCGCCTTTACCGTTATCGACTGGCTGCCGGCACGGCTGACGGCGATGGCGTTCGCCGTCGTCGGCAATTTCGAAAATGCGGTCTATTGCTGGCGTGGGCGATCGGTAGAATCGGCTGATGGCGCCGCGCAGGAAGCGGCAGTCGCCGCCGCCAGCGGAGCCGGCGCGCTGGGCATGCGCCCGGAGCGGCTTTCCGGCGGGATGGACGACGATGCGGAGGACGGCGCCGACGAGATCGACGTCGGCCATATGGAGGGGGCCGTCGGGCTCGTCTGGCGGGCGCTGATGCTCTGGCTGCTGATGCTTCTGCTGTTGGGGCTGGCCGGTTTGGTGCGGCTTTGATGGGCGATCGCCGCCGATAGCGAAGGTAGCCCGCATGGTAGGGCGGATAAGCGTAGCGCCATCCGCCGTATGCATCCCTGGCTTCCCATCACTACGGCATGTCGAGTACGGCCGGCAGGTGATCCGCGCAACCCATACGCTTTTCCCATCCGGCGGAAAAGCGTAACGCTCGTCACATTCGGCGGATAGCGCTTCGCTCATCCGCCGAATGTGACGCGCTGTCGGTGGCGCTTGCGCTTAGGCGATTTGGGCGACCTTCTCGGTTTCTTCCGCGAAGATCAGGCGGACCTGATTGTCTTCACCGAAATCGATCGTGACGCTGCCGCCGTTGGCCAGCCGGCCGAATAGCAGTTCGTCGGCGAGCACGGCGCGGACCGAGTCCTGGATCAGGCGGGCCATCGGCCGGGCGCCCATCATGGGATCGAAGCCCTTCTTCGCCAGATGTTCCTTGAGCCGGTCGGTGAAGGCGACGTCGACCTTCTTCTCGTGCAGTTGCTCTTCGAGCTGCATCAGGAACTTGTCGACGACCCGCAGGATGACCTCGTGGTCGAGCGCCTTGAAGGAGATGATGGCGTCCAGGCGGTTGCGGAACTCCGGGGTGAACAGGCGCTTGATCTCGCCCATTTCGTCGCCGGTCTGCCGCGCCGTGGTGAAGCCCATCGTCGAGCGCTGGATGGCTTCCTGCCCGGCATTGGTGGTCATGATGATGATGACGTTGCGGAAATCGGCCTTGCGCCCGTTGTTGTCGGTCAGCGTGCCGTGGTCCATCACCTGTAGCAGGATGTTGTAGATGTCCGGGTGCGCCTTCTCGATTTCGTCGAGCAGGAGCACGCAATACGGTTTCTTGGTAATGGCTTCGGTCAGCTGTCCGCCCTGGTCGAAGCCGACGTAGCCCGGAGGCGCGCCGATCAGGCGGGAGACCGCATGGCGTTCGAGGTATTCGGACATGTCGAAGCGCAGGAGGTCGACGCCCAGGCAGTAGGCGAGCTGTTTGGCGACCTCGGTCTTGCCGACGCCGGTCGGCCCCGAAAAGAGGAAACTGCCGATGGGCTTGCCGGGCGTGCCGAGTCCCGAGCGCGCCATCTTGATGGCGCGCGCCAGGGCGTCGATGGCCGGGTCCTGGCCGAAGACCACGGTTTTCAGGTCGCGGTCCAGGTTCCTGAGCGCGCTGCGGTCGTCCGTCGAGACCTGTGCCGAAGGGATGCGGGCGATCTTGGCGATGATATCTTCGATGTCCTGCTTGCCGATGACTTTCTTCTGCTTCGATTTCGGCAGGATGCGCTGCGCCGCGCCGGCTTCGTCGATGACGTCGATGGCCTTGTCGGGCAGGTGGCGGTCGGTGATGAAGCGCGCCGACAGGTCGACCGCCGAGATGATGGCCGCTGCCGAGTACTTGATGCCGTGGTGCGATTCGAAACGCGATTTGAGCCCCTTGAGAATGTTGACGGTGTCGCTGATCGAGGGCTCGCTGATGTCGATCTTCTGGAAACGGCGCGACAGGGCGTGGTCTTTTTCGAAAATCGTCCGGAATTCGTTGTAGGTCGTGGCGCCGATGCACTTCAACTGGCCGTTGGAGAGTGCGGGCTTTAAGAGGTTGGAGGCGTCCAGCGTGCCGCCGGAGGCCGATCCGGCGCCGATCAGCGTATGGATCTCGTCGATGAACAGAATGGCGTTCGGGTTTTCGCTCAGTTGCTTGATGACGGCTTTCAGGCGCTGCTCGAAATCGCCGCGGTATTTCGTTCCGGCCAGCAGGGAACCCATGTCGAGAGCGTAGACCTTGGCGTTGGCCAGCACCGTGGGGACGTCGTTTTCGACGATCCGGCGCGCCAGCCCTTCGGCGATCGCCGTTTTCCCGACGCCGGCTTCGCCGACGAGCAGGGGATTGTTCTTGCGCCGGCGGCAGAGGATCTGGATGACGCGTTCGAGTTCGCTATCCCGCCCGATCAGCGGATCGATCTTGCCCTGTGCGGCCAACTCGTTGAGGTTGACGGTGTGGTTTTCCAGGGCGGTGCTGGCGGCGGCCTGCTGCTCGCCTTCGGTTTCGGCTTCCTGGCTGCCTTGCGCCGGCTGCTGCGATATCTTGTTGATGCCGTGGGAAATGTAGTTCACCACGTCGAGACGGCTGATTCCCTGCTGCTGCAGGCAATAGACGGCGTGCGAATCCTTTTCGCCGAAGATGGCGACGAGCACGTTGGCGCCGTTGACTTCCTTTTTTCCGGATGACTGCACGTGCAGGATGGCCCGCTGGATGACTTTCTGGAAACCGATGGTCGGCTGCGTCTCGACGTCTTCCTTGCCTTCGACCGGCGGCATGTGTTCGTCGATGAAGCGGGTGAGTTCGAGGCGCAGCTTCTCGATGTTGCCTCCGCAGGCGCGCAGCGTCTCGGCTGCCGACGGATTGTCCAGGAGGGCGAGCAGGAGATGTTCGAGCGTGATGAACTCGTGGCGTTTCTGCCTGGCCTCGACGAAAGCCATGTGTAGACTGATTTCAAGTTCCTGCGCAATCATTCAATTTTCCTTCATGATACAAGCCAGTGGGTGCTGATTCTCCCGTGCGTAATTCTGCACTTGGTACATCTTGGTTTCGGCGATGTCACGCGGAAAAACCCCGCAGACACCGCGTCCTTCCGTGTGAACTTGGAGCATGATTCGCGTCGCACGTTCTCGGTCCAGGGAAAAAAATTTCTGCAGTACATGTACGACGAAATCCATGGGCGTGAAATCGTCGTTGAGCAGCAGGACGGCGTAAAACGATGGCGGTGCAAGTTTTTTGCGTTGCGCCTCCAGTATCGGGTTGTCTTTGCGTTGCAGTTTAGCCATAGACTCATTCTAAACAGTCTTTCAGGAAGCGCAAACCGACTCATTTGCGGTTTTTTTGTACAAAACGCCAAATTTTCAGCGGATTGCCAGAAAAATGCTTGACGTATTTGATGAACTTGGCGTACAAAGACCCTATGCTCTACGGCTGGTTGATCTTGGCCGAAGCATGAAAGTCGGGTTCGGCCCGGGTCTAGTCTATTTTAAGGAACGTAGCAATATGGCAACTGGTACAGTAAAGTGGTTCAATGACGCCAAGGGTTTCGGTTTCATTACCCCGGACGATGGCAGTGAAGATCTCTTCGCGCATTTTTCGGCGATAACCATGAGCGGATTCAAGACCCTCAAAGAGGGCGAGAAAGTTACCTTCGACGTAACTCAGGGACCAAAAGGCAAGCAAGCTTCGAATATCAATCGCGCCTGATCGATTCTGATTTCGAAGTAGCTAGAAAAACCCGCCTCAAGCGGGTTTTTTTTCGCCTGCGTTTTGTGCCAGGCGCGCCGGTGACACAAAGCTGACGGAATTATCCTGAACCTCGGCTATCATAAGGGACATATTCCTTGTGTCATGCCCACGATGAAGAAAACCCTGTTATCCCGCGTTTTGATCGTTGCGCTGCTTTTTGCCGGGAGTGCCCAGGCCAGTGATCTGCCCGACCTCGGCGAGTCGGCGCGCGCCGAACTGTCGCCGCAGCTGGAGCATCAGATCGGTGAGAGCATCATGAATCAGATCCGGCTGCGCGAGCCGAGCTACGTCGACGACCCCGATGTCAACGACTACCTCGCCACGCTCGGCGGCCGGCTGGTGGAAGCGAGCGCCGACCCGTCTGGGAGTTTTCATTTTTTCGCCATCCGCGAGAATACGGTCAACGCGTTTGCGATGTTCGGCGGGTATATCGGCGTCAACACCGGAACGATCCTTACTGCGCAAAGCGAATCCGAGCTGGCGAGCGTGATGGCCCACGAAATCGCCCACGTCACGCAGCACCACCTGGCGCGCCAGATCGCCAAGGAAAAGCAGAACACCATCCCCAGCCTGATCGCCATGGCCATCGGCATCCTGGCGGCGCGTTCCAACACCTCGGCCGCCGCCGGCATGGTGACTTCGGCGCAGGCCGGCATGATCCAGGCGCAATTGGCGTACGGCCGCGATTTCGAGCGCGAGGCGGACCGGATGGGATTCCAGTCGCTGGAAAAGGCGGGATTCGACGTGCACGGCATGCCGGATTTTTTTGAACGCCTGCAAAAGGCCGGGCGGCTTTACGAGAACAATGCGCCGGTGTACCTGCGGTCGCACCCGCTGACCGTGGAGCGGATTTCCGACATGCAGAACCGGGCCGAGGAAACCCGTTACCGCCAGGTCGCGAGCAGTCTCGATTTTTACCTGGTGCGCGCAAAACTGCAGGCGCAGATGGGGCAGCCGAAGGATGCCGTGGCCGAGTTCGAACGGCTGCTGCGCGAGAAGAAATACATCTCGCTGCCGGCGGCGCAGTATGGGCAGGCGTATGCGCTGCTGCGCGCGCGCGACGTCGCGGGAGCCAAGCGCGCAAGCGAGGGCCTGCGGACGGTCCGCGACGCTTCGCCGATGGCGGCTGGCCTGCTGGCGACGGTGGCGATGCAGTCAGGGGATGCGGCGGGGGCGCAACAGACCTACCGTGATGGGCTGGCGCGTTTTCCTCAATCGAAATCGCTGATTTACGGCTACGTCGAATCGCTGTTCGCATCGCGTTCGTACACGCAGGTGCAGGCCTTCATCGAGGCGCAGTTGCGCCATGATCCGCTCGACTACACGCTTTACGGATGGCAGGCCCGGACTTATGCGGCGCAGGGCAAGCGCTTGCAGCAGCGGCGCGCGCAGGCCGAGTTCTATTTTGTGCAGGGGCAGCTCGGCCAGGCCATTGAGCAGCTTCAACTGGCGCAGAAGGAGACGGACGGGGACTTTTACGAGCAATCCGCCGTCGACGCCCGCCTGCGCCAATTCCGCCAGCTGCAGATGGAGGAAGACAAGGAGCGCCGGGGCGGTTAGCGTCGCATGGCGACGGGGCCGTCCCCCGCTTGCCGCGCCCGCGCGAAATGCTCCGGCCGCACCGGCGATAATCCGCCAAAGGCCGGTTACAATGCCCGGCCTTGTTAACGGGAGATGATCAATGCAGATCGATCGCGAACTGGACGTCAAGGAGCTCAAATGCCCGTTGCCGATCCTGCGCACCAAGAAGGCGCTCTCCGAGATGGCTTCCGGCCAGATCCTGCGCGTATTTGCCACGGACGCCCATGCCGTCAAGGATTTCGAGGCCTTCGCCAAGCAGACCGGCAACGAACTGCTGGCGGCCGAGGAGGCCGACCAGGTATTTTCGTTTCTCTTCAAACGCAAGTAAGCCGCTTCGCGGCGGCGCTCAGCCCTTGCCGGTGCTGCCGAAGCCGCCGGCGCCGCGCGAACTGGCGTCGAATTCGTCGACCACGTTGAACGCTACCTGCACCACCGGCACGACGACCAGCTGGGCGAGCCGGTCGAGCGGATTGAGCGTGAAGCCCGTCTTGCCGCGGTTCCAGGTCGACACCATGATTTCGCCCTGGTAGTCGGAGTCGATCAGGCCGACGAGGTTGCCGAGCACGATGCCGTGCTTGTGGCCGAGGCCCGAGCGCGGCAGGATCATCGCCGCGAGACCCGGATCTTCGAGATGGATGGCGATGCCGGTCGGCACGAGCAGCGTCTCGCCCGGCGCGATGTCGACAGGCTTCTCGATGCAGGCGCGCAAGTCTAGGCCCGCCGAGCCGGGCGTGGCGTAGTGCGGCGGGGTGTCTTTCAGGCGGGGATCGAGAATCTTGACGTCAATGCGGTGCATCGGGGGTCTCCAGCAGTTGGGCGATGCGCGCCACAAGCTGGCGCGCCAGTTCGAGTTTCGGTGCCGGCTCCAGCGGCGTCTGGCCGTCGGCGTCGAAGAGCACCAGCGTGTTTTCGTCGCCGCCGAAACCGTGCTGCACGAGGTTGCCGACGATCAGCGGGACTTTCTTGGCATGCCGTTTCTTCTCGGCGTATTCAGCGAGATTGCAGCTTTCGGCGGCAAAGCCGACGCAGAACGGCGGCCGCGGCAGCGCCGCGACCTCGGCCAGAATGTCCGGGTTCTGAATGAGTTCGATGGCGGGCGGCGGGCCGCCGTTCTTTTTGATCTTTTGCTCCGCCGTGGCTTTCGGGCGGTAGTCGGCCACGGCGGCGACGCCGACGAAAACATCCTGGGCGGCAATGCGGTCCATGACTTCGGCATGCATTTCCAGGGCGCTGACGACATCGACGCGGTCCACGCCGCGCGGCGTGGCCTGGCTGACCGGACCGCAGACGAGCGTGACTTCGGCGCCGGCTTCGCGGGCCGCGCGGGCGATGGCGAAGCCCATCTTGCCGCTCGACAGGTTGGTGATGCCGCGCACGGGGTCGATGGCCTCGAAGGTGGGGCCGGCCGTCAGCAGGAGCTTTTTGCCCTTGAGCAGCTTCGGCCGGAAATAGGCGATCACTTCTTCGAGGATGTCCGCCGGTTCGAGCATGCGCCCGTCGCCGATTTCGCCGCACGCCTGTTCGCCGCTGGCCGGGCCGAGGATGGCCACGCCGTCGCCGCGCAACGTGGCGATGTTGCGCTGCGTCGCCGGGTTGCTCCACATCTGGTGGTTCATCGCCGGGGCGACCAGTAGCGGGCAATTGCGCGCCAGGATCAGCGTGGTCAGCAGATTGTCGGAAAGGCCGTTGGCGATCCGCGCCAGGAAGTCCGCCGTGGCCGGGGCCACCAGCAACAGATTGGCCTCGCGAGAGGAACTGATGTGCACCATGCCGTTACCGGCGCTGGTGTCCCACTGGTCGATGAGCACCGGGTGGCCGGAGAGGGCCTGGAAGGTCGTCGGCGTGACGAAGCGCGCGCCGGCTTCGGTCATGACCACCTGCACGGAAGCGCCTTGCTTGGTGAGCAGCCGGACGAGCTCGGCCGATTTGTAGGCGGCAATTCCACCGGTGATGCCCAGCACGATGCGTTTTCCTGTCAGTTGCATGCGAAATTACCCGTAGAATGCTGATCGTTCATTCTAACCGAGATTGCAGCATGGCAATTACCGATTGGCCCCACGAGGAGCGCCCGCGCGAGCGGCTGCTGGCCTGCGGCGCGGCCAGCCTTTCGGATGCCGAGCTGCTGGCGATTTTCCTGCGCGTCGGCGTCAGGGGGAAAAGCGCCGTGGACCTCGCGCGCCAGTTGATCGGGCATTTCGGCAGCCTGAACCGCCTGTTCGCCGCCACGGAAGGGGAATTCTCCGCGATCCCCGGCATGGGGGCGGCCAAGTATGCCCAGCTTCAGGCCGTGCTGGAGATGGCCCGGCGGGCGCTGGCCGAAACGATGCGCGAACGCGACGCTTTCGCCAGCCCCCGGGCGGTGCGCGATTATCTCCGGCTGAATCTGGCGGGGCTGCCGTACGAAGTGTTCTTCGCCCTCTGGCTCGATGCGCAGCACCGCCTGCTGGCGGCCGAGGAGCTGTTCCGGGGCACGCTGTCGCAGACCGGCGTCTACCCGCGCGAAGTGGTCAAAAAAGCCCTCACGCGCAATGCGGCGGCGGTGGTGTTCGCGCATAATCACCCTTCGGGCGTGGCCGAGCCGTCGGCGGCGGACGAAACGCTGACGCGCCGCTTGAAGGAGGCCCTGGCGCTGGTCGACGTGCGCCTGCTCGACCACTTCGTCGTGGCCGGGCAGGCGGATCCGCTGTCGTTTGCCGAGCGGGGATTGCTGTAGAGAGGGTGTGTTCGGAACACACCCTGATGCCTTCAAATCGAAAAGCGCTTGAAATCCACCCGCGGTTCGGTGTAGAATCCTCGGCTTTCTCCCCAAGACCAATTGGAGTAACGATCATGGCACGTGTCTGCCAAGTGACGGGCAAGGCCCCGATGGTTGGAAACAATGTTTCCCATGCCAACAACAAAACGAAGCGCCGCTTCCTCCCGAATCTGCAGTATCGCCGTTTCTGGGTGGAGAGCGAGAATCATTGGGTGCGCCTGCGCGTATCCAATGCCGGTTTGCGTCTCATCGACAAGAATGGTATCGACGCCGTGCTCGCCGACCTGCGCGCACGTGGCGAGATCTGACAAGGAGTTCTGCCATGCGTGACAAGATCAAGCTCGAATCGACCGCTGGAACGGGTCATTTCTATACGACGACGAAAAACAAGAAAACCACGCCGGAAAAACTGGAAATCAAAAAGTACGATCCGGTGGCCCGCAAGCATGTGGCTTACAAGGAAATCAAGCTCAAATAAAAGCCCCCTTCGGGTTCGAAAAAAGCCTCGCCGTGTTGCGAGGCTTTTTTTTAGTGCGCCAGGCATGGCGCGTTGCGCGAAAGCGCAACTGGTTTGGCCGTGGTGGCCAAGCTGGTGACCTGGAGGTGTAAGTCCTCTACACACCCGGCAAGGGGAAGTGTTAGCTGAAGGCAAGGGTGTCGCGGGTGACTGCGAATCTGAAGGAAGCCGAAGGCAAAATGCTGGCCTGACGAACAGGAAGCGGATCAGGCGGCGTAGCGGGGTGAGGTAGCTAAAATTGCCAAAGCCCAGTACTTGCACGGAACGCTACGACGTAAATCCGACAGGCATAAGCAGGAAGGTCGCGCGTCTTACCCTGGGAGGCCTGGTGGTCTGCCATGTGCTACTGGCGTCGAGAGGCGGCAGGATGGACCAGCAGGAGTCAGCCGAAGCCGTAGTAGCTGCCGAGACCAGGGCAGTGAAGGGCCGAACCTGTCATGAGTGGATAGTCGCGCATGCTCTCTGAGCGAACAGGGCAGATGCCCGAGGCAACTCGGGGCCTGCCACCAAAGGCTGGCGGAGCCGGAAGCTCCAAGAGCGGTGGCGGTGTCTATTGGACGACAGGCGACATGATGAACGAAACGAAACTCACTGGGGCGGTACGCCCAGTAGGCAGGAACCGCCGTATACGGAACCGTACGTACGGTGGTGTGGGAGGACGGCGGGGGTGACCCCGCCTCCTACCCGATCCCGATTCTTCCTTTCGTATCGGCCCTGCCTCTTTTAAGCGGTGCCCCGGCGCATCGTCTTGAGGCGTTTCATGGCGTCGTTGGCGCCCCGGCCGAAGTAGTCGTAAAGCGTCCGGTATTCGTCGTACAGCCGGTTGTAGATGGCCTGGCGCGCCGGGTCCGGGAGAATGATTTCTTCCTTGATGCTGCCCATGCGCGCGGCCGCTTCCTGAATGGTCGGGTATATTCCCGCCGCAACGGCGGCGTAGATCGCCGATCCGAGCGCCGGGGCCTGCGCCGATCCGGCGAGGCGCACGGGTTTGCCGAGAACGTCCGCGTATATCTGGCGCAGGAGGGCGTTTTTTTCGGGCAGCCCGCCGGCGGCGACGTATTCGTCGACCGGGATGCCGCGGTTTTCGAAGGCTTCGATGATCGTCCGCGTGCCGAAAGCGGTGGCCTCGATCAGCGCGCGGTAAATGTCCGGCGCGCGGGTGGTCAGGGTCATGCCGACGATCATGCCGGTCAGGTCGGTGTCGACCAGCGTCGAACGGTTGCCGTTGAGCCAGTCCAGCGCCACCAGGCCGTGTTCCCCCGGCGCCTGCCGGGCGGCTTCCCGTTCAAGATAACCGTGGATGCCAAGGCCGGCGTGCCTGGCCGCCTGGTGGCAGCTTTCCGGTACGGCGTGGTCGACGAACCAGCCCAAGCCGTCGCCGACGCAGCTTTGCCCGGCCTCGTACCCATAGACGCCGGGAACGATGCCGCCGCGCACGACGCCGCACATGCCTTCCACCGCTTCCAGGCGGTCGCCGATCAGCACATGGCAGGTCGAGGTGCCCATGATGGCGACCATGCGCCGGGAACCTGTCACCTTCACCGCCGGCGCCGTCACGTGGGCGTCGACGTTGGCCACCGCCACGGGTGTTCCCAGGGGCAGGCCGGTCAGCGCGGCGGCGCTGGCGCTGAGCGTTCCGGCCAGATCGCCCAATTGCATGAAGTCGCGGCAAAGGCGCGTGTCGACGACGTCAGCGAAGCGGGGGTCGAGCGCGGCGAAGTAGTCGCGGCTCGGGAAGCCGCTGTCGGTGAGGATGCATTTGTAGCCGGCGAAGCAGGCGCTGCGGGTCTCATGGCCGGTCAATTGCCAGACCAGCCAGTCTCCGGCTTCGAGGAAGCGCTCGGCCGCCGCATAGACTTCGGGGTCCTCCTGCAGCACCTGGAGCATCTTGGGGACGGACCATTCGCTCGATATTTTGCCGCCGTAGAGCGGCAGCCACGCTTCGCCCCGCTCGCGCGCGACGGCGTTGACCCGGTCCGCCTGCGGCTGGCTGGCATGGTGCTTCCAGAGCTTGGTCCAGGCGTGCGGGCGGTTCACCCAGCGCGGCACCATGGAAAGCGGCGTGCCGTCGCGCAGCGTCGGCAGGAACGTGCAGGCGGTGAAGTCTATTCCTATCCCCTTGACGTCCTGCGGGCCGGCGCCGCCAAGGCGCAGGACTTCCGGAATCGCGTGGCGCAATACGGCGAGGTAGTCCTGCGGGTTCTGCAGCGCCCAGTCCGGCGGCAATTCCACCCCGCTGCCGGGCAGGCGGCGGTCGATGACGCCGTCCGCGTAATGGTGCACGGCGCTGGCGATCTCGCGCCCGTCGCTCGTATCGACAAGCAGGGCGCGGCCGCTCAGCGTGCCGAAGTCGATGCCGATCGTATATTTTTTCATGGTGTCGGATGCCTTTGGGTTCGAGGGAAACCGCCCCGTCGCCGGGGCGGCGTGGAATCAGGTGATCGACGCGATTTGGTCCTTGACGTTGTCGGCGTCGAAAATCTTGCGCCAATCCTCCTTGATGAATTCCTTGAGGCCGCGCTGCAGCGCCTTGTTGGCCGCATCCGAGAAGACGGCGCCGGGAATCTCGTCGAACAGCACCGCCAACTGGATGCGCAGGTGGCCCAGCAGGAAGTCGCGGGCGGCCTCGGCCGGCACGCCTTTCTTGATGATTTCGTCGAGGCCCTGGCGGATGACATAAACGCAGGTGGAGGAGAGCGTCTCGACCAGCGCCGGTTCGAGCATCCCCATCTGCTCGACGGTGATCCGGTGCGATTTGCTGACCGGGCCGTAGAAGGTGGCGGCCAGCCGCTCGCCCTGGGCATACCGGCTTTCGTCCCCGCGCATCAGGGCGCAGACGATTGCCTGCTTGGCGGCGACGCCGCCGAAATGGTCCTTTTGCTCTTCCGGCGTCGGGCCCCAGTAGAAGATGGAGGGGTGCGCCGGGTGGGCGATGAAGTAGTTGATGTCCGGGCAGTCGTGGATCTTTCCGGCGAGCGGCGCCGCCGGATCGAGCATGACGGCCATGGCGCCGCTTTTCATTTGCGGGATGTACTCCTTCGTGACCTCGCCGAGCGCGACGTCGGGCACCGCGAAAATCACCGCGTCGGCGTCGCCGATGCATTCGCCGGGCTGCGACAGGGGCAGGCCCGCGTCGGCCAGGCGGGCGATTCCTGCGGGACTGACCTCGAGGTAGCGGGTGTCGTACGGGGATTTGCGGAGGTTTTGCGCCAGGCGCATGCCCATCTTTCCGCCGGCGCCGACCAGAGTGATTTTTTGCATGATGGATTTCCTATCGAGTGATTGGGCAGGCATGCGGATGCGATGCCAGGGGGTGGTGAGAAAAAAATGTCGTAGTCATGGTTCGAACAGGCCGCTGTTCTTGAGGAACGCCACGCTGGCTTCGACCCATTCGGCCTCTTTGCGGATCGTGCCGTCCAGCGTTTTTTCGGGCGGCGTCCACAGTTCGACGATGGCGCTCCGGCACCGGCCTTTGGCGGCGACTTCCGCGACGAGGGAGGGGATGTTCAGCAGCCCCTGTCCGGCGGGCAGACCCTCGACGACGAAGCCCATCTTGTGGTCGACCCGGCGGACGGTGAATTCCTTCAGATGCAGGTTGATGGTGTATGGCGCCAGGATGCGCGCCACTTCCAGGGCGCCTTCGCCGGCACCCATGCTGTTGACCGAATCGAGGCAGATGCCGACCCAGCGCGGGTCCGTTTCGGCGACCATGCGCACGAAATCACGGCTCAGGAAGCGGTCGTGGTTCTCGATCGCCAGACGGATGCCGGACTGCTCGAACCGCGGCACGAGCGAGCGGATGAGGTGTATGACCTCGTCGATTTCCGGCTCGTAGCCGGGAGCGTCGATAACGAGGCGCAGAATGTCCGAGCCGAGCGCTTTGGCGATTTGCAGGTAGTCCTCGACGCTGTCGGCGAAGAGGCCGCGCATCCCGGCTTCGATGCGGATGCCAAGATCCGCGGCGCTGCGGCGCAGTTCGTCGAGCTCCTGCCGGCTCAGCGCATGCAAGGGGCAGTTGTCGGCGATCTGCACGACGCAAAGGCCGTGGCGCTGCGCTTGGCGCAGCAGATCGTCCGCGCTCATCGGCGCTGCCGGAGGGTGCCCCGGAACCCCGACGGCCCAGGTGAAAGAATACGACGACAATCCTAATTGCATATATTTTCCGCGTGCGAAGACGATTTCGAAAGATGCGCCGGCCCGGCCCGCCGACCCCTGGGGCGTCGGCGGGATAGACGACTGGCGTTGATATTCACCGCGGCCGGCGGTATGCCGTCCGCGGCCGTTTTACGGCTTCTTGCGCATGGCCTCCACCTGGGCGAACATTTCCTTCGCCAGATTGGCGTCGAAATCGGCGGCGAATTTCTCGACGACCGGGCGCACCTTGTCGCTCATGCGTTGCAACTCGGCGGGCGGGATGACCGTGACGGTCATGCCCTTTTCCTTGAGCGCGGCGATCGACTTGGCATCCGCTTCGTTGTTGAGCTTGCGCTGGAACGGCTGGGTCTCGATCACGGCTTCGGCGATTATCCGCTGCTCGTCCGGGCTCAGCGTGTCCCACCACTTCTTGCTGGCCATCACGAGGTGGGCGGCGTAGGCGTGCCGGGTCAAGCTGAGGTATTTCTGGACTTCGTAGATTTTCGCCGTGTCGATCGTCGACGCCGGGTTTTCATGGCCGTCGACGGTGCGGGTTTCGAGCGCGCTGAAGACTTCGCTCCAGGGCATCGGCACGGGGCTCGCGCCCAATTCCTTGAAGAATTCGAGGTAAACCGGGTTCTGCATCACCCGCAGCTTGATGCCGTCCAGGTCCTCCATTTTGGCGACGGGCCGCTTGCTGTTGGTCAGGTTGCGGAAGCCGTTATCCCAGAACGCGATGCCGATGAGCCCGACGGCCGGCAGCTTGGCAGTGAGTTTTTTGCCGACCGGGCCGTCGACGACCGCGTAGGCTTCTTCGGGCGTCTGGAATACGAAGGGCAGGTCGAGAATGCCGAATTCCTTGACCATGCCGACCAGCGTCGCCGTCGAGCCGACCATCATTTCCTGGGTGCCGGCCGCAAGGGCCGTCTGCATCGCCATGTCGGCGCCGAGGACGGCGCCGCCGAAGAGGCGGACTTTCATCTTGCCGCCGCTTTTCTTGTCGACGAGTTCCGCGAAATGCTTGACGCCCTGGCCCGACGGGCTGCTCTCCGGGTTGCCGAAACCGAAGCGGATCATGCGCTGGCTGATCTGTGCCGAGGCGCCGCCGGCGGCAACGGCGATGGCGCAAACGGCGAGCAGGCCGACGCTGCGGCGGGCGAATGCGCGGATGGATGAATTCATGTCATGACCTCCTGTTGTGGATGTGAATTAGCGGTACAGCCATTTGGCCGGCTCGGTGATGAGCCAGGGGAAAAATACGAACAGCATCATTACGCCGCTGAGAACGACCATGTAGAGCCAGGCGCCCTTGACCACGTCGTCGAGCGTCATCCTGCCGACGCCGGCCACGGCGTTGAGGACCGTGCCGACCGGCGGCGTGATCAGTCCGATCGAGCCGTTGATGACGAACATCACGCCGAAATAGATCGGGTCGATGTTGGCCTTGATGGCGATCGGGACCAGCACCGGGGCCAGGATGAGAATGGTCGGCGTGATGTCGAGGCCGGCGCCGACGACGGTGAGCAGGATCATGACGGCGGTCATCAGCAGGATGGGGCTGTCCAGGATCGGTTCGATCAGCGCCGAGACTTCGCCGGGCAGGTCGGCCAGGGTGATGGCGTACGACGACACGAAGGAGGCGGCGATGAGGAACATGATGATCGCCGTCGTCTTGGCGGACGCCACGAAGACGCGAAGCAGCTGCGAGAGCTTCAGTTCGCGGTAGACGAGCACCCCGACGATCAGCGCGTAAACGGCGGCCACGACGGCGGCCTCGGTGGCGGTGAAGATGCCGCCGCGCAGCCCGACGATGATGATGACCGGCAGGAACAGCCCCCAGAGCGCTTCGGAAAAACGCTTCAGGCAGACGGACAGGGGCTGTTTTTCCGATACCCGGACGGTGGCCTTGCGCATGATCCACCACCAGGTCAGCACCAGCGCGAGGCCGATCAGCAGCCCCGGCGCGATACCGGCGAAAAAGAGCTTGGTGATCGAGACGTTGGTGGCGATGCCGAAGATGATGAACGAGATCGACGGCGGAATGACCGGGGTGATGATCGCGCCCGCGCATATCAGGCCGGCGGACTGTTTTTCGTCGTAGCCGTTTTCGCGCATCATGGGCAGCAGCACGCCGGCCAGTGCCGCGGCGTCGGCCACGGCCGAGCCGGAAAGGCTGGAGAGCACGACGGCGACGGCGATCACAACGTAGCCCAAGCCGCCGCGCACGTGCGCGATCATGGCCACGGCCAGGGCGACGATGCGCCGGGAGATTCCCCCGGCGTTCATCAGCTCGCCGGCCAGCATGAAAAACGGCACGGCGAGCAGTTGGTAGCTGTTGGAGCCTTCGAGCATGTATTGCGCGACCGCCGCGGTATCGAAGGCGGACAATTGGTGGAGCATCAGCACACCGGTGATGAGCAGCGCAAAGGCGACCGGCGTGCCCACGGCCATGAGGAGGCACAGGGACAGGGTGAAAATGGCGAGGCTCATCGCTTCTACCCCTGTTCTTCGGCAACGGTGGTCAGGTCCATCTCGCCCAGGCGTCCCAGCGCGAGCCGGACGAGGTCGGAGACCAGGATGATCCCCATGGCGATGCTGGAAACCACGCCGGCCGCGGCGACCCATGACATGGGTATGCCGGTGACGGCCGATCTGTTGGCCTGCCCGAGAACGGTATGCGTCCAACTGCCCTGGAGCAGGATGGCGCATCCGTAAAGCATGAGGCCGTGGCTGATGGCGAAGCAGATCTTTTTCCCGGCGAGCGGCAGGCGGCGCACCAGGCTGTCCATGCCCAGGTGGGCGTGCTGGCGCATGGCGACGATGGCGCCGAGGAACACCAGCCACACGAAACAGTAGCGCGACACTTCGTCGGAAATGGCGATGCCCGTTCCGAACCCGTAACGCATGACGACGTTGGTGAACACCAGCACGACCATCACGATCAGCGCGATCATGATGACGATTTCGATGGCCCGCATCAGGCCATCGACCAGCCTTTTAAGAATCATTTCGCCTCCCGCGTGTTTTTAAACTGGTAATACCATATACCAGTGCGTATGGCGAAGTCAATACGGTATTCTTCGGTTGAGTTTCCTTTTAATGACAATAGAGTTAATGTCGATTTGTCGTCTATCTATTTGTATTTTAAGTATATGAATATAATATTTTTATTTTCATATTCCGAGATGGTCGGTTTGTTGGTTGAAGACCTTTTTCCGGCCAGGGCGATGCAGGGTAATGGACGAAAGTGGAGACTTCGACTAGACTTATGGTAATACCAGTATCGACGGGGATGTCACATGGCTGTTTTCAAACCGCTCGTTCGCGCCAAACTGGCTGACCAGATAACCCACCAGTTGCAGGAGGCCATCCAGAAGGGGCATTACCGCCCGGGTGACCGGCTGCCTTCCGAGAGGGAGCTGGCGGGCATGCTCGCGGCCAGCCGCGTGGCGGTGCGCGAAGCGCTGGTCACCCTGCAGGCGCGGGGGCTGATCGACCGGTCGCACGGACGCACGGCGAGGGTTTCGGTAGAGCGGGCGCATCCCTGGGGAGGCGCGGAAACGATCCGTTTGCCGGACAATCCCTCCGAAAAGGATGTGCTGGACGTCAAGCAATTGCGGATTTTTCTTGAAATCGAGATGGCGCGCATCGCCGCGCGCACCTGCACCGCCGCGGATGCCGAACGGTTGCGGGGCGCGCTCGAAGCCAACCGCAAGGCGATTTCCGACCCGCATGCGTTTCTGGCAACGGACATGGCCCTGCACAAGGCGATTGCCGGCCTTTCGGGGAATGCGCTGTTTGCCGCCGTGGGCTACGATCTCCTGAACTGGCTTGCACGCTTCCAGGCCGAAGCGGTGCATATCGAAGGCTCGGTGATGCTCAGCCACCGGGAGCACGCGAGGATCATCGACCTGATCATCGCGCGCGATCAGGAAGAGGCCGCCAGGGCCATGTTCGACCACCTGTCGCGCACCCACCAGGCCTATGGGCGTTTGTCGCATTCGCTCCAGCCGGTTGCCGAAAAACGCTCGGCGTCACAGCAGGTCTAGCCGCAAGCGTCACTTGGCGCGGTCTCCCCGGGCAAGGCGCCGGCAGGTATACAAGTACAATTCACCCCCGCCGGGAAACTGGGCCTATCGTCTGGCCTCGGGCGAGCCGATGCTTGCCCGAAGTGCTCTCGGAGCGTGTTGCCGGGCGCATCGGTGTTATCCTAAAAACCGAAGCTGGTCACGCCATTTTGGTTGAAATCCTTGTGCCGCAGGTCTTCGGCCGAATTTGCCTGATTCCGGTCGTAAAACGCGAGTGGCTTTGCCGTTTTCGCTTTGCCGCGCCACAGCATTGTGAAGCGGCTCGCCTTCGTGTCGCTCTCGATTTATAAATGGAATCGGTCTCTATGCGGATGGCGTAGATTCGCTGCAACCTTTGCCAAAAAAAGGGGGGTGGCCTGCCCCACTGTTTCGGCTACGGTTTTCGAAATTATCGGTGTGTTAGTGTTTTTGCAGGGGCTAAGAGCGCGATATCGGGAGAAAATGCGCAAAAAAGTATCAGAAAAGGGTGCAACCATTGGTTGATAAGAACCGATAAGGTTTCTAAAGTCACTACAACAACATAAGAAAATAGGGAAATCGCCACTTGGCGGGATTTGCGGAGGGTCCAATGAAACCTGATCTGGAAGTCGTCGATGTGCCTCAACATGAGTCCTTCAAGGTGTGGGGGCACGGCTATCCATTCAGGACCGTACGCTGGCACTTCCACCCGGAATACGAAATCCAGCTGATTACCGAGACCTCCGGGCAATTGTTCGTGGGCGACTATGTCAGCCCGTTCGTTCCCGGGAATCTGGTGTTCATGGCGCCGAATCTGCCGCACAACTGGGTCAGCGAGCTGCCGGAAGGGGCTTCGGTGGACCGCCGGAACCTGATCGTCCAGTTTTCCAGGGAATTCCTCTTCCAGCGCGTGCTGGCCTTTCCCGAGTTCCGGCATCTGAAAAAGCTGGTGAACGAATCGAAACGGGGCGTGGAGTTCTCGGCGACAGTCAGCGAGGCCGCCAGGCCGATCATGGAGGAGTTGCTGGTGGCGCAAGGGGGGCGGCGCATCGTGCTGTTTCTGGCCCTGTTCGACCTGATTTCGCAGGACGAAGGACGAAAGCTCCTGGCCAGCCACCATTTTACGCCCGATCCATCGAGCTACATGTCGTCCACGATCAACCAGGTGCTCTCGTACATCGACCAGAATCTGGCCAGCGACCTGCGCGAATCCGACGTGGCGGACATGGCGGGGCAGACGGTGACGGCGTTCTCCCGCTATTTCAGGAAGCATACGGGGATGTCGTTCGTGCAGCACGTCAACGATCTGCGGATCCAGCGGGCCTGCGAACTGTTGGTCGATAGCGGGCTGTCGGTGGCGGACATCTGTTTTCGCGTCGGCTACAACAACGTGTCGAATTTCAACCGGCATTTCCTGCTGCGCAAGGGCGTTTCGCCGACGCGCTTCCGGGCGCTGCATCAGTTGAATCTCCTGTCGGCATCCGTGGCCTGAAGAGCCTGCGCCATGGGACATACGTTTCTCGGGATCAATCTTGGCGTCGGCAAGGTCAAGGTGATCCTCGTCGACGAAGAGCAGAATGTCCTTTCCGATTCGGTCGTGCGGCTGACGCGTTCTTCTCCGCATCCCCGCTGGTTCGAGCAGAGCCCGGAAGAGTGGTGGTCCGCCACCTCGGAGGCGATTGCCAGTGTCCGCGCGCATGTGCCGGCGGCGTTTTCCGGCTTGCGCGGGATCGGCATTTCCGGGCAGACGCAGGGGACCGTGCTGCTCGACAAGCACCACCGCCTGCTGCGGCCGGCGATGTTGTGGCGCGATGGCCGGGCGCTGGCCGAATGCGTCGAACTGGAAGCCCTGGTGACGAATTCGCGCGACATTACCGGAAACGTGGCCAAGCCGGGCTTCACGGCGGCCAAGCTGCTGTGGCTCCAGAAATACGAACGTTCGGTGTTCGACAGCATCGCCAAGGTGCTGACGCCGAAGGATTTCATCGTCTTCCGCCTGACCGGGGAATTCGTGACGGATATGTCCGACGCTTCCGCGACGCTGTGTTTCGACGTGACGCGGCGAAGCTGGTCGGAGCGGATGATCGAGGCGCTCGGGCTCTCATGCGGGCATTTTCCCAAGCTGGCCGAAGGGAGCGAGGTTGCCGGCCTGCTGCGGCCGCAGCTGGCTCTGGCCTGGCAGGTGAAGCATCCGGTGCCGGTGGCGGCGGGGGCCGCGTATCCTGCCGCCGCCGCTGTCGGCCTGGGTATGCGTGAGCCCGGCGCGGCCCATATCGACCTGGGGCAGAGCGGTCTGGTTTTCGTTACGTCGAATCGTGCGTATTCCGGCAAGGAGCAGGCTGTCGGCAGTTTTTGCCATGCCCTGCCCAAGCGGTGGTGTCGATTGGGGGTGGTGCCGAGCGGCAGCGCAAGCCTCGACTGGTCGGCGCCGATGATCGGCGTGCGCAGCCACGAGTCCTTCATCGAACAGGCCAATCAGGCCGACGTACACGAAGCGCCGACTTTCCTGCCCTACCTGTATGGCGCGAGCTCCCTGCATAGCGACGCCAGGGCTTCGGGCGTGTTTTTCGGCTTGACGCAGAACACGGGAAAGAGGGAGCTTGCTTATGCCGTGCTGGAAGGCGTCGCCTTCAGCATGGCCGACAGCCTGGTCTCCATCCAGAAAAACGGCGCCAAGGTGTCGAGCGTTTCGCTGATCGGCAACGGCAGAAACAGCCGCTTCTGGAGCGAGCTGCTGGTCACCGCCTGCAATACGCCGATGAATCTGCATGATTCTGAGTTCGATGCGCCAAGCATCGGCGCCGTGCGTCTGGCGCAGTTGTCGGCGGCAAACGGTTCGGCCGGCAATCTGTTCGCCGCGCCGCCGGTGGTGGAAACGATCGAGCCGCGTGAGGATTGGGGCGAGGAAATCGAGATTCGCCGGGCGCGTTTCCGCCGGGTCCATCAAGCCCTGAAGTCGGAGTTCGCCATTCAGGAGCCGCGGCCATGAAAGCGCTGCGTCGTCCCTTGTCAGGCGAGTGCCAGAGTTTTTATCCGCGCGCGAGACTCGGAATGTTCCCGGAGTCCGCCTCCGGAGGCGCCTTCATCGGCGCCAGACCGTAGTGGCCAGGTAGTTCTGTCGGTTGCTGGTGTTCAGACCGTTTCAGATCATCCACAGGTTGGGCGATCCGGACGGCGGGGAGTGTCTGTCTGTGAAACAGTGGGGATTGGGTAAAGAAGCCATGCCGGCCCCGCGGTTTCGAAAATCGAAGTGTTGTTATTTTTTATAAACGAGAGGGAAAAAATGAAAATCGCGAAAAAGACTTTGCCGCTGGTGGTGGGAGGCCTGTTGGCCCTGGGGATGGCTGCGCCGGGCATGGCGGCAGCGCCGTTGAAGATCGGCATGTCGTTCCAGGAACTCAACAACCCGTATTTCGTCACCATGAAGCAGGCGCTGGAAGAGGCGGCCGGCAGCATCGGCGCGACGGTGACCATCGCCGATGCGCGCCACGACGTGGCCAAGCAGATCAACGACGTGGAGGATATGATCCAGAAAAAAATCGATATCCTGCTGATCAATCCCACCGATACCACCGGCGTGGAAGGCGCGGTGAAATCGGCCAAGGCGCAGGGCCTGGTGGTGGTCGCCGTGGATGCCAACGCCAAGGGGCCGGTCGATTCCTTCGTCGGTTCCAAGAACTATGACGCCGGCCTCATGGCTTGCGAGTTCCTGGCCAAGAGCATCGAAGGCAAGGGCGACGTGGCGATTCTCGACGGCATCCCGGTGGTGCCGATCCTGGAGCGCGTGCGCGGCTGCCGGGATGCGCTCAAGAAGTTTCCGGACATAAAAATCGTCGATACGCAGAACGGCAAACAGGAGCGCGACTTCGCGCTGAACGTCACCGAGAACATGCTGCAGGCCCAGCCCAAACTGAAGGGGCTGTTCAGCGTGAACGACGGCGGCGCGATGGGGGCGCTGGCGGCAATCGAGTCGAGCGGCAGGGATGTGAAGCTGGTCAGCGTCGATGGCGCGCCGGAGGCCATCAAGGCCATGCAGAAACCGGGGTCGAAGTTCATCGCGACTTCCGCACAGTATCCGCGCGACCAGATCCGTATTGCGATCGGCATCGCCCTGGCCAAGAAATGGGGCGCCAACGTTCCGAACGCCATTCCCGTCGAAGTGAAGCTGATCGACAAGGACGGCGCGAAGACGTTCGCCTGGTAATCGGCTGATAGCCGGCGTTGTCGCCCGTGGCGGCAGCGACGCCGGCAAGCCGGTGCGAAGAATAAAACGGATTTCAAGACTGAAAGCGGGGGGGCGGCATGGACGCAGTTCTGCGGCTTGAACATATAACGAAGCGTTTTCCGGGCGTGAACGCGCTGACGGATATCGACCTGACGGTGGAAAAGGGCGAGATCCATGCGCTGCTGGGCGAGAACGGCGCCGGGAAGTCTACGCTGATGAAGATCCTGTGCGGCATCCACCAGCCGGACGAGGGGCGCATCCTGCTCGACGGCAAGGAGCGCCGCTTCGCCACGTACAACGAGGCGGTGGCGGCGGGGGTGGCCATCATCTTCCAGGAATTCAGCCTGATTCCCTACCTCAGCGCCGTCGAGAACATTTTTCTGGGGCGCGAGAAGACCAATCCCCTGGGGCTTTTGGCCAAGAAAACGATGCGTGCGGAAGCCCAGGCGCTGTTCGAAAAACTGAGCATCAGCATCGATCTGGACGTTCCGGTCTGCCAGCTCAGCGTCGCGCAGCAGCAGTTCGTCGAAATCGCCAAGGCGCTGTCGCTCGACGCCCGCATCCTGATTCTCGACGAGCCGACGGCAACCCTGACGCCGTCGGAAGCCGAACATCTCTTCGGCATCATGCGCGACCTGAAAGCGCACGGTGTTGCGATGGTTTTCATTTCGCACCACTTGGAGGAAATTTTCTCCGTATGCGACCGTATTACGGTGCTGCGCGACGGGCATTACGTCGACAGCGCCGATGTATGCGATATGGATGTCGACACCATGGTCGAGTGGATGGTCGGCAGGCGTCTCGAACAGACCTTTCCGCCCAAGCCGGCGCGTAACGTCAACGCCGGCAAGGTCCTCGAGGCGCGCGCGGTGCGCCTGTCGAAGGATGCGCCGGCCAACAGCTTCATCTTGCACGAAGGGGAAATTCTCGGTTTCGCGGGCCTCGTCGGTTCGGGCCGCTCCGAACTCGCGCGGGCGGTGATCGGCGCCGACAAGGCCTGGCAGAAAGAGATTTTACTGCGCGGCGAACGCGTCGAGCTGAAGAATACGGCGGAGGCGTTGCATGCCGGCATAGGCCTGTTGCCCGAGAGCCGGAAAACCGAGGGGCTGATCGTCGGCTTCAATATCCGCGACAACATCTCGATCAACAACATGGGGAAATATTTGAGCCCCGCGCCTTTCATCGACCGCCGCCGCGAAGATGAAACCACCCGGCAGGTGATGGGCCGCGTCGGCGTCAAGGCGCCGGGCCCGACGACCGTCGTCGGCCAGCTTTCCGGAGGCAACCAGCAGAAGGTGGTGATCGGGCGCTGGTTGAACCACACCTGCAAGGTTCTCGTTTTCGACGAGCCGACACGCGGCATCGACGTAGGCGCCAAGGCCGAGATCTACACCTTGATGCGCCGTCTGACCAACGAAGGGTACGCCATCATTTTTATTTCATCGGAACTGCCGGAAATCGTCGGCCTCTGCGACCGCGTGGCGGTTTTCCGCCAGGGAGCCATCGTCGCGACACTGGAAGGCAACGAAATCAATTCCACGGAGGTAATGCGCCATGCAACAACAGGAAATTAGCCTGGATAACGTCAAGAGCCAGCCGTCGAATGCCGCGAATCCGGGCGCCGGCTGGATGGCGAAAATGAAGCGCTCGCCATTCCTGTTTCCGCTGGCCGGGCTGATCGGGGTTTGTCTCGTGATGATCGTCACGACGGACACGTTCCTCTCGGTCAACAACCTGCTCAATATCGCCCGCCAGGTGTCGATCAACGCCATCATCGCCGTCGGCATGACCTGCGTGATCCTTACGGGCGGCATCGATCTGTGCGTCGGCGCCGTCATGGCGCTCTCCGGAACGCTGATGGCCGGCATGATGGTGGCCGGGGTGCCGCCGGTGGCGGCGATCCCCCTCGGCCTGGGCGTGGGCTTGCTGTTCGGTTTGTTCAACGGATTTTTCGTGGCCAAGGCCGGGATGCCGCCGATCATCGTCACCCTGGCGACCATGGGAATCGCGCGCGGCCTGGGGCTCATCTATACCGGCGGTTATCCCATCGACGGCTTGCCGGAGAGCTTCGCCTTTTTCGGGCGCGGTTCGGTTCTCGGCGTGCAGACGCCGGTCATCATCATGCTGATCGTATTTTTCCTGGCCTACCTGCTGCTCGATAGGACTCCCGTCGGGCGCTACATCTACGCCATCGGTGGCAACGAGGAGGCCACGCGGCTTTCGGGCGTGCGCGTGGCGCGCTACAAGCTGCTGGTCTATGCGCTGAGCGGTTTTACCTCCGCCCTCGCAGGGCTGGTGCTGAGTTCGCGCCTGATGAGCGGCCAGCCGAACGCCGGCATCGGCTTCGAGATGGATGCCATTGCCGCCGTCGTGATGGGCGGAACGTCGATTTCGGGCGGGCGAGGCTCGATCATCGGCACGCTTATCGGCGCCATGATGCTCGGTGTGCTCAACAACGGGCTGAACATGATGGGAGTCTCCCCGTATGTCCAGAACATCATCAAGGGGCTGATCATTCTCTTTGCCATCTACATCAGCCGGGAGCGAATAAAGCACCGCTGATCCGGCTTCCGTTTCAAGTTTCGTAACAGTTCGACCTTCGAACAAGCCTCCGGCCGGTACGCCGGAGGCCAAGGACCCCTTTTGCTTTGAATTTGCCACACTGATACAGGAGAAGTTTCATGAAAAACGAAAATCCCGATATGCTCGCCATCGTCAATCACGGTCCGGAGGATTACCGTCTGGAGCGCATCAAACGGCCGAGCCCGAAGATGAACGAGCTGCTCATCCGGATCGGCGCCTGCGGCATCTGCGCCAGCGACGGCAAATGCCATTCGGGCGCCGGCATGTTCTGGGGGGGCAACGGCGGGGAGTCCTGGGTGAAGACGCCGGTCGTGCCTGGGCATGAGTTTTTCGGCTATGTCGTGGAAGCCGGCGAGGGGGCGGAAGAGCACTTCGGCGTAAAGGTCGGCGACCGGGTCATCGCCGAGCAGATCGTGCCTTGCGGGAAATGCCGTTTTTGCCGGAGCGGCAACTATTGGATGTGCGAGACACACAATATCTTTGGCTTTCAGCACGTCGTGGCCGAAGGCGCGATGGCCGAATACATGGTGCTTCCGCCGACCTCCCTCGTGCATAAGATCCCCGAGGACATGCCGCTGAACGATGCTTCGATCATCGAGCCGCTGGCGTGCGCGATCCATACCGTGAATCGCGGGGACATCGGCCTGGAAGATGTTGTCGTCATTGCCGGCGCCGGTCCTCTGGGGTTGATGATGACCCAGGTGGCAAGCCTCAAGACACCGAGGAAGCTGATCGTCGTCGACCCGGTGGAATCGCGCCTGGAACTGGCGCGCGGTTATGGCGCCGACCTGACCATCAATCCGGCCAAGGAAGATGTCAATAGCGTAGTGCGCTCGTTGACCGACGGCTATGGCTGCGACGTTTATATCGAGGCGACGGGGAATCCGGCGGGCGTCACGCAGGGGTTGGAAATCATCCGGAAGCTGGGGCGTTTCGTCGAATTCAGCGTGTTCGGCAAGGAGACGACGGCCGACTGGTCGATCATCGGCGACCGCAAGGAACTCGATATCCGCGGCTCCCATCTCGGCCCGTATACCTACCCCGTGGCGATCGATTTGCTCAATCGCGGTCTGGTAACCTCCCAAGGGATCGTCACGGACAAGTACAATCTCGCCGATTGGGAAACAGCGTTCGAGCGCGCGCATGCGGTCGAATCGATCAAGGTGCTGCTGATTCCCGAGCCGGCATAAGCGCTTTCCGACTGGGAGCGATGCCGTAAAAGGTCGAGCCGGCCCGTGCTAAACGCGGGCCGGCTTTCGTAATGGGTTGAGTATTGTCTGTCGGGAAAGAAATCATGGCGCATTTTCTGGGGGTGGATATCGGCGGGTCGGTCATCAAGAGCGGCCTCTACGACGAACGCGGCAACGAGAAGGCGGTGGCCTCGCAGAGCGACGCGGCGATTGCCGCGCACGTCGGCTGGAGCGAGCGCGACATGCGGGCGATGTGGCAGGCCGTTTGCGGCACGGTGCGGCGGGTGATCGCCGAGAGCGGCGTGGCGGCGGACGATATCCGCGGGGTGAGCTTTTCGGCGCACGGCAAGGGGCTTTACGCGGTGGACCGCGACGGCGAGCCGGTGCGCAACGGCATCATCTCTTCGGACAACCGCGCCATGCCGCTGACGCGCCGCTTCAAGGAGGCGGGCGCCGACGCGGCGGCCTACCCCTACGCCTTCCAGCAGGTCTGGCCGAGCCATCCGGCGGTGCTGCTGGCGTGGCTGAAGGAGAACGAAGCCGGCGCCTACGGCCGCATCCACCGCATCCTGATGGCGCACGACTGGGTCCGCTTCAAGTTCACCGGCGAGTTCGGCGCCGAGGCCACCAATATCTCGGGCAGCAACCTGATCGACGTCGACAAGGGGAGCTACGAACCGGCGCTTTTCAAGCTGTTCGGCATCGAGGAGATGCTCGGCTGCACGGCGCCGGTGCTGGGTTCGACCGAGAGCCAGGCGGGCGTTTCGGCGCAGGCGGCGGCGGAAACCGGACTACAGCCCGGCACGCCCGTTTACGGCGGTTTTTTCGACGTGGTTTCCGCGGCCGTTTGCGCGGGGCTGGCCGACGAGGCACGGATCAACGTGGTGATGGGAACGTGGACGATCGAGACCTGGATCGCCGACCGGATTCTCCCCGCCGGATATCCCTACACCTGGGGGCGCTACTGTATTCCGGGCAAGTATTTCGTGCATGAGGGCAGCCCGACCTCGGCCTCGAATCTCGAATGGTTCGTGCGCAATTTCATGGGCGACGTTGCGCAGCCCTACGAGCGTTGCAACGCCATGGTCGAATCGCTGCCGAAGGCGGCAAGCGGCGTGCAGTTCCTGCCCTATCTGTTTTCCTCGAACCTCGGCGATAATCTTTCCGGCGGCTTCTACGGCATGGCCAACGCGCACGGCCTGCCGCATCTCGTGCAGGCCGTGTACGAGGGAATCTGCTTTGCGCAGCATGCGCACCTCGAGCGGATTCTGGAGCTTTCCGGACGCAACCGGACGCTCCGCCTGACCGGCGGCCCCGCGCGTTCGAACGTCTGGATGCAGATGGTGGCCGACATCAGCCAGATGCCGGCCGAAGTGATCCATGTGAAGGAATCGGGCTGCCTCGGGGCGGCGATAGCGGCTGCCGTGGGTTCGGGAACCTACGCTGCGTTTCCGGAAGCGATGGCGGCAATGTGCCCGGCCGCTTCAAGGATCGAACCCGATGCCGCCGCCGCGCCGCGCTACCGCGAAAAATACGCCGCTTTCCGCGAACTGGCGGCAGCGCTGGATGCGCTGCCTACCCGCGCATAATGCCGGGAAACGCTTCACGGCCGGAAACGGCCGTGTCGCTTTTTTTCATCGCGATATCCGCTGCTTGCTGGGCGCTACTCCAGTTCCGGTGGCTGCCTGAAGATCAGGCTCGCATTGGTTCCTCCGAACCCGAACGAGTTCGACAGCACGTATTCGATCTTTCTCTTGCATATCTCCCCGGGCATAAGATCCAGCCCGGCGCAGGCATCCGACGGGATTACCAGGTTCCGCGTGGGCGGCGCCACCTGATCCCTCAAGGCCAGTAGGGAAAGAATGGCTTCGACGCTGCCTGCCGCACCCAGCAAGTGACCCATGGACGATTTGGTGGAGGAGATCGAAAGCGCTCCGCTCGTCGCGTGTTCGCCGAAGACGCTCTTGATTGCGGCTATCTCCGCCATGTCTCCAGCGGGAGTCGACGTGGCATGGGCATTCACATAATCGATGCGCGCCGGTTCGATCGCCGCGCGCCGAAGCGCCGCCTGCATCGCGCGGGCGGCGCCGTTGCCGTCTTCCGGGGGCGAAACGATGTGGCAGGCATCGCCCGACAGGCCGTATCCGACGATTTCGCCATGGATGTGCGCGCCGCGGCAGCGGGCGTGATCGTATTCCTCGAGGACAAGGATGCCGCTGCCTTCTCCCATGACAAATCCATCCCGATCGACGTCCCAGGGGCGGGACGCAATTTCCGGCGCGTCGTTGAATCCGGTCGAGAGCGCTTTTGCCGCGCAGAATCCGGCGAGGGAGAGCTCGCAGACGGCGGCTTCCGTGCCGCCGGCGATCATTACGTCGGCATCATCCAGGGCAATCATCCGCGCCGCGTCGCCGATCGCGTGTGCGCCGGAGGCGCAAGCCGTCACCGCCGCATGCGTCGGGCCACGGAATCCATGGCGGATGGCAATGTGGCCGCCGGCCAGATTGATCAGCGTTGACGGGATGAAGAAGGGGGATACGCGGCGGGCGGAGGCGCGTTCCAAAGCCCGTGCCGTTGCCTCGATGCCGGGCAGGCCGCCGATGCCCGAGCCGACCATCACACCGGTTCGATCCCGTTCCTCGGTGGTTTGAGGGAACCATCCCGCATGGTGAATGGCTTCGTGTGCGGCCGCCAGGGCGTAGACAATGAAATCGCCCATCTTCTTCAACTCTTTGGCGTCGACCCACTCGGCCGGGTCAAAACCGCCGGTTGCGCGATTGCCTTGAGGTAGCAGACCGGCAATCCGGCATGGCAGATCGTCCACCCGAAAGCGGTCGATGCGTCGCACGCCGCTACGCCCGGCCAGCAAATTCCGCCATGAGGCTTCGACGCCGATACCCAGCGGCGTGACCATTCCCATGCCGGTTACGACAACGCGGCGATAGCCCAGCGGATAAGGGGGGATCGTTCGATTGTTTTCCATAGGTAAAAGCTCGCAGTCAATAAACAAGCGCCGTCAATCGGGCAGCGGCGCGTTTTTCCAAAGCGCCTTCACTTGCGCCACTCTTTCCTTGACCTGTATCGATGCAACAGGCCCGGATTTCAACAGCACGCGATCGACGGTGATCGGCTTGAATGTGCGGCTGTCAACAACCAGAGACTCAATGGGTTTTCCGCTCTTGCGGTCGATCTGGCGGACAGCGACGCCGTCGGGGGTGAGGTGCCTGCTGCCCCAATCGAACAGAACCACCAGCACCGGAAACAGGTCCTGGCCCATAGGTGTCAAGACGTACTCGAAGCGTGGCGGCCGTTCGCTGTAGGAACTTTTTTGCAGAAGCCCCTTCGCCACCAGATGCTTGAGGCGCTGCGCCAGGGTGTTGGCCGGAATTCCGAGACTCCGCTGGAACTCGTCGAAGCGGCGGCACCCCTGGAAAGCATCCCGAAGGATCAGCAGACTCCAGGATTCGCCAATGCAGTCCAGCGCCCGAGCCGTCGGGCATTCCATCGAAGCAAAGCTGCTCGTTCTCATGGCGCAAGCCTAGCACAGTAACTCTAAATATTAAAGTTACTATTCGGCGGCCTCCGAATACGGCTTGTCAAAGGGGGGAAATCGGAGCGGGAGATTGAGCGCCAGGCGGGGCTGCGCGGGTTTTTCCCTATGTGCTGACCAGCCGGTATGTCAAGCCGACGGAGCGCAGTACGTTTTTGTCACTCGAACAAATCGGCATGCGTGCCAGCGCGCACAAACACAATCAAACCATGTTTGCCGCTGTCATCGAGTTTGTAGGCCAGCAAAAAATCACCGCCGATATGACACTCCCTGTGCCCTTCCCAGTTGCCGCCTAAAGGTGATCGAGCCATTCCGGCCCGAGAGGGCCATCGTTGGCGACCAGCAGTAGCATTGCTTCCTTGAGCCGATTCATGTCATAGCGGCCGGCCCGCGACAAGCGCTCCTAGTCCTTCAGGAAGGACTTCGTGTAATCCGCCGAACGAGGTAGCGCAGCACGCTTACTTGCGGCTGTTTTTTTCAAGGTCGTCAAACAGTTCAGTAGCGGTATCAAAACGGGCGCGACGTGTTCGTGCAATCTCGTCGGCCTCGACCATCGCGGCGTGAGTTTCGACATTGGGCGCCTTGAGCGCAAATGGCATTTGCTTGTCGGCGACCACACGCATCAAAAACACGCGTACGGCGTCAGAGACGGACAGGCCCATCGCGGCCAGCGTCTCAGTGGCTTGCGCCTTAATTTGTTCGTCCACACGGACGTGAACCATCGTGGTGTTAGCCATAGCGGTCTCTTTTGTATACCAACTTGAGATACATTGTATCTCAAGTTGTCGCAACGAACAAGCTGAGCCATGTTCAGTCTCATGGGCGATTGTCAGATCGAGCTACCCAGCTGCAACGTCGCAGGGGGCGTCATCCATTGAAAGGGCGATCAACGCGGGAAGTGCCAAACCCGCGCCGGTGCTGGTTTAACGCTGTGTTTCGCGGTTCCTTTCCATGCCGCCCGCCTCTTCAATTCCAACTGTTGATCGCCGTTCGTTACGCGTGGGCGCGCTTCGCTTTGTCCACCCTCGCACTCAAACTTATCATGAACGCCGTTGATGCGACATAACCCTACGCGCACTTACCGGCCGGCCTGCGCCTTCAACCAACCGTCATGCAGCCACTTCTCCGTCTGGCGATGGCCGGGGAAGGTGATCCACACGATGTCGCGTTCGAAGACCATGGGCTTTTCGTCCGCGCCGACGATGACCCAGAACCAGCGGCCGTCGGCGAGGTTGCGTGCCTTCATCTTCATGCCGGTGAGCGTCACCGTTTCGTTGCGGCCATCGCGCGTGACGAGGATGGGTTCGTCGTGCGGCTCGATCCAGCTGATCTTCATGCGCGGCAGCAGGTCGGGCGCCGTATCCTGCAGGAAGCCGCGTGCGATCTGCTCGCTGCGCTCACGCGACGGCAGGGGTTTGCCCGCCAGGTCCAGGGAGATGTTGGCAAAGCCCTTGAGCGTGCCGTCCGCCGCGACGACGGCGCTGAAATGTTCGCCTTCCAGGCCCGCGTTGCGGCCGTCACGGCGTTCATGGCGGGTCAGGACTGCCGCCTCGCCGTCGACCGTCACGTTTCGTTGGCTGACCTCAATATGGGTCTCAGGCACGAAGGGGGAAATCGCTTTTTGGGATGAGGTCATGGTGATGCTCTCCGGGTTGGATAGGGACGGTTTGGCGAAGGCCGAGGCGGCAGCGCCAAGCAAAAGCGCGGCAGGCAAAGCGGCGGCAAGAAAACAACGAGACATGAATGGGCTCCTCGATGCAAAAGACATGGAAACTCAGCGGCCGGGAGGCAGCACCGCGACGGCATCGACTTCCACCAGCACATCCGGGTGGAAAAGACTGGCAACGCCGATCAGGGCGCTGGCCGGCGGCTGGTTTTCGCCGATGAATCGGTCGCGTGCCTGGCGGATCTCGGGCAGTTGATTCGCATGGAAATCGCGCACGTAGATGGTGATGCGCGCCAGGTTGCGGGATGTGGCGCCTGCGGCCCGCAGGGTGGCGTTGAGGTTCTCGAATACCAACGCCAACTGGGCTTCCAGATTCGCGGGCACCTTGCCGTCTGCCGACATGGGCACATGCCCCGAGACGTACATCGTGCGGCCGCCTTCGGCGACGACCGCCTGGGAAATACCGGAAATCAGGGAGCCGGCGGGGTTGATGGGGCGAAGCAGGGTGTTTGCCATAGTCATGTGAGTTTCCTTTTCGATGGGTTCGGACGGCAATGGCGGGGATGCCGGGACGCTGGCGCTCCACAGCAGCACAGCGGAAATGGCGGCGAGACGACGGGAAAAATTCATGGCGGGTGTGCCTCCAGTGCAGAAGAAGAACAGCGTGGAAGGAATGTCGGCAGGCCACACGTGATGACTGTGGCAGGCGACGGAAAAATATAAACTTGACGTCAAGTGTAGATTTATGAGAGAAAAAGGCGGCGAATCGCCGTCTTGCGTTATCGATGCTTGCGAGCTTCCTCGATCAGCGTCTTCATGCGCGCGATGTTGGCCTCCAGGTCGCGTTCGAAATCGCGCAGCTCAACGAGCTTGCTGCGGGTGGCCAGCAACTGCGCCTCCAGGATTTTCAATACCTGCTCCTTTCCCTTGATGCCGCTGGCGTCCTCGAAGTAGAGGTTGATGACCTGGCGGATTTCGTCAAGGCAGAGGCCCAGCTTCTTCAAGGCGGCGATCTTCTCCAGGCGCAGCACCGCCTGCCCGTCGTAGTAGCGGTAGCCTGCGCCTTCACGCTCGGCCGGGCGCAGCAGGCCGATGCGCTCGTAGTAGTGGATGGTGCGGTGGCTGACGCCGGCTCGCTCGGCAAGTTCGCCGATCTGAAGCAGGGAGGGGGGCATTTAACTTGTAATTCCCCGCGCTCTTGGCGCGGGGACAGTGTTGGGTTTTAGAATGGTCGGATGAAATCCGGCCCTATTCATGAAGTTCGTAAGGCAAGTCATTGTGCGTGGCAGATTCATTATCACGTGGTATTTCCGG
>JAVBSG010000145.1:0-26647 GCA_031547245.1 Propionivibrio sp.
GCGGTTTTTTTACGCCTGTTCTTGGCTTGGCGTTATATCGTCTCGGCAGCCTTCGGGTTCATCAAAAACGCTCTCGCCATAACAAGAGTTGCTTGCGGTGTCGTATTCAACTGAGAAAAACGAATTTCGCAGGGACGACGACGTATCACGATGGCAAATGGCTGAAGATTGCCGTTTCGTCCGTAGCTGAACGGCAGGACACGGCCGAGCTGCTGGCGCTCAAACGCCCGCGGAAAGCGGCTGCCTGACTCAATGGCGATTTGGGAGAAGGAATAAGAGCTTCTGGCACAGCTTCCAGCGCCCCGTAATGCAGGCGAACCGTTCGCCGCGGTTTTCGTTTTCCCGGCATTTGGGCTAGACTTTCCGCCCTTCAAGGCCAATCATCCATTCTGGCGTTCCATGGCACGAGCAAGCAAAAAAACCAAACTGATCGAATTCAAGGGAAGCACGCAGCCGATCGTCAGCGTCACGCTACGTTCGCTGGAGTCCGAAGCGCTGGCCGAGGCAGCCGACGAACTGTTCGGCGGCGACGCCTTTTTCGACGGCGACGCCGGCGTGCTGGAACTCGACCAGTTGCCCGCAGAAACGACCGCCTCCCCGGACTGGGCTGCCATCCGCGCGCTGTTCTCCCTGCACGGACTGAACATCGTCGGCGTGCGCGGCGCCGCCGACGCCCTGCGCGAATCGGCTGCGGCTGACGGCCTGCCAAGTCTTGCCGATTTCCGGCGGCCCGAGCGCCAAGCGCCGGAAGAGCCTGCCGCGCCGCCGCCCGCTGCCGGGGAACCCACTCCGCCCGCCGAGCCGCAACCGGCCGCGGAGCCGCAGATCATCACCCAGCCAGTTTTCACGCCGACGTTGATCATAGATCGCCCCCTGCGCTCCGGCCAGCAGGCTTACGCGCGCGGCGGCGACCTCGTCGTGCTGGCTGCGGTCAATGCCGGCGCCGAAGTCATTGCCGACGGCAGCATCCACATCTACGCCCCCCTGCGCGGACGGGCGCTAGCCGGCGCCAGCGGCGAAACGGGGGCGCGCATCTTCACCACGCGCTTCGAGGCCGAACTGGTTTCCATCGCCGGCGTTTACCGCACCTTCGAATCCGGCATTCCCCAGGCGCTGGCGGGCCGCGCCGCGCAGGTCCGGCTGGCCGCCGCGGGCGACGGCGGCGAAAACCCAAGCCGGCTCGATATCGCCGCGCTAAAAACCGATTAGCGCGTTTCGCGATTGAACAAGGCTAAACATCGCGTCCCGCTTGCCGTACTAACTGTACTGTCTCAAGCAGTGGCGTCCTGATACATCTCAATCGCAAAACGCTCTCAGCGCATTGTGCTAAACCTCCCGATTGCCCCTGCCCCGGAAAAATTGCGCGGTAACGGGTAGAATTCGCTTTTTTTGCTGAAAGACTGCCGTGACCAGAATCATCGTCGTTACTTCCGGCAAAGGCGGGGTCGGCAAGACCACCACCAGCGCCAGCTTCTCCTCCGGACTCGCTCTGCGCGGTTTCAAGACGGCTGTCATCGATTTCGACGTCGGCCTGCGCAATCTCGACCTGATCATGGGTTGCGAGCGCCGCGTTGTTTACGACCTGGTCAACGTGCTCAACGGCGAGGCCACGCTGACCCAGGCGCTGATCAAGGACAAACACTGCGAGAACGGCAATCTGTTCGTGCTGCCGGCCTCGCAGACGCGCGACAAGGACGCGCTGACCGAGGAAGGTGTCGAGAAGGTGTTGAAGGAACTCGAACACATGGGCTTCGATTACGTGGTCTGCGATTCGCCGGCCGGAATCGAGCGCGGCGCGGTCATGGCACTGACCTTTGCCGACGAGGCGCTGATCGTCACCAATCCGGAAGTCTCCTCGGTGCGCGATTCCGACCGCATCCTCGGCATTATCCAGGCCAAGTCCCGGCGCGCCCAGGCGGGCGGAGAACCGGTCAAGGAGCATCTGCTGATCTCGCGCTACTCGGCAAAACGCGTCGATGACGGCGAAATGCTGTCGTACAAGGACGTGCAGGAAATCCTGCGGGTGCCCATCATCGGCGTCATCCCCGAATCGGAAATCGTGCTGCAGTCGTCCAACCAGGGTAAACCCACCATCCATCTGAAAGACAGCGACGCCGCCCAAGCCTACCTCGACGTGGTCGACCGCTTCCTCGGGCAGTCCGAGCTGCCGCTGCGTTTCGTCGACTACGAGAAACCCGGCCTCTTCAAGCGGCTCTTCGGAGGGAAATAAGTAATGTCCCTGTTCTCACTTCTCTTCGGCAACAAGCCGAAAAGCGCGGCCATCGCCAAGGAACGTCTGCAACTGATCATCGCCCATGAGCGCGCCGACCAGTCGAGCAAGAAGGATTTCCTGCCCGAAATGCAGAAGGAACTGGTCGCTGTCATTTCGAAGTACGTGTCGATTAATCCCGACGACATCAAGGTCTCGCTCGAAAGGCAGGGCAATTACGAAGTTCTGGAAGTCAATATCGTGCTTCCCGAATCCGCCGCCGAACGCTGACTCTACGCCACGGATTTTGCGGCATGAAAGGCGTCGCGAAATCCGTGGGGAAATGGCAACATCACTTTTCGCTTTAAGTTAAGCGGCATAACTCGTTGTTTTCCTGAGAGCGGCATTTTTCAAGGGAATGCCAGTGTTTTTCCGCGCCCCATTCCAAAGGTATTTTATCGCCGCGGACGCGCAATTTGACTATTTATTAGGCGGCAACCGGGGTAGAATCGGTGCTCTCTTCCGCCTGTATTCTCTACATCCCATACCATGCAATTTGTCGGCTATTCGCTCCGGAATAATCTTTTTGTCGCGCCCATGGCGGGCGTGACGGATCGCCCGTTCCGGCAGCTATGCAAAAAAATGGGGGCGGGACTGGCGGTTTCCGAGATGGTGACGTCGAACTCGCTGCTCTACGGCAGCGCCAAAACGCAGCGGCGCGCCAACCATGAAGGCGAAGTGGCGCCAGTTTCCGTGCAGATCGCGGGCGCCAACCCGGCCATGATGGCCGATGCGGCCCGCCACAACGTCGAACGCGGCGCGCAGATCATCGATATCAACATGGGCTGCCCGGCCAAGAAAATCTGCAACGTCATGGCCGGCTCGGCGCTGTTGAAGGACGAGGCGTTGGTCGGCCGGATTCTCGAAGGCGTAGTCCGCGCCGTACCCGCCACGCCGGTCACGCTGAAGATCCGCACCGGCTGGGACAAGGCCAACCGCAACGCGCTTAGCATCCTGAGGATCGCCGAGCGCTCCGGCATCCGCGCCCTGGCAGTGCATGGCCGCACGCGCGCCTGTGGCTATACCGGCCAGGCGGAGTACGAAACGATCGCCGCCGTCAAGGCCGCCGCGCACATCCCGATCATCGCCAACGGCGACATCACCACGCCGGAAAAGGCAAAGCACGTGCTCGAAGCCACCGGCGCCGATGCCCTGATGATCGGCCGGGCTGCCCAGGGGCGTCCGTGGCTGTTCCGCGAGATCGAGCATTACCTCGCCACCGGCGCGCGCCTGGAGTCGCCGCGCGTCAGCGAAATCCGCGACATCCTGCTCGCCCACCTCGAGGAACTGTACGGCTTTTATGGCGTCGATAGCGGGGTGCGTATCGCGCGCAAACACATCTCCTGGTATACCAAGGGGCTGGCCGGCTCGGCGGCATTCCGCCACCGCATGAACCAGTTGCCGGACATCCGGCAGCAAAGAGACGCCGTTGACGAATTTTTCCGGAGCCTTGCCGAACGCAATGAGCGCTTGAGCTACGACCCGGCCGACGAAAACAGTGAGGGATCGCCCGATGAAGAAAACCCATGACATTTCCGCCTGCGTCCGGGGGGCGCTGGAGAACTATTTCCACGACCTCGACGGCGAACTCCCCAGCAATGTTTACGACATGGTTTTGAAAATCGTCGAGCGGCCCATGCTGGAAGTCACGTTGCAGCAGGCGAACGGCAACCAGACGCTGGCAGCCGAGATGCTGGGCATCAACCGCAACACGTTGCGCAAGAAAATCCTTGAGCACCAGCTGTTTTGACCCGTAGCGCCATGCCTACCGGCAGGAGAACAACAAGCGGCAAAAAGCCCTTGCACGCTTGTTGCCGCATGGCCGCCTTGCGGCCCCCTGATTTTTTCCACTTGAAAGAGTTTGTGTCATGAAAATCCGTCAAGCCTTGATCAGCCTTTCCGATAAACGCGGCGCGCTCGACTTCGCCCGCGGATTAGCCGCCCAGGGTGTTGCGCTCCTGTCCACCGGTGGCACCGCGAAACTGCTGCGCGATGCGGGCCTTGCCGTCACCGAAATCGGCGATTACACCGGCTTTCCGGAAATGCTCGACGGCCGCGTCAAGACGCTGCACCCCAAGGTGCATGGCGGCATCCTCGCCCGGCGCGACCTGCCGGAGCACCTGGCGACGATCGAGAAGCATGGCATCCCGGCGATCGATCTGGTTTGCGTCAACCTCTACCCCTTCCGCGAAACCGTCGCCAAGCCCGGCGTCACCCTGGAAGAAGCCATCGAGAACATCGACATCGGCGGTCCGACCATGGTCCGCTCTTCGGCCAAGAATTACGCCGGCGTGGCAGTGGTCACCGATCCGGAGGACTACCCGGCGCTGCTCGCTGAAATGCAGGCCAACGGCGGCGCGCTCACGTTGGAGACGCGCTTCGCCCTGGCGAAAAAAGCCTTCACCCACACCGCCCGCTATGACTCGGCCATCGCCAACTGGCTGACTTCGCTCGACGAAACCAACGACCCGCAGAAGCTCTCCCCCTTCCCGCAGAAGCTGCAACTGGCTTTCGACCGCGTCGAGACCCTGCGCTACGGCGAAAACCCGCACCAGCAAGCCGCCTTCTACCGCGACCCGACGCCGACGACCGGCTCCATCGCCGCCTACAAGCAGTTGCAGGGCAAGGAACTGTCCTACAACAACATCGCCGACGCCGACGCGGCCTGGGAATGCGTCAAGACCTTCCAGGCGCCGGCCTGCGTCATCATCAAGCACGCCAACCCCTGCGGCGTGGCCGTCGCGGAAAACCTCGCGGCCGCCTACGAAAAAGCCTTCAAGACCGATTCCACCTCGGCGTTCGGCGGCATCATCGCCTTCAACGGCACGGTCGATACGGACATCGTCGAGGCCATGAACATGCGCAAACACTTCGTCGAAGTGCTGATCGCCCCGGCCTTCACGCCGGCGGCCAAGGAAATGCTGGCGGCGAAACAGAATCTGCGCGTCCTCGAACTGCCGCTCGCCAACGTCTATCACGCCTTTGAAATGAAGCGCGTCGGCGGCGGCCTGCTGGTGCAGACGCCGGACCTGTTCAACGTGCAGCCGGGCGACCTCAAGACCGTCACCAAAGTTGCGCCGACCGCCGCGCAGATCGACGACCTGCTCTTTGCCTACCGCGTCGCCAAGTTCGTCAAATCCAACGCCATCGTCTTCTGCGGCGGCGGCATGACGCTCGGCGTCGGCGCCGGCCAGATGAGCCGCGTCGACTCGACGAAAATCGCCGCCATCAAGGCCGGCAACGCCGGACTGTCGCTGCAGGGCTCCTGCGTCGCCTCCGATGCCTTCTTCCCGTTCCGTGACGGCCTCGACGTATTGGCCGAGGCCGGCGCCAAGGCCGTCATCCAGCCCGGCGGTTCGATGCGCGACGAGGAAGTCATCGCAGCGGCCGACGAACACGGCATCGCCATGGTTTTTACCGGCGCCCGCCATTTCCGTCACTGATTCCGGCCAAACACAGGCTAGAATCGCACTCTTAAGGATTTTTCGCCAACTTCTGACTCGACACTATCTATGAAACTGCTTGTTATCGGTTCCGGTGGACGCGAACACGCGCTGGCCTGGCGGCTCGCGCAATCCCCGGGAATGCAAAGAATTTACGTCGCCCCGGGCAATGCCGGCATGGCGCACAGCGTCGAGATGGAGAACCTGCCGATCACCGATCCGGCGGCGCTCGCCGATTTCGCCGAAAAGGAAAAAATCCATTTCACCGTCGTCGGCCCGGAAGCGCCGCTGGCCGCCGGCATCGTCAACCTCTTCCGCGAGCGCGGCCTGAAAATCTTCGGCCCGAGCAAGGAAGCCGCGCAACTGGAAAGCTCGAAGGATTTCGCCAAGCGTTTCATGGCCAGGCACAACATCCCGACCGCCGCGTTCGAGACCTTCTCCGACACCGCTGCCGCCCACGCCTACATCGACTGCAAGGGCGCACCCATAGTCATCAAGGCCGACGGACTAGCCGCCGGCAAGGGCGTCGTCGTGGCCATGACGCTCGGCGAAGCGCACCAGGCCATCGACGACATGCTGGCCGGCAACAAGCTCGGCGAAGCAGGCGCCCGCGTCGTCATCGAGGATTACCTGGACGGCGAGGAAGCCAGTTTCATCGTCATGGTCGACGGCAAGAACGTGCTACCGCTCGCCTCCAGCCAGGACCACAAGCGCGTTTTCGACGGCGACACCGGCCCCAACACCGGCGGCATGGGCGCCTATTCGCCCGCACCGGTAGTCACGCCGGAAATCCACGCCAAGACCATGCGTGAAATCATCCTGCCGACGGTGCGCGGCATGGCGGCCGACGGCATGCCCTATACCGGTTTCCTTTACGCGGGGCTGATGATCGGCAAGGACGGCTCGGTCAAGACGGTGGAATTCAACTGCCGCATGGGCGACCCGGAAACACAGCCGATCATGATGCGCCTGAAGTCCGACCTCTACGAACTGATCGAAAAGGCCATCGCCGGCAAGCTCGACCAGGCCGAAGCCGACTGGGACCGGCGCGTGGCGCTCGGCGTCGTCATGGCCGCCGCCAATTACCCCGGAGACCCCCGAAAGGGAGACATCATCAGCGGCCTGCCGGAGAAAAGCGACAGCGTTTGCGTCTTCCACGCGGGCACGGCCGAAAAGGACGGCCGGATCGTCACCGCCGGCGGCCGCGTCCTCTGCGTCACGGCGCTGGGGGACAATGTCAAGCAGGCGCAAAAACGGGCCTACGATGCCATCACGGGCATCCATTTCGACGGCGCGCAATTCCGCCGCGACATAGGACACCGCGCCGCCTCGCGCCAGGCGGGCACCTGACGAAAAACGAGGCAGCTTCGGCTGCCTTTTCTTTTTAACGAATCCCAGGCCGGGCATCCCGCTGACCATCCGCAAAAACAACAACACGTTCCACAAAACATCATGAGTTCCAATTCGACCGGTCCCACTGCCTCGCCTGCCGGTTTTTCCTCGCGCCTGGGAGTGCTGGCCGCCACGCTGGGTTCGGCCGTCGGCCTGGGAAACATCTGGAAATTCCCCTATCTCGTCGGCGCCAACGGCGGCGCGGGCTTTCTACTGCTGTACATCCTGGCCGTCGCGTTGGTGGGGCTGCCGGTGATGATCGCCGAGCTGTCCCTGGGACGGCATACGCGCGCCGATGCCGTGACGGCTTTCCAGAAACTCGCGCCGGGCCGCCTCTGGTGGCTGGTCGGCGCCATGGGCATCGTTGCGGCCGTCATCATCATGGGGTTCTACACCGAAGTGGCCGGATGGGTGCTTGCCTACACTTTCAAGGCGCTGACGGGCGCCCTTACCTCTTCCGACCCGCAGGCCAATCACCGCATTTTCCTGGATCTCGTCTCCAACCCGCTGGCCTCCCTGGGCTGGCAGTGGCTGGTGCTGCTGCTGGTGACGGTCGTCATCGTCAGCGGCGTCAGCAAGGGCATCGAGGCCGTGACCAAGCGCCTGATGCCCCTCCTGTTCCTGCTGCTGATCGTGATCGGCATCCGCAGCCTGATGCTGGGCAGCGCCATGGAGGGCCTCGCCTTCCTGTTCGAGCCCGACTGGTCGAGCATCGGCATCGGCACCGTCATCACGGCATTGGGGCTGGCTTTCTTCAAACTTTCCATCGGCATGGGAACGATGCTGACCTACGGCAGCTACTTCCGCGCCGACCAGGACATCCCCGCCACGGCCCTGCGCGTCATGCTTGCCGACCTCTCCGTTTCGCTGCTGGCCGGGATCGCCATTTTTCCGGCCGTATTCGCCTTCGGGTTCAAGCCGAACATGGGCACGTCGCTCGCCTTCGAGACCCTGCCGGCGGTCTTCGTGCAGATGCCGGGCGGCTCCATCTTCATGATCGTCTTCTTCGTTCTCATGGCCATGGCGTCGATGGGAGCCATGCTCTCCCTGTTTGAGGTTCCGGTAGCGTACCTCGTGGGGAATCGCAAATGGTCGCGCCGCCGTGCTTCCGTCCTCACCGCGCTGTTTCTCGCCCTGTTCGGCGCCTGGCCGGCCCTGTCGAACAGCGCGCTGCAGCAGGTCACCGTATTCGGCCTGAACGGTTTCGACCTCTACGACAAACTCAGCTCGAACGTACTGATGCCGGTGGGAGGCATCGCGCTATGCGTATTCGTGATATATGTCTGGAAACAGCGGGCGTTTTCCCATGAGCTCGCCAACGGCGGAACCCTCGGCAATCACCGCATTTCCGGGCTGCTCTCGCCCATCCTGCGCTGGATATCGCCCTTGCTGATCGGCGTCGTTCTGCTGAGCGGGCTGTTCACTTAAGATAACTGCGCAGGACCCTCACCACCTGCTCCAGGTCCTCCCCGCGCTGCTCGGGCGCGATGTCTGCAACGCCGACGTGCTCGCGCAGATGGCCTTCGAGCACTTCGAGCATCAGCCCGTTGACGGCGCCGCGGATGGCGGCGATCTGCTGCAGCACGGCGGAACACTCGCTGCCCCGGTCCAGGCTCCGCTCCAGCGCTTCGGCCTGCCCCTTGATGCGGCGGACGCGGGTCAACAGCTGTTTCTTGCTTTTCACGGTGTGAGGCATGGGTTCTTCCTGGAAATTTCCACGGGCCGATTCTATAGCATTCAATGACATCCCGCCGCAACGCCCTGTCCGGCAGGCCGTCAGCGCGGCTTTGCTTCATATTATATACTGGGGTATAGTATATAAACCGGATACGGAGAGAAAAGCATGCCGAACGAAGCACCGGGCGGAAGGCTCTGCCACATAGACGTTTTCGATCACGGCAATCCGCTTGCCGAAAAAAACGCGCGCTGGGCCATCGCCCTGACGCTGGTAACGATGGTTGCCGAAATCTCCGGCGGCTGGATCTTCAATTCGATGGCCCTCCTGGCGGACGGCTGGCACATGAGTTCACACTCCCTGGCGCTTGGCCTGTCGGCTTTCGCCTACGCCATGGCGCGGCGTTATTCCCGGGATGGCCGCTTCGCCTTCGGCACCTGGAAAATCGAGATCCTCGCCGGCTACACCAGCGCCATTTTTCTCGTCGGCATCGCCGGCCTCATGCTGTTCCAATCGTGCGAACGCCTGCTTTTCCCGACGGACATCCACTACGACGAAGCCATGGCCATCGCCTGCGTCGGCCTCCTGGTCAACCTCGCCTGTGCCTGGCTGCTGCGCGACACGCACCAGCACACGGAGCATGACCACGGACATCATGGCCATGCGCACGGGCACCACCACGATCTCAACCAGCGCTCGGCCTATATTCATGTCATCACCGATGCGGCCACTTCGGTGCTGGCGATCGTCGCCCTCTCCGGCGGAAAATTCTGGGACGCGCGCTGGCTCGACCCGGCGATGGGCATCACCGGCGCGGCGCTGGTCGCCGCCTGGGCCTACGGACTGCTGCGCGATACCGGCCGCGTGCTGCTCGACGCAGAGATGGACGCGCCAGTCGTCGCAGAGATACGCGAGGCCATCGCCGCCCTACCCGGCCGCGTCGAACTGACCGATCTGCACGCCTGGCGCGTCGGCCGCGGCCGATACGCCTGCGTTCTCTCGCTGCGCACCCCCGATGCCATCGGTCCGGACGAAGTCCGCCGGCGCCTGAGCGTCCATGAGGAACTCTCGCACGTCACCGTGGAAATCGACACGATCCAGGTGGTTCCCTCGTAGCGTGCACCGGGCAAACGCCCACCGTTCCTCGCCGTTCGCCGTTTTGGCGCGCACAGGCCCATCGCCGGGCAACAACGCAAAAAAACGCCCGGCTGGGCGCTTCCTGGGCAGCTGCAAGGGCCATTTGCCCGGGAAAGCGAAAAAGACATAAACCTTTTTGCGAAACCCTGCTCTAAAAAGTGCAATACAGTTAATCGCTAGGAGAAAGCCATGTCGATTTTCGCCCGCTATCAGAGCCGCTTCGAAGCGGCCCAGGAAGAGGAAATGTCAATCCAGGAGTACCTGGATTTATGCAAGCGCGATGCTTCGGCATATGCCAGCGTCGCGGAACGGATGCTGCACGCCATTGGCGAACCCGAGCTGGTGGATACCCGCAGCGATCCGCGCCTGTCGCGCATCTTCGCCAACAAGATGCTGCGCCGCTACCCCGCCTTCCGTGACTTGTACGGCATGGAAGAAGTCATCGAGCACATCGTTTCCTATTTCCGCCATGCCGCGCAAGGCCTCGAGGAAAAGAAACAGATTCTCTATCTGCTCGGACCGGTCGGCGGCGGCAAGTCGACGCTCGCCGAAACGCTGAAGTATCTTATTGAAAAGATACCGTTTTATGCCATCAAAGGCTCGCCGGTGCACGAATCGCCGTTCGGCCTCTTCAATCCCAACGAGGACGCGCAACTGCTCGAAGAGGATTACGGCATCCCGCGCCGCTACCTGAACACGGTCATGAGTCCGTGGGCCGTCAAGCGCCTGCACGAATTCGGCGGCGACATCACGCAATTCCGTGTCGTCAAGCTGCATCCGTCGGTACTCTCGCAGATTGCCGTATCGAAGACCGAACCGGGCGACGAGAACAACCAGGACATTTCCTCGCTCGTCGGCAAGATCGACATCCGCAAGCTGGAAACCTATTCGCAGAACGATCCGGATGCCTATTCCTACTCCGGCGGCCTGTGCCTCGCCAACCGCGGGATCCTCGAATTCGTCGAGATGTTCAAGGCGCCGATCAAGGTCCTGCACCCGCTGCTCACCGCCACGCAGGAGAGCAACTACAAAGGCACCGAGGGCTTCGGCGCCATTCCGTTCGACGGGCTGATCCTGGCCCACTCGAACGAAGCGGAATGGCTGTCGTTCAAGAACAACCGCAACAACGAGGCCTTCCTTGACCGCATCTACATCGTCAAGGTGCCTTATTCGCTCCGCGTTTCCGACGAGATCAACATCTACGAGAAGCTGCTGACCAACTCCTCGCTGAACGAGGCGCCGTGCGCGCCCGACACGCTGCGCATGATGGCCCAGTTCTCGATACTCTCGCGCCTGAAGGAGCCCGAAAATTCGAGCATTTTCTCCAAGATGCGCGTTTATGACGGCGAAAACCTCAAGGACACCGACCCGAAAGCCAAGAGCTACCAGGAATACCGCGATTTCGCGGGGGTTGACGAAGGCATGACCGGCCTGTCGACCCGCTTCGCCTTCAAGATCCTTTCGCGAGTCTTCAACTTCGACCATCGCGAGATAGCCGCCAACCCGGTGCACCTCATGTACGTGCTCGAACAGCAGATCGAGCAGGAACAGTACACTCCCGAGATCGAGGAAAAATACCTGCGCTACATCAAGGAGTACCTGTCGCCGCGGTATGCCGAATTCATCGGCAAGGAAATCCAGACGGCCTATCTTGAAAGCTATTCGGAATATGGCCAGAACATTTTCGACCGCTACGTGCTGTACGCCGACTTCTGGATACAGGACCAGGAATTCCGCGATCCGAACACCGGCGAGATGCTCGACCGCGTGGCCCTGAGCGACGAGCTGGAAAAGATCGAGAAGCCCGCCGGCATATCGAACCCGAAGGACTTCCGCAACGAGGTGGTGAATTTCGTTCTGCGCGCGCGCGCCAAGAACGACGGCAAGAACCCAGTGTGGACATCCTACGAGAAGCTGCGCGCGGTGATCGAGAAAAAGATGTTCTCGAACACCGAGGAACTTCTGCCCGTCATCTCGTTCAACACCAAGTCGAGCAGCGACGAGCAGAAGAAGCACCGCGACTTCGTCGACCGGATGATCAACAAGGGCTATACCGAGAAGCAGGTGCGTCTGCTCTGCGAATGGTATCTGCGCGTCAGGAAATCCTCATGAACATCGCGGCGGCGGGCGCGGCCCCGCCGCCGCGCCGGTGACAGACCAGAGGGAGAGCATCATGACCGTGCGCATAGTGGATCGCCGGTTCGACAGCAGAAACAAGAGTTCGGTCAACCGGAGCCGATTCCTTCGCCGCTTCAAGTCGCAGATCCGCAAGGCGGTTGCCGATTCGATCAACCGCCGTAGCGTGCGCGACCTGGAGACCGACGAAAAGATCAGCATTCCCGGCGGCGACATCACCGAGCCGCAGTTCTCCTACGGGCAGGGCGGCGTGCGCGAATCCGTCCATCCCGGCAACGACCGCTTCAACGGCGGCGACGAGGTCGACCGGCCCGAAGGCGGCGGTGGCAAGGGCAAGGGTTCCGGTTCGGCGAGCCAGGACGGCGAAGGCGTCGACGACTTCGTTTTCACGCTCTCGCGCGACGAGTTTCTCGATATCTTCTTCGACGAGCTGGCCCTTCCCTATCTCGTCAAACGCCAGCTTGCGCGCATCGAGCAATACCGCAGCGTCCGCGCCGGCTATTCGAGCACCGGCGTGCCGGCCAACATCAACCTGCCGCGCACCATGCGCGGGGCGGCCGGGCGGCGCGTCGCCCTCGGCGCCCCGGCCAGCAGGCGCCTGCGCGCGCTCGAAGGCGAGCTGAAGGTTCTCCTCGACCGCCAGCAGCCCATGGACGCGCCGGAAATCGAGCGGCTGCGCCGGGAAATCGCCCGCCTGCGCATCCGCATCGAAAGGCTGCCCTTCATCGATCCGTTCGATCTGCGCTACAACAACCGCATCCGCGTCCCGCAACCGACGACGCAAGCGGTGATGTTCTGCCTGCTCGACGTTTCCGGGTCGATGGACGAGGGCCGCAAGAGCGTCGCTAAGCGCTTCTTCATGCTGCTGTACCTGTTTCTGACGCGGAACTACGAACACATCGACGTCGTTTTCATCCGCCACCACACCGTGGCTTCGGAAGTCGAGGAAAACGAATTCTTCACCTCGCGCGAAACCGGCGGCACCGTCGTTTCCAGCGCGCTCACGCTGATGCACGAGATCATCACCGAGCGCTACGACAGCGGTACCTGGAACATCTACGGCGCGCAGGCTTCCGACGGCGACAACTGGTACAACGATTCGCCGATCTGCAGCGATCTCCTGGAGAAGTCGCTGCTGCCGCTCTGCCAGTATTTCGCCTACATCGAAATCACCGACGGGCCGCCGCAGAACCTGTGGCAGGAGTACGAGCGGCTACAGGCCAGCTATCCCGGCCATTTCGCCATGCAGCGCATCGCCGCCGCCAGCGACATCTACCCCGTTTTCCGCGAACTGTTCAAGCGCCAGGCCTAGTGTCCTGAGTTGTTAGTTCGTTGAATAAAGAATGCTAGAGAGACAACACATGAGAAAACTGACGAGGCTAAGTGGCAGGCAAGGCGCGAAGCGCAGCCAGGTTGAACACCTGGCGAGCATTCGCAACGCCGCATGGCGCTTAGCCCCGTCAGTTTTCAGCAACGAATTGGCAACTCAGGACACTAGGGAGGCTGTATGAACAAGAAGAATCCGCAACAGCATAGCGTAACGCTCCCGGCAGGATCCGAGTGGACCTTCGAAGCCATCGACACTTATGACGAGGAAATCGGCCGTATCGCCCGCAGCTATGAACTCGACGTTTATCCGCACGTGCTCGAGATCATCAGCGCCGAACAGATGATGGACGCCTACGCCTCGATTGGCATGCCGGTGTATTACAACCACTGGTCGTTCGGCAAACATTTCCTGGCCACCGCCAACCGCTACAAGCGGGGCCAGATGGGCCTGGCTTACGAAATCGTGATCAACTCCAGCCCCTGCATCGCCTACCTGATGGACGAGAACTCGCTGCCGATGCAGGCGCTGGTCATCGCCCATGCGGCCTACGGCCACAACTCGTTCTTCAAGGGCAACCATCTGTTCAAGCAGTGGACCAGCGCCGATGCGATCATCGACTACCTGGTGTTCGCCCGCAACTACATCGCCGAATGCGAGGAACGTTACGGCGTCGACGCCGTGGAGCGCCTGCTCGACGCCTGCCATGCCCTGCTCAACGTCGGCGTCGACCGCTACAAGCGCGCGCCGAAGCAATCGCTCGAACAGGAAAAGCTGCGCCAGAAGGAACGCGAAGAGTACATGCAGATGCAGGTCAACGACCTGTGGCGCACCCTGCCGCAACGCCGCGAGGCTGAGGAGATCGCCACCGAGCAGCGATTCCCGGCGGAGCCGGAGGAAAACCTCCTGTACTTCATCGAGAAAAACGCCCCGCTGCTCGAACCCTGGCAGCGCGAGATCGTGCGCGTCGTGCGCAAGATCGGCCAATATTTCTACCCGCAGCGCCAAACGCAGGTCATGAACGAGGGCTGGGCCACCTACTGGCACTATACGCTGCTCAACACCCTGTATGATAGGAGCAACCTGTCGGACGGCTTCATGCTCGAATTCCTGCAATCGCACACCAACGTCATTTACCAGCCGCCGTACAACAGCCAGTACTACTCGGGAATCAACCCCTATGCGCTGGGCTTTGCCATGTGGCAGGACATCCGCCGCGTCTGCGAGTCGCCCACCGACGAGGACAGGGAATGGTTCCCGGAAATAGCCGGTTCGCCCTGGCGCGAAACCTTCGAATTCGCCATGCAGAACTTCAAGGACGAAAGCTTCATCGCCCAATATCTGTCGCCGCGCCTGATGCGCGAGTTCCGCTTCTTCTCGGTCGTCGACGACGACACCAGGGAGAAGCTGCGCATCAGCGCCATTCACGACGACCCGGGTTACGCGCAACTTCGCCGGCAACTCGCGCAACAGTACGATCTGGGCAGCCGCGAACCGGACATGCAGGTCTGGAACGTCGACCTGCGCGGCAACCGCTCGCTGACCCTGCGCTACTTCGTCCGCCAGCGGCGCAACCTGCACGAGAGCTTCGACGCGGTGCTCGGGCACGTCGCCACCCTGTGGGGATTCAATGTCCGCCTGGAACGGCAGATGCCCGACGGCTCGGTCGAACTAGTCAGCGAAAAGGTCGTGGATCGCCGGCACATCGCCTGACCTGACGGTGGGCGGAGACCGCCGCCCCCGCCAAGCCGGAATACTGCTACCCGATGACGCCTAGGGAAGCAAGATCGGCGCGCAATCCGTCGGCATGTGTGAAATGCAATGCATTTATGCCAAGCCGACCGGCCGCCTCGACGTTGCGCATGCTGTCATCGATAAAAACCGTGCTGTGCGGATTCAGCCGGTATCGATCGATCAGCAGTTGGAATATCGCCGGATCCGGCTTCATGAGACGTTCGCGGCCGGAAACGATGATGCCTTCGAAATACTCGATAAATGGAAAGAGCTTCTCCGCAATGTGGAAAGTTTCGTCCGACCAGTTCGTCAACGCCAGCAACCGGACATCGCAGTTCCTCAGTTCCTCCAGCACCGCCACGGTTTCGTCCATTGATCCGGACAGCATTTCTGGCCAGCGCTCATAATATGCCCGGATATTGGCTTCATGTTCAGGATGCCGCGTCGTCGCCTCCGAAATGGCGTCGGCCCAGGAGCGGCCACGATCCTGGTGCTCATTCCAGGCGCTGTTGCAGACGTTCGCAAGAAACGCTTCCATTTTTGCCTCGTCGGAAGCAAAAATTTTCCTGTAGAGATGGCGAGGATTCCAGTCGATCAACACGCCACCAAGATCGAACACCACTGTTTCTATGGGCTGCGGCAAACTATTCGTTTTTTCCATGTTGTTTCATTTGAATGACTATAAAAACGGGCGAGAGGATAGCTCAGGGCCCAAGAGAACCAGGAACGGCAAGGGGCATTGCCACACGCCGTTGGCGAACAAGCCCGCCGCCAGCGCAAAAAGTAGAAATGGTAAAAGATAATCCTAAGGCTTGCACCAATCCATCTTTTTCAAGCCGTAATACCCCTGGCCTATCTCACATCAACGGTGTTCCTGTCTCCCGCGCCAGTTCGCTGAGCAACTGGTCCTGAAATTGCGTATCGAGGGCCGCGGGATGCGGCTCCAGGCGCCGCTGATGGAACCAATATCCGCCGCTGGTCAGCGCTTGCGGATCGTTGCTCGTTGCCAGCCACTCCTGGGTAAGATGCCCTAGCCGCAGGTCATCCGGCGCGTTCGCGCCCCCCATCTTGGTGGGGACCCAGCCCGGATTGACGGCGTTGCTCAGAATATCGGGCCACAGCCGTGCCACGGCAAGGGCAAGGGTGGTGACGAACAGTTTGCTGTCCGAGTAGGTTCCCGTGGCAGTATGGCCAGACCAGTCCATCCCGGCAAGACTTGCGCGCCCGCCCTTGTGCATGCCGCTGCTCAGGTAGATCAGGCGCTTGGGGCGTTGGATAAGCGCCGTGAGCAAATAAGGCGCAACGACGTTGACGGCAAGAACCTGCGAACCGGACATGATGCCCGCGTTGTGAATGACGGCGTCCATCGCGCCGATTTCATTGACTTGGCGGGCGAGAGCCCGCGTTTGCTCGAAGTCCGAAAGGTCGCCGATCGTCGCGACGGCGCCCTGATCCACGAGGTCTTTCACGGCAGGCAGCCGGGCTTGAGAGCGGACGTGAACAACGACATCGCATCCGCCGGCAAGCAGCGTCTTGGCCGCGGCAAGTCCCAGACCATCCGAGGAGCCGGTGATGAATACGCGGGATTTCCGATCCGTGTTTCGCTGAGTGCGGGCCATGGCGGCCTCCTTTCGATGATTCGAGGGGGTCTGCGCTATCGATGCCGTGGCGGCCATGAGGGATCCCGCCCCCAGCCCCAGACCGATTTCGACCCCCATGGCGAGGAATTTTCGGCGATTCATCGGATCTCCTTCCATCAATCACCCAGGCTGGCGCTGTCGATGACGAAGCGGTACTTCACATCGCCCTTGAGCATGCGCTCGTAGGCGGCGTTGATCTGATCGGCGCGGATCATCTCGATGTCCGAGACGATGCCATGCTCAGCGCAGAAATCCAGCATCTCCTGCGTTTCGGGAATGCCGCCGATCAGCGAGCCTGCCAGGCTGCGGCGCTTCATGATCAGACCGAATACTCCAGGCGAGGGGTGCGGCGTGGCGGGCGCGCCCACCAGTGTCATCGTGCCGTCGCGTTTGAGCAGGTTGAAGAACGGGTCCAGGTCGTGCGGCGCAGCCACGGTGTTGAGGATGAAGTCGAAGCTCATGGCATGCGCAGCCATCTCGCCGGCATTGCGCGAGACGACAACCTCGTCCGCGCCCAGCTCCCTGGCCGCCTCGCGCTTGGCTTCCGAGGTGGTGAAGGCCACCACGTGCGCGTCCATGGCGTGGGCGAGCTTGATGCCCATGTGGCCCAGGCCGCCGATGCCGACCACGCCCACCTTGTGCCCAGGCCCCACCTTCCAGTGGCGTAGCGGCGAGTACGTGGTAATGCCGGCGCACAGCAGCGGCGCCACGGCAGCCAGTTGCGCTTCGGGATGGCGGACACGCAGCACATAGCGCTCGTGCACGACGATCTTCTGGGAATAGCCCCCCAGCGTATGGCCGGGCGCGTCCGGCGTCGGGCCGTTGTAGGTGCCGACCATATGGTCGCAGTAGTTTTCCAGCCCGGCGCCGCAGTCTTCGCAGTGCTTGCAGCTATCGACTATGCAGCCGACGCCGACCAGGTCGCCCGGCTTGAAGCCCGAGACGTGCGCGCCGACCGCGGAGACGCGGCCGACGATTTCGTGCCCCGGCACGCACGGATAGAGCGTGCCCGCCCATTCGGAGCGCACCTGGTGGATGTCCGAATGGCATACGCCGCAATAGGCGATTTCGATCTGCACATCATGCTCGTCCGGTGCGCGGCGAGTGATGTCCATCGGTTCGAGGGGGCGATCGCCTGCATGGGCGCCATAGGCCTTGGTAGTCATGATGAATACTCCTTGTCAGTCGGTGGAAAATGCGATCCGCACACTGCCAGGGCCAAGCGCCTGCTCCAGGCTGGCTCATTCACACGGCCGAGGCGTGTATAACGCGTATGATGACTCGAATGCCAGATAAAAGACAATCGGGGCGCTCGATCCGTACGGCATGAGACCGCCATTGTCGCCGTGGCAATCCCGCCTGTATCGCTTCAGCGGACAGGTCGTCCGGAGTATCCGTACGGGCACGCTGCGCTTTGCCCACCGTCGGCGGTGACGCGCCGTCGAGGCCGAGCAGTTCCGGTTTTCAGCGGCGTATCCAGCCAGCCGCGATCGGCCTGGCGAAGAGCAGCCGATAGGTTCGTTCGGCGGGGGCCATGAGCAATTCGCCGAACCGGCGCCAGAGTGCCAGGACAATGCCGCAGGCGGCGGCGGACACGAGCACCGCGCCGGCCATGTCGAGCGGGAAATGCACGCCCAGGAACACCCGCGCCCAGGCGACCGCCGCGCCAGCCGCCAGTACGATCACAGCCAGCCGCGTTGCGCCGCCGATAAGCAAGGCCAATCCCACCGAGGCGAATGCGGTCATATGGTTGCTCGGAAACGAGAAGTTGGCCGCGTGGTTGAGCCAGAGATGCCCAAGCCCCAGCATGAACGGGCGCGGGTGGTACCAGAATAGCCCGATGCCCTGGTTTATGGCGAGCGCCACCAGCATCGCGAGGCAAGCGTTGGCCGCCAGCCTGCGCCGTTCATGGCCGCCCCACAGCCACAACGCCGCCAGCAGGACCGGGATCAGGTAGAGCAGGACGACGGCTATGCCGATGGCGGCAGTAATCAGCCAGTGCGGCGTGTCGCCGCTGCCGTTGATGTGCAGGAACCAAGTGCGGTTGAGGTTTTCAAGCCAGTTCATGTCTGCATTCGTCCTTCAAGCACCCACCTGCCCGAGGCAGGCTCGCCTGTCAAACACACGTGGCTTTGCCATCCCATCGCCTCGGAGGTGGGCTGATTGCCTGATGCTAGTGACATTGGGGTTACGTAGAAAAAGATGGGAAGAGATTAGGCATGTTGGCGGTATATTCCAAGGAAGTATTCCACATAGGTTGCCGTGGCGCGTAACAGACATCCGGCGAAAGGCGCTTCGCTTTTCTGCCCTTGGCTGGAGATCCTCGCAACGCAAGGCTTTCCGGCTAAAACGGTCAGCCTCGGTTTTTTTGATTACAGCTCGTCCAGGTAGGTCTGCACGAAGGGCAGCGCGCCCCCCTTGGCGAAGGGAATATCGGTGCACAGGCTCTTTTTGATGAATTCGCGCTGCGACGGGAAAGCCGAGCGCTCCCGGACGAGCCTCAGCAGTTCCTGGATGTCCGACGGTTTGACGTAGCGCGCGAGATTCCCGCCGAGGATGATGTTGCTGTCCATGAGCATGTGCACGTTGTCGATGCCCATGGCCAGATAGTACAGGTATTCGGCCCAGCGCTTGCGGGCCGCCGCCTCTCCGTCGCCCAGCCGGGCGAAGAACGCGGCAATGGCCTCCCCAGTGGGGTTGTCGTCGAGCGCGCGCAGCGAACAGTACTCCTCCATGCAGCCCTTCTTCCCGCAATAGCACGGCTTGCCGTCCGGCACAATGGTCATGTGCTCGAAAACGCCGCTCTTGAGCTCGATCCCTTTCAGGAACTTGCCGCCGACGATGACGGCGCCGCTCAGGTTGCTGCGGATGTGGAAGAAGATGGCGTCTTTCATGCTGGGTGAATGCCACAGCTCGACGTTGGCCGCCGCCTCCGCATCGTGGACCATGATGCATGGATAAGGCAGGTGGCGCGTGAAGCGGTCGATGGTGAGCCCGGTGCAGCCGAGGATCTTGCCGTAGGTCACCTCCTTGCCGTCGGAGGAAACCAGCCCCTGCAGGACGATGCCAATGCCCAGCAGCCTTTTGGACGAAATGCGCAACGAGCCGATGAATTCCAGGACCGACCGGCAGACCTCGTCGTAGTACTCGTCGCAATGGCGGAAAGGCAGCATCAGCGTCTCGTGCTTGATGATGTTTCCATAAAGGTTGATGGCCACCATATGCACGCGGTCTATCAGGAGTTCGAGGCCGACAGCCAGCTTGGCCGAGGCCACGAAGGTGATGCCCTCCGCCTTGCGCCCCCCGGTGGACTCGAAATAGCCGTTTTTTTCGACGAGACCGGCCTTGATCAGATCTTTCAGGCACTGCGTGACCGGGGGAAGACTCAGCTGTAGCTGGGCGGCGATTTCCTGTTTTGCCGTCTTGCGCTCCCGGTAGATGAATTTCAGGATGTTCTTCCTGTTCACCCGCTTTAGTTCCGCAGTCGTCAGCTTTCTCATGACACGAATTCTCCTGGCGTACTTATGAAATCATGGTTTGCATATTCATGGACGGACGATGCCCGTACGCCATTCGCTTGCCCCGATCAGCACGTGAAGCGTTGTCGCGCCTCCTGTTGTTGCGTATTTCTGTGCGGGTACAGCCGGTGATTCTATACCTTTTTTTTACTGAACATGCCTGTTGACAGCCCGGAAAATCAGGCATAGTATGAACTTATAAAAACGATATTTACTTAACTAATAAATTAGCAACAGATTTACGCATAGACCATTGAATTCAATGGTCAAAAGCTAAACACACTTTTGCAATATATGTTTGTTTAAGTTGAGAACAGAGGAGTGGAAACCATGTCGGAACTACCAGCAAGAATGAAAGCAATCGTGGCCCGCGCACCGGGAGATTACCGGTTCGAGATGGTCGATACGCCGCGTGCGGGCGAAGGTGAGATCATTCTCAAGATCGAAGCCTGCGGCGTTTGCGCGGGCGATGTGAAAGCCTACGGCGGCGCCCCCAGTTTTTGGGGCGGCGACGGCAATCCCCCCTACATCAAGGCACCCATGATTCCGGGGCATGAGTTCGTAGGGCGCGTGGTCGAGCTCGGCCCGAACGTGAAAGGCGGCTGGAAGATCGGCGACCGCATCTGCCCGGAACAGATCGTCCCCTGCGGCGAATGCATGTTCTGCGAAACGGGCCGGCATTGGATGTGCGAAAAGCACGACCTGTACGGTTTCCAGAACAACGTCAACGGCGGCATGGCCGAGTACGTGAAACTCACCAAGGAGTCGCTCAACTACCGGGTGCCACCCGAGCTGCCGATCGAGAAGGCCATTCTGGTCGAGCCCTACGGCTGCTCCTTCCATTGCGTCAAGCGGGCCAACATCGGCGTGACGGACGTGGTGGTGCTGTCCGGCGCCGGCACCCTGGGGCTGGGCATGGTCGGTGCGATCAAGCAGCACAATCCCAAGACGCTGGTGGTGCTGGACATGAACGATGCCCGGCTGGAAAAAGCCAAGGCCTTCGGCGCCGACGTGGTGCTCAACCCCGGAAAAACCGACGTGGTCAAAGCGATCAAGGAGATGACCGGCGGCTACGGCTGCGACATCTACATCGAGGCCACGGGCCATCCGGCCAGCGTCCAGCAAGGGCTGGAAGCCATCCGCAAGATGGGCACCTTCGTCGAGTTCAGCGTTTTCGGCGACCTGGTGACGGTCGACTGGAGCATCATCAGCGACCGCAAGGAACTGAACCTCCTGGGCGCGCACCTGAGCCCCTTCTGCTACGACACCGTTATCGAATGGATCGGCAACGGCAAGCTGCCCACCGAAGGCGTCGTCACGCATCGGTTCGCGCTGGAGGACTGGCAGAAAGGCTTCGAGCTTGCGGCCACCGGCAAGGATGGCGCCCTGAAGGTGATTTTGACCCCGTAAAATAATACCGTCTTTCTCCGGCACGCCTGCCGGGGCAGCACTGAATACGCTTATGCGCGTTCGCCGCCAGGCATGCCGGAACGAGAGCGATAACATTAGCACGCAGGGGTCCCGGCAGCGGCGGGCGCTTGTACTCGGCCCCCGGTCGGACCCCGGCAGTCTGGTTCGGAGGGAGGTATCGCAGCATGGCAGACAAATTCACCACGCGGGAAGCCCATGCGGCCGCAGCGGCGCACCCGGCATTCAGTCACTTAGTTTCGGGGCCGGCGAAACCGGCCTGGCCAGAGAGGGGGCAGCCATGAGTACACAAGCAAACATTCCGGCGGCAGGGCCTGCCGGTCGGCCGCTTGGCAAAATAGTGCCGGCGGTCATTCTGGCCATTCTGGTCATCGCCATGGCGCTCGACACCAAGGTCGTGCCGATCGGCTCATCGCTGGACATGCGCACGGTCGCTTTTTCGCCCGAAGCCTACGGGAAGAAAGAATTTCCGGGCATCCAGGCGGCCATCGAGAAGGCCGCCGTCGAAGCGGCGGACCTGGCTGCAGCGATTGCTGAGGACAAGGCCGCCGCTGCTGAAAAGTACGGCAAGCCGGGCAGCGTCGGGCCGATGTTCCCGGTCAAATTCAGCGGCGTCGTCGGCGAAGGCAGCAGCGGCGTCTTCAAGCTGGCCGTCGGCGGACTGCCCGAGGGGGTCGGCATCCGGGTCCAGACCGGCCCGGCGATCAACGGCACCGAGGTGCGCGATGCCACGGGTACGGTCCACTTCGAGCAGTTCACCAACCAGATCGAGTATCAGGACGCCGGCGCAGCCCTGAACAACGAAATCAAGAACCAGGTCCTCGCCGGCCTGAATCGTGAAGAACTGCCCGGCAAGACGATCGAGGTCGTCGGGGTATTCCAGCTCATCAATCCCGCCAACTGGCTGGTCACGCCGGTGCGGCTGAAGGTCGTGCCATGAGCGCCGCGTCCATGGCACCACAGGTCAACGGCGAACCCGTCCTGTCGGCCCGCAACGTCGCCAAGTATTTTGGCAGCGTGCGCGCCCTGAACGGGGTGAACTTCGACGTCCGCCGCGGCCAGGTGACCACGCTGTTCGGCGAGAACGGCGCGGGCAAGTCGACGTTGATGAAGATCCTGTCGGGAGTGTATAAGCCGACTTCCGGCGAGATCCTGCTCGACGGCAGGCCGGTGGTTTTCAATTCGGTGACCGAAGCGCGCGATTGCGGCATCTCGATCATCCACCAGGAGCTGAGCCTGGCGCCGAATCTCTCGGTCCGCGACAACATTTTCATGGGCCGGGAAATCGTCACGCCGACGGGCGTCGACTTCGCCGAGGAAGCGCGGCTGACACGGGCGCTGATGGAAGAGCTTGAAGAAGACATCGACCCGCTGACCCTCGTCGAGGATCTGCGGCTGGGCCAGCAGCAGATCGTCGAGATCGCCCGCGCCCTGTCGGTGAAAAGCCGCATCCTGATCATGGACGAACCGACGTCGGCCCTGTCGGCCTCCGAGGTGGAAGCGCTGTTCAAGGTGATCGGCGACCTGACTTCGCGCGGCGTATCCATCGTATATATCTCGCATCATCTCGAAGAGGCGCTGCAGATCACCGACCATGCCGTCGTGCTCCGCGACGGCAACATGACCGCCAAGGCGCCACGCGCGGATATCGATCTGGAATGGATCGTCCGCCATATGGTCGGCGACAACTTCGATCTCGGCAGCCCCCCGAGCGGTTACGACTTCGGCGAGGTGACGCTGTCGATCGAAGATGCGGTAGTCACCGAGGCCTCCGGCGCCAACGTGGTCGACCACATGTCGCTGCAGGTGCGCGCCGGCGAGATCGTCTGCATCTATGGGCTGATGGGTGCCGGGCGCACCGAGCTGCTCGAGGCGGTGGCTGGACGGGGCGAACTGGTCAACGGCCGGGTCCTGCTCGAAGGCAAGGACATGGCCGGGCTGAAGATCGCCGAGCGGATCGGCTGCGGGCTGGCGCTGGTGCCGGAAGATCGCCAGCGCGACGGCCTGGTGCAAACCATGTCGGTGGGGCAGAACCTGTCGCTGGCCAGCATCGGCGCATTCGTGAAAGGGCTATTCACTTCCAAGCAACGCGAGCGCGAACTGGTCGACGACTCGATCCGCCGTGTCACGATCAAGACGAACGGCGGCGCGGCAGCCATCGGTTCGCTCTCGGGCGGCAACCAGCAGAAGGTGGTGATCGGTAAGATGCTGGCGACGAATCCCAAGGCGCTGCTGCTCGACGAACCGAGCCGGGGAATCGACATCGGCGCCAAGGCCGAGGTGTTCCGCCTGGTGGCGGAACGCGCCCGGCAAGGGCTCGCCGTCATTTTCTCGACGTCCGAAGTCGGCGAATGCCTGAGCGTGGCGCACCGGGTCATTGTGATGCGCCGCGGGAAGATCTCGGCCGAGTTCGGCGCCGACGCCAGTAAAGAACAAATCATGGCCGCTTCCGGCGAAGCCGTGGTCGCGTAAAACACTCAAGGAGGAAAAGACATATGACTGCTGCAGCCAACAAAGTCGCCCAGGGCGCTCCAAGCAGTTCCGCCGGGAACCGCTTCGACATAGTAAAACTGCTTCTCGAAGGCAGGGCATTTTTTGCGTTGATCGTGATCGTGGTGGTGTTCTCGCTGCTCTCGCCCGTCTATTTCACGACCGGCAACTTCCTGATCATGGCCTCGCACGTGGCAATCTACGGCCTGCTGGCGACCGGCATGCTGCTGGTCATCCTGACGGGCGGGATCGATCTGTCGGTCGGCTCGACGCTCGGCCTGTGCGGCGTGGTAGCCGGCGGCCTGATGCAGGGGGTGACCATCGAGGCTTTCGGCTCGGTGTTCTATCCGTCGGTCTGGGTCGTCGTCGTCCTGACCTGCGCGCTCGGCGCCTTCGTCGGCGCGGTCAACGGGGTGCTCATCGCCTATTTCAAGGTCCCGGCCTTCGTTTCGACGCTCGGCGTCCTCTACGTGGCGCGCGGGGTCGCGCTCCTGCTCACCGACGGGCTGACCTACAACAACCTCGGCGGCGCTCCCGAACTGGGGAACACGGGCTTTGACTGGCTTGGCTTCAATCCGTTTCTTGGCATACCGATCGGGGTGCTGGCGCTGCTCGCAGTCGCTCTGCTCGCCAACGTCCTCCTCAACCGGACAGCCCTCGGGCGCTGGGTCTATTCGACGGGCGGCAACGCACGGGCGGCCGAGCTTTCGGGCGTGCCGGTCAAATACACCACGATCATGGTCTATGTGCTGTCCGGCGTCTGCGCGGCGATTGCCGGGCTGGTGCTGTCGTCGCAGCTGACCTCGGCGGGGCCGACGGCCGGCACGACCTACGAACTGACGGCCATCGCCGCCGTCGTGGTAGGCGGCGCGGCGCTGACCGGCGGGCGCGGCAACGTGCGCGGCACGCTGCTCGGCGCTTTCGTCATCGGCTTCCTGTCGGACGGCCTGGTGATCATCGGCGTGTCCGCCTACTGGCAGACCGTCTTCACCGGCGCGGTCATCGTGCTGGCGGTGCTGCTGAACTCGATCCAATACTCTGCCCGCCGGCCGAAACCCGTGTCAACGGCCGCCGCCGCAACCAAGCTTCCTCAGAAAGAGCCAGCTCGATAAAAGCTCGTCTGATGAACCAACGCCGTTCGTTCGGCACTGTGAAATGAAGCAACTTAGGAGAGGCATAAAATGTTCAAAACAACTCGACGCAAACTGATCGCAGCACTGTTGCTCGCACCACTCATGACCGGCGTCGCCCTGGCGCAGGGCAAGGGCCTGATCACGATTGTCGTGAATGACCCGGCCAATCCCTACTGGTTTACCGAAGGCAACCTGGCCAAGGCCGAAGCGGAAAAACTGGGGTATTCGGCAGTCATCGGCGCACACGTCGGCGATACGAATACCGAAAGCAAGCTGATCGACACGGCCATCACCAACAAGTCGGTCGCCATCATCCTCGACCCGGCCAATGCCAGCGGCTCGATCGGCGCAGTGCAGAGGGCGGTCGCCGCCAAGATCCCGGTCATCCTGGTCAACGCCGAAATCAACAAGGAAGGCCTGGCCAAGGCGCAACTGGTGTCGAACAACGCCCAGGGCGCCGCGCTCGGCGCGCAGCAGTGGGTGAAAATGGCCGGCGAAAAAGGCAAGTACGTCGAGCTCTTCGGCTTGACGACCGACAACAACGCGGCAACCCGCTCCAACGGCTACAAGACGGTGCTGAGCCAGTACCCCGATCTGCAAAAGGTCGGCTCAGAAGTCGCCAACTGGGACCGCACGCTGGGCCACAACAAGATGCAGTCAATGCTGCAAACGAATCCCGACATCATGGGCGTGATCAGCGGCAACGACGAAATGGCGCTGGGCGCGATCGCGGCGTTGAAAAAGGCCGGCAAGCTCAAGGACGTCCTGGTCGGCGGCTTCGACGGATCGCCCGACGCCGTGGCCGCCATCAAGAGCGGCGAATTGGCCTACTCCGTCCTCCAGCCGGTAGCCATCTTTTCGGTAGCCGCCGTGCAGCAGGCGGATTCGTTCATCCGCACCGGCAAGACTGGGGCGAAGAGCGAGAAGCAACTGTTCGACTGCCTGCTGATCACGAAGGAAAACATCGGCAAGTATTCGGCCCCGTTCGTTCTGGATAAGTAATTCCATTTATAAATCGTGAGTGACACGAAGGCGAGCCGCAGACAGTGCTGTAGCACGGCAAGGCGAAGACGACAAAGTCACTCGCGATTTAGAAATGGAATAAACAAGCGTGGCGAAGGGTTATTGCCATAGGCGATAACCCGGCGTGAACAATGCCGGCGGTTTTCAGCCGGCAGGGGTCTGTTTTTGCCAAAAAATGCCCAGGGCGAATCTTTCGATGCCGCCTTTTCATCGACACAATCGGAGTTTTTTATGACATCTACAATGAGAGCTGCCGTCATGCACGCTCCACGCGAAATGCGCATCGAGGAGCGTCCCCGCCC
>JAVBSG010000120.1:0-17108 GCA_031547245.1 Propionivibrio sp.
TCAGATCTCTCCAACTCACCAGCTCTCTATTCATCTTGCGAGTTTCCAATCTCTTACTTAACATCCATGCCAATTAAGCACAGACGAAAGCCCCAATCAAAAACCCACACCTATCAATCGTCCAATTTTTAAAGAACTAAACAGCCTGGTTGCGGGGACAGGATTTGAACCTGTGACCTTCGGGTTATGAGCCCGACGAGCTGCCAGACTGCTCCACCCCGCGCCCGTCAAAGAAAGAGATTATACACAGATCTTCGTTTCTTCGTCAACACTACGAGGTTTTTTTCTTGCTTCGCCTCTTGCGAGGCACCTCGTACTGCGGGAATCGAATTCTAGCAATCCTGTGGTTCGGGGTCAACACAGGACGGAATAAAACTGCATCTTTTCCCGCATAAATTCCGCTGACATTGATGGTCAAATCTACCGCACTCCAGGCTGTGCAAGCAACTCGGGAGACGAATCGATCATCCGACAAGTAAACGGCAGCGATGCCCGGGCAAAAAGCCATATGTTCACTGGCCGGCGTTGTCCTGGCATTCGTTTCCGTATACTTGACGCACAAGACGTGACTTTCGCTTGCGCCACTGAAAAAAGAGGTGGCATGCCCATCAAAAGGCGGCACCTTTCGTCGAATTACTCTTCAACAATGGAATCTATGTTCGCGGAAGCGGTGACATCGAACGCTTTCGCCACGTTGATGCGGCACAGGAATTTTATTCTTGCCGATTACCAGTGAATTTATCTACAGAGCCGTACCGGATTATCGCGATGGCTTCAACGGATTATATGGATTCTTGGGTCCGCGCTGACTGCTGGCCGGATCGCTTCTTTTCTCGTTAAGCGGCACTCGAACAACGCCCGGACAGAGAAACCGACGAAAAAGCGGCCAATAACCGGCCACTTGTTGGACAACATGTTCAGGCCGTTTTTTGTTTTCCCGCGGTCTTTCTTTTTACGGGGCCGGAAGGAGCCGCTCCGGCTTTCGCTTTCACGGTTCCCGTCTTTTCCCGAACGCCCTGCTTCTTCACCCCGGCAGCAGGTTTCTGCTCGGCATAGGGGTTCTCCGATACATTGAACTGGATGGTAAGCGGCGTTCCCTGCAGCTTGAAGACCTCCCGGAACGTGCGTTCCAGATAGCGCTTGTAGGAGTCGGGGATCTTATCCAGCGCATTGCCATGGATGACGATGATGGGAGGATTGCGCCCTCCCTGGTGCGCATAGCGCAGTTTCGGCCGGAAAATGCCGCTACGCGGCGGCGACTGGCGCGCGACTGCATCGATCAGGGCGCGCGTCAGCTTCGGCGTGGAGAGGCTGGCTGTGGCCGCCCGATAGGCGGCGTCCACGGAACGGAATACCGTTTCCAAGCCTTGCCCTTTCAGGGCCGAAACATAGTGAAAATTGGCGAAATCGAGAAACTTCAGGCGCATTTCCGTCGTTTCCTTGGCCTGGCTGCGCTTGTAGGCGTCAAGCCCGTCCCACTTGTTGACGGCGACGACCAGCGCCCGGCCCGATTCGACGATGAATCCGGCGATATGGGCATCCTGCTCCGAAATATCCTGCCGCGCATCGAGCACCAGAATGACGACATTGGCATTTTCGATGGCCTGCAGCGTCTTGATGACGGAAAACTTTTCGATGCTTTCGAAAACCCGCCCTTTGCGGCGCAGCCCGGCGGTATCGATCAGCGTGTATTTCTTCCCGTTGCGTTCGAAGTCGACGAATATGGCATCGCGCGTGGTTCCCGGCTGGTCAAAGGCGATCACCCGCTCTTCCCCCAGCAGGGAGTTGATCATCGTGCTTTTTCCCACGTTCGGCCGGCCGACGATCGCTATGCGCAGATTTTTTTCTTCGCCTTCGGCCTCTTCCTCCGGCCCGGGGAAAGGCTCCAGCACCAGATCGACCAGGCTCCGCACACCCTCGCCGTGCGTCGCCGAGATGGCTTGCGGCTCGCCCAGGCCAAGTTCATGAAAGTCGGCGACGGCGACACCCCAATTCAATCCCTCGGCCTTGTTGACGGCTACAACGACCGGCCGTTGCGAGCGGCGCAGTTTGTTGGCGATTTCCTTGTCCAGCGCGGTCACACCAACCCGGCCATCGACCACAAAGACTATTGCATCGGCTTCGGCGATCGCCTGCTCGGCCTGCCGCGCCATCTCGTGCATGATGCCGTCCTTAGCGAGCGGCTCGAAACCGCCGGTATCGACAACCAGATAAGGCTTGCTGCCAACCTTGCCATGGCCGTAGTGGCGGTCGCGGGTCAGGCCGGGAATGTCGGCGACCAGCGCATCGCGCGTTCGGGTCAGGCGATTGAACAGCGTCGATTTGCCGACGTTGGGCCGGCCGACGATAACTACTGTAGGTTTCATTCCGCCGAAATGGCGTAGACGCCGCCTTTGTTGGTTTGCACGATCAGATTGCCGTCAGACGATTGCATGGGGGCAAGCACGGGACTGCCGTCCGTGGCCACCCGCGCTGCAAAAGCGCCATCTTCGCGGTTCAGGAAATGCGTGAATCCCTGGACATCCGCCACGGCAACAAGCCCTCGCACCACCACAGGAGCCGTAACGCGGCGCGAAGACAAGGCATCCTGCTTCCACAGGCTGGCGCCACTGGCAAGATCCAGGGCGGACACCGCACCTTTATCGTCGGTCACAAACAGATAGCGCGAGTCCATGGTCAGCCCGACGGAGCTCGACACATCACGTGCCCAGGTCAAATTGCCGCTTCCCAGGTCGAAGCAGGCAACGCGCCCCTGGTAGGCTACGGCGCAGATGTTTCGTCCGGCAATGACGGGAGCGCTGGTGATGTCGGCAACCCGCTCCAATTCGGTCGTCCCCTTGGGTATGGCCACGGTGCCTTCCCATACTGCAGCGCCATTGGACAGGCTCACGGCAACGAGCTTCCCGCCCGGATATCCGGCAAAGACATACTTCCCGTCGATCACTGGGGGCGCCGTCACCCGCAAGGAAAGTGCGGGAGCCGTGCGCTGAAAGACCCATTTGCGTTTGCCGTCGGAAGCATCGAAAGCCGTCAATTGATTATCGCCGCTACGCACGACGACCAAGCCCTGGCCGATGACGGGCGGTGACAGAATCTCGCTGGGCGCCTTGGACTTCCAGGCAAGTTTCCCGTCCTCTGCGGAAAAGACCAGCAGATCGCCTTTCGGCGAACCCACCGCAACCAGCCTTCCGTCCGACCCCACGCCACCCGAAAGCGGCTGCTCGGCATTGATTTTCCAGACAACCTTGCCGTCGTCGATGCGGATCAGATTTCCCGCGCTACCGGCAGCATACACGGACGTTCCTGAAATCGCCGGGGAGAATACATAATCTTCCCCCTTGCCAACGCTCTCCTGCCAGACGACACGTGCGTTGGCCGTCGCCGTGAAAGGCTTCAGTTCCGGCAGCTTCTTCTTGCTGGCAAACGGATTGATGGCATCAAGAGTAGAGCAGCTCGCCAGCATAACCGCCAACGGAATGACGGCCAGGCACTTTTTCATCATTTGCCACCACCCAGGGCATCAATTTTTTGCGTGACCAGATCACGGAATACCGCATTGGACTGTTTCTGCCAATCCTGCCCGGTAGTAGCGCTCTTGCCGCTCGCCTCCAGTTCAGCCAGCTTGCTCAAAGCGACCTGATAAGCGGCTATCGCTTCGGCCTTTTTGCCTTGCGCCGAGAAAATGTCGCCGCGCATATCCTGGAAACGAACGTCGAAAGCCGGATCGACGGCGCTTTCCAATTGCTTGAGCGCCTGGTCGTAGGCCTTTTCGTCCAGCAAAAGCGCAGCCGAGCGCAACCGGGCCAGATCGCGCAATTCGTCCTTCGCATGGTCGGCGGCCCAGAGCAGTTGCGCCTTCGCAGTCGGCGCGTCTCCTGTCTCCACCATCGCCTTGGCTGACGTCAACACGCCCATCACCGCATAGGTCGTTCCGCCGAATTTCTCGATCAGTTCGCCACTGACGGCCTTGATGCGCGGGGTGTCGTTGGCCTGGACGGCTTGTTGCAGGACGGCATACAGCATCGAAGCCTGCGCGGCCTGATTGCGCTGGTACCAGCCCCACCCCTGCCAGGCGAGCACGATCACCGCAACGGCGGTAATGACGTTGACCACGCGGTTGCCGTGTTGCTTCCACCAAGCCTTGACTTCGGCAATCTGTTCCTGTTCTTCAAGATCGTAGGCAGCCATCAGGCATCATCTCCATCTAAAAACGCATTCATGATTTCGTCAGCAACGCTGTCGGCGCTGACACGCTTCTGTTCATTGCGCTGCCCCTCTTCGAGAGCGCGCAGGGATTTCAGGGTCACTTCTCCGGCATTGGCCTCATCGTCGCCAATGATAACGGCAAAGGCCGCGCCGGATGCATCGGCCTTTTTCATCTGCGATTTGAAGTTGCCCCCGCCGCAGTTGAAAAGCACATTGAGTCCCTGGTCGCGCAACCCTTCCGCAATACGCGGCGCCATGCGCGAAGCCGCTTCGCCCTGGTGCACGAGATAGACGTCGACGCCCTCCGGCTCCGGCGCGCCGCCCGATTCGCTGATCAGCATGACCAGGCGCTCGACCCCCATGGCAAAACCGCAGGCCGGCATCGGTTTGCCGCCCAGCTGCTCAACGAGGCCGTCGTAGCGTCCGCCGGCGCAAACGGTGCCCTGTGCGCCAAGACGGTTGGTCACCCATTCGAAGACCGTCAGGTTGTAATAGTCCAGGCCGCGAACCAGCCGGGGATTGATCGTATACGGCAGGCCGACATCACGCAGAACCTGCTGCACCCCCTCGAAGTGCGCCATGGACTCCGCGCCGAGGTGTGCCGACAGTTGTGGAGCGCTGGCAATCACTTCCTGCATGTACGGATTCTTGCTGTCGAGAATCCGCAGCGGGTTGGTATACAAACGCCGGCGTGCATCCTCGTCGAGCGCGTCCTTGCATTTTTCGAAATACGCGACCAGCTCGGCGCGGTAACGCGCCCTTTCCTCCGGCTGGCCCAGGGAATTCAATTGCAGCTCGATACCGTCCAGGCCGAGGTCTTCCCAGAGCCGTGTGCCCAGCAGGATCAACTCGGCGTCGATATCCGGCCCATTGAATCCGAAGGTTTCGACGCCAACCTGGTTGAACTGGCGGTAACGCCCCTTCTGCGGCCGCTCGTGGCGAAACATCTGGCCCATGTAGTAGAGCCGCTGCGGCCGCTGCGCCGCGAGATTGTGTTGGATCACGGCGCGCACGCAGCCTGCCGTGCCTTCCGGACGCAGCGTCAGTTGCTCGCCGTTGAGGCTGTCCTCGAACGAATACATTTCCTTTTCGACGATGTCGGTCACCTCGCCGATGGCGCGCTTGAACAGCGGCGTCTGCTCGACGACGGGCAGGCGGACCGGGCGGTACCCGTAGCTCTTAAGCAGCGAGCGGACGGTTTCCTCGAAAAGGTCCCACAACTCGGACTCGCCCGGCAGGATATCGTTCATCCCGCGCACGGACTGGATGTTCTGACTCATGATTTCGATGCGTTCTTTCTCTTATAGGTTCGGGCCACGTAGCGATCCACGATGGCGGTAAATTCTTCGGCAATGCGCTCGCCGCGCAGGGTAACAGTTTTCACGCCGTCCTCGAAGACGGGCGCCGCCGGCGCTTCGCCGGTGCCCGGCAGACTGATGCCGATGTTGGCATGCTTGCTCTCGCCCGGGCCATTGACCACGCAGCCCATGACCGCCAGCGTCATGTTCTCGACCCCGTCGTATTCAGCGCGCCACTGCGGCATGCTGTCGCGTACATGGTTCTGTATCGTCTGCGCCAGCTCCTGGAAGAAGGTGCTGGTCGTCCGTCCGCAACCGGGGCAGGCCGTCACCATCGGCGAAAAGGCGCGCAATCCCATTGTCTGCAGCATCTCCTGCGCCACCACCACTTCCTGCGTGCGCTTGCCGCCCGGTTCCGGCGTCAGCGAAACGCGAATGGTGTCGCCGATACCCTCCTGCAACAGGACGGCCATGGCCGCCGTCGAGGCAACGATGCCCTTCGAGCCCATGCCGGCCTCAGTCAAGCCGAGGTGCAAGGCATAGTCGGAGCGCCTCGAAAGCTCGCGGTAGATGCCGATCAGATCCTGCACGCCCGATACCTTGCAGGAAAGAATGATGTGATCGCCTGGCAGCCCTAATTCCTCGGCCTTGGCCGCCGACTCCAGGGCGGACGAAACCATCGCCTCGCGCATGATGCCGATGGCGTCAAGCGGATCGGGGCGCCTGGCGTTGTCATCCATGATGCGCGCCAGCAGATCCTGGTCGAGGCTGCCCCAGTTGACGCCGATGCGCACCGGCTTATCGTACCTGCAGGCGATCTCGATCATCCGGGCGAACTGTTCGTCGCGCTTCTTGCCGTGCCCCACGTTGCCGGGATTGATGCGGTACTTGGCCAGACGCCGGGCGCACTCGGGATAATCAGCCAGCAAGCGGTGGCCGTTGTAATGGAAGTCGCCGATCAGCGGCACATCGACGCCCATGCGTTCGAGTTGCTCGCAAATTCCGGGGACCGCTGCGGCGGCCTCGGGAGTGTTGACGGTGATGCGCACCAGCTCCGAGCCGGCGCGCGCCAACTCGGCACATTGCAGCGCCGTTTTGACAACATCGACCGTATCGGTATTGGTCATCGACTGGATGACGACCGGGGCGTTGCCGCCGACGACGATCCCGCCGACTTTCACAGCGCGCGTCGGCCGGCGTTGGGTAAGAGTATCCATAGTCATTCGAGAGTCAGGCGGGCGACATCATCCTTGGTACGCTTGGATAAATCAACCGGTTTTCCCTTGTAATTCAGAGTGACCTGGGAAGCGTTGCCGATGGTCACCGTGAATGGCGGCTCGCCACTGACTTCCTGGTGGCTGCCCGCGGGATTGAGCCGCGAAAAGATGATCTGCCCCTTGCCGTCACGAACCTCCGTCCAGGAAGGCTTGGTAAAGGAGAATGCCAGTTGCCCTTTACCGGAGGGCGCGGGCGCCGGCTCCGGAGCCGCCTGAACGGCGGCAACCGGCTCGGGCAACGGCTGCGGCAGGAGTTCGGGTACGGGCGCCGCATGAGTCACCGACGACGAGGACTCCGGCACCAGCACGGGTTCCGGCGCATTTATCGACACTTCGCTCGCCGGCTTCGGGCTGATAAGATTCTGCAGGGTTTCAATACCCGAATCCAGCCACCCCGCCGGCAGCAGATAGTAGATCAGAACGGCAACGACCAGGACGATGAGGCCGGAGACAACCAGCAGAGAATTCTGCTTGCCGACGCGCCCTTCCTTGGGCATGCTGACTGGCGCCCCCGTCGTGAGCGCCAGTTCGGGGAGACGCGCCGAAGATTGATTATCCATTTCCGCCAACAGCGGCGCGGCATCCTCACCAAGATAGCGCGCATAATTACGCACGAAGCCCCGAGTCACCGTCCGCGGCAAACGCGACCAGTCATCCGCCTCTATGGCCTGCACCTGCCGCGTGCTCAGCTTGAGCGCAGAAGCGGCTTCGCCAATCGATATGCCTCTGGCCTGCCTTGCGGCGGACAAGTAAAAGCCCACGCTGGCTCTATGAGCCGAAATATTTTGCGTATCGTCTGCAGAACCATCTTCACCAGCAGAAACTCGTGTGAGATTCTCCTCACTCATTCGAAATTACCTTTCAGGAATTCCTGGAATTCCGTCGAATCGGGAAACTTGCGGCGCAGTTGCGCCGTATAGCTCTGTTCGTCGCTCTGATTACCCAATCTCCGCTCGACGCGCAAAGCCAGCCAGAGGAAGTCCGGGCCCGGATCGACCTGGCGGATGGCATCGCCCAGTTGCTTTTTGGCGGCATCGAAATTGCCGCGCAGATAACTGACGTTCGCCAGATAGAAAAGCGTTTGGGGGTTGTTGGGCGCCAGACGCAGGCTCTTGCGCAAGGCGTCTTCGGCGGCATCCAGATCGTTCAGCTTAGCATTGCAGTTGCCGGCATTCCGGTAGGCGATGGCAGGCGTCTGGTACACCGGGGTTCTGTACGCCTTCTCGAAATAAGCAAGGGACTCCTTCGCTCTGCCTGTCTGGCAAAGAAACCAGCCATAATTGTTGTTGATGTCGGGATTTCTTTCGTCGAGGTCAATCGCCCGCTGGAAATCCTTTTCCGCCGAAGCCAGCTCGCTAAGGTGATAGAGAATGAGACCACGCGAACTGAAAGCCGGGGCGTAATCCGGGTCGATGGCTGCCGCCAGCGTCATCTCCTCCAGGGCGATGATCAGGTCGCCGTTCTGAAAGTAAAGCGATCCCAGTTCCGCATGCGCGATGGCGCGCGTCCGCGCGTCCTTGGGCGCCGGCAAGACCGCCGACGTGGCCCCTGGCGGCAACGAAACCTGCTGTTGGGCCGCTACCCAGGATGATAGAACCGAGAGTACGATCGCCGCACCGCAACGCATGAGCCGTTTGTTCATTGCCCCCTCACAGATTTCTTGATGGATGAAAATCGATAATCCGGCTGGCCGCCCGGCGCGTTTTATCGCGAACCTGCCCTGCCAGCTGCCCGCAGGCCGCATCGATATCGTCGCCGCGGGTCTTGCGCGTCGTCGTAATGATACCGGCATTCATGAGAATTTCCGCGAACTTCCGGATGCGCGGCGACGGCGAGCGGCGATAAGGCGAGGCCGGGAAAGGATTGAACGGAATCAGATTAAGCTTGCATGGTACGCCGGCCACCGCCGCCAGCAACTCCCTGGCGTGCTTGTCCGAATCGTTCACGCCGTCCAGCATCACGTATTCGAACGTCACGAAATCCCGCGGCGCTTTTTCCAGGTAGCGCCGGCAGGCCGCCATCAGCTCCCGCAAAGGATATTTCCGGTTGATCGGCACCAGTTCATCGCGCAACGCATCGTTCGGCGCATGCAGGGAGACGGCCAATGCCACCGGGCATTCATCACGCAACCGGTCCATCGCCGGCACCAGCCCTGAAGTGGACACCGTCACCCGCCGCCGTGACAGGCCATAGGCATTGTCGTCGAGCATCAGGCGCAACGCCGTCACCGTGTTGTCAAAATTGGCCAGCGGCTCGCCCATGCCCATCAACACCACGTTGCTGATGATCCGCTCGCCCGATGCATCAGCGCCAAGAGCGCGGTTCGCCTGCCACAACTGGCCGATGATCTCGGCCACGGTCAGGTTGCGGTTGAAGCCCTGCTTGCCGGTCGAACAGAAGGAACAGTCGAGCGCGCATCCGGCCTGGGTCGACACGCACAGCGTCCCGCGGTCATCCTCGGGGATGAAGACGGTTTCAATGGCATTGCCACCGCCGACGTCGAACAGGAACTTGCGCGTACCGTCGTCGGACAGCCTGTCCGAAACGATCGCCGGCGGCACGACCGCCGCCTCGGCCTTGAGTTTTTCACGCAGGCTCTTGGCGATATCCGTCATGCCGTCGAAATCTCCCTGCCCGAAGCGGTGCATCCAGCGCAGCACCTGCCGGGCACGGAACGGCTTTTCGCCCTTTTCGGCGAAATAAGCCGTCAGCCCGGCGGCATCGAAATCAAGAAGATTGACGGTCATGCTCGGCATCCAACGGTTTTCCCGCGCCGGCTCAACGCCCGGCGTAGAGATTCATCGCCGGGAAGAAAAAGGCAATTTCCACCTTGGCTGTATCCGGTCCGTCGGAACCGTGTACCGCGTTGGCGTCGATCGACTCTGCGAAATCGGCGCGGATCGTTCCCGGCGCGGCCTTCTTCGGATCGGTGGCGCCCATCAGGTCGCGGTTCTTGGCGATGGCGTCCTCGCCTTCAAGCACCTGAACCATCACCGGCCCCGAGGTCATGAATTCCACCAGTTCGCCGTAGAAAGGACGCTCCTTATGCACGGCATAGAACTGCCCGGCTTCCTGCGGCGAAAGCCACATCATTCTTGACGCGACGACTTTCAGTCCGTTGGACTCGAAACGGGAATAAATCTTGCCGATAACGTTCTTGGCGACGGCGTCGGGCTTGATGATGGAAAGTGTGCGTTCGATGGCCATAAAATCAAATCTCCGCGTTAAATGACAGTGGGAAAATCCAGCAAAAACAGCATGGATGGAAACTCTTCATTGTACCAACAACTCGATTCCCGCTGACGCGTTTACTTCCGCAACTTATGCGGTTCCCCGAAAAATCGCTCATTGTCGACTTTGCATCGGATATCACCCGGAAACAGCGATAGAATCGACGGGGAATTCCGTTATCCTAGCGTCCGGCGTCGATGCAATGTAACGCAAAAGCTGCAACACGCCATGATTTCCAGAGGATACATTATTTTTAATCAATCGATTGGCGTAATATTCTCGAGTACTTTTTGAAGCTGAGACGATGATCGAAAAACCGCTCGAAACATTGGAATCCTGGGTTGAGTATTTCAGCTCGGCTGAACTGCCCATTCTGCGGCAGACCTCGCGCCGCCTGGATGAAGCGAGACAGAACATCGAGCACATCAGCGGGCGGGACATCAGCGCCATCGTACTGCAGGACCCCCTGCTGGCCATTCGCGTTCTGGCCTACATCCAGCCGCTTGGCGGCAAACGGCTGCGCTCCGACATCACGACGATTGCCAACGCCATCATGATGCTCGGCATCGAACCGTTTTTCAAAAATTTCAAACCGCCGCTAGCCATCGAAACCCTGCTGGCCGGCGAACCGCAGGCGCTGCTCGGCGCGCTGCACGTCATCCGGCGCGTACAGCGGGCCGCCCGCTACGCGCACGATTGGGCGTTCGAACGCTATGACCTGAACGTCGAGGAGGTCGCCCTGGCAACCCTGCTGCACGACCTGGCCGAAATCCTGCTCTGGTGTTTTGCCCCGCGCCTCGCGCTCGAAATCCGCGCCCGACAACATGCCGACAAGACGCTGCGCAGCGCTGCCGCGCAGGAACAGGTGCTAGGTATCCGCCTGTTCGACCTGCAGCTCGCGCTTTGCGATGCCTGGCACCTGCCCAAGCTGCTGAAAACATTGATGGACGATGCCGATGCCGAACATCCGCGCGTGCGCAACGTCGCCCTCGCCGTCAACCTGGCGCGCCACTCAGCCAACGACTGGAACAACCCGGCGCTACCCGACGATTTCACCGAAATCGAAAGGCTGCTGCATATCGACCGCGACACCCTGCTCTCCCGGCTGCACCTGCCGGAGGAAGTGGCGAACAAATACCGGGTTTAGCGGCCGCCCGACGGGCACAGGTACGAATCAGCTATCCAGCTCCTCCCAGCGCTCCAGCAGCGCCATCAATTCATCGTCGATCTGCGCCAGACGCATGGAAAGCCGGTTCGCCTCCTGCGGGTCCGTCTGATACAGCGACGCGTCTTCCAACTGCCGGGCAATTTCCTTCTGTTCGTTTTCGAGCGCGCCGATCCGGCCCGGCAGATCGGCCAGTTCGCGGGTTTCCTTGTAGCTCAGCTTGCGACTGCCGTCGGATTTCGTCTTCGCCGGGCCGTCACCGCGAACCGGTTCGCTCCGCCTGGCGGGCGGCGAAGCCTGCCGCTGCGCGGCATTCTCCGCCTCGCGTTTCTCCTGGTAATCGAACCAATCCTGATAGCCGCCGGCATACTCGTGCCAGAAGCCTTCCCCTTCCGCGGCGATCGTCTGCGTCACCACATTATCCAGGAAAGCCCGGTCGTGGCTGACCAGGAACAGCGTCCCGGGATAGTCCTGCAGCAACTGCTCCAACAGTTCCAGCGTATCGATGTCCAGATCGTTGGTCGGCTCGTCCAGCACCAGCACGTTGGCCGGGCGGGCGAACAGCCGCGCCAGCAGCAGCCGGTTGCGCTCCCCGCCGGAAAGCGACTTGACGGGCGAACGCGCCCGCTCGGGCGCGAACAGGAAATCGCCCAGATAACCGATGACATGCTTGCGCTCATTGCCGATTTCGACATAATCCGACCCCGGCGAAATGACGTCGGCCAGCGCAGCCTCCTCGTTCAGTTGCTCCCGGAACTGATCGAAATAAGCTACCTGTATTTTCGTACCCAGCCGCAGCGTTCCCGTATCCGGCGCCAGTTCGCCGAGAATCAGGCGCAGCAGCGTCGTCTTGCCCGCCCCGTTGGGGCCGATCAAGCCGATTTTGTCGCCACGCTGCAGGCGGCAGGAAAAATCCCGCACCACGCGCTTCTCGCCGAAACTCTTGCTCACATTGACGAGTTCGGCCACCAGCTTGCCGCTTTTCTCGCCGGCATCTATCGCCAATTCGACCTTGCCCTGCCGCTCGCGCCGCGCCACGCGCTCACGCCGCAGCTGCTCCAGGCGCAGCACCCGGCCTTCGTTGCGCGTCCGCCGCGCCTCGATCCCCTTGCGGATCCACACCTCCTCCTGCGCCAGGAATTTGTCGAACTTCGCATTCTGCACTGCCTCGTCGTGCAGCATCTGCTCCTTGCGCGACTGATAATCGCGGAAACTGCCCGGGAAGGACAACAGGCGGCCGCGATCCAGTTCGACGATGCGCGTTGCCACACGATCGAGGAAACGCCTGTCGTGCGTAACGAAAACCATCGAGCAGTCAGAGCCGCGCAGCAATTCCTCCAGCCATTCGATCGCGCCGATGTCGAGGTGATTGGTCGGCTCGTCGAGCAGCAGCATATCCGGCGTGACCGCCAACGCTTGCGCCAGAGCCAGGCGCTTCTTCTGCCCGCCCGACAGCGTGCCGACGATAGCCTCCGGATCCAGCGAGAAACGCTGGATCACCCGCTCCGCCTGAGTCTCCAGCGACCAGGCGTTACGCATCTCCAGCTCACCCTGCAAGGCATGCAGGCGCTCCAGAAGCGCATCGTGATCGGCGGACGATTCCGCCATGGCATGCGACACGGCATGGTATTCCGTCAACAAGGCGGACACCTCGCCCATGCCGGCAACCACCGCCTCGAAAACCGTCAGCGCCGGATCGAACGGCGGCTCCTGCGGCACATACCCCATGCGGATACCCGGCTGCCTCCACACCGAACCGTCGTCCAGCGCTCCTTGCCCGGCCAACGCGCGCAACAGCGAAGACTTGCCGCAGCCGTTGCGCCCGATCAAAGCCACCCGCTCGCCCGGGTCCAACTGCAAATCGGCGTGATCGAGCAGCGGAATGTGACCATAAGCGAGCGAAGCGTCGGAAAGAATCAAGTGCGGCATGGGAATAACGACTCTCGAAAAGCAAAGAGCCGAATCATACGGCAAGTATTCGCTGCAATCGGAGAAAAAACAAAGGACAGAATGCTAGAATACGCGCCGACCTCCTCGTAGCATAATGGATAGTGCACGCGCCTCCTAAGCGTGAGATACAGGTTCGATTCCTGTCGAGGAGGCCAAAAGAGTGTCCAAAGCAGTCCGATGTAGTACAAAAAACATAATAAAAACAAAGATAACTCCAATTTATTTGTCCAAAGCAGTTCGAAATTATCCGTTGCAATCCGACAAAACTGGGGGCATGATTAGGGGCATCACCCTTATCGCTCAAACAGGATGCCCCCAATGCCGCTCACCGATATTGCTGTTCGCAACGCTAAGCCTGGCACGAAGCCTATCCGGCTTTTCGATGCAGGCGGGCTGTATCTCGAACTTTCCCCTGCTGGGGGCAAACTTTGGCGTTTGAAGTACCGTTTTGGTGGCAAGGAAAAGCGGTTGGCCCTCGGGGTATATCCTGAAATCGGACTCAAGGATGCCCGTGAGCGGCGCGAGGAAGCGCGTAAGCTGCTCGCCAACGGCGTCGATCCCAGTGAAAAGCGAAAGGCCGACAAAGTCGAACGCGAAGCCCGGACGGCCAATAGCTTTGAAGCCGTAACAAGGGAGTGGGCAACGAAACAATCGGCAAAATGGAGTCCAGAATACGGCGAAAGGCTCATCCGCCGGTTCGAGCACGATGTTTTTCCGGCTATCGGAGAACGCCCAATCGCTGAAATCAAGCCAGTTGATTTGCTGGCGGCGCTACGAAAGATAGAGGCGCGGGGTGCCATTGAAACAGCACACAGAGCACGCGCTGAATGCGGACAGGTATTCCGCTACGGCGTAGCGACGGGGCGGGCGGAACGCGATATCGCTGCTGATCTCGTCGGCGCGTTGGAGCCGAAGCAGGTCAAACACTTCTCTTCCGTGACAGAACCGACCAAGGTGGCCGAATTGTTGCGGGCTCTGGATGGCTACCAAGGATCGGCTATCGTCTCCGCTGCGTTACGCCTTGCCCCTCTGGTGTTCGTGCGCCCTGGTGAGCTACGTCAGGCGCAATGGAGCGATATCAACTTTCAGACGGCGGAATGGCGCTACATGGTCACAAAGACAAAAACAGCGCACATCGTTCCGTTGTGCGCGCAGGCCGTAGCCATACTGCGAGAATTGCAGCCATTTACCGGCACGGGGCGCTATGTTTTCCCATCGGCACGGACTACCAGCCGACCAATGAGCGAAAACGCCGTGCTTGCCGCACTACGACGCTCGGGTATTGGAGCAGAGGAAATGACCGGGCATGGATTCCGAGCGATGGCCAGAACCATACTCGACGAAGTGCTCGGGTTTCGACCGGACTTCATCGAACATCAGTTGGCACATGCTGTACGCGATCCGAATGGGCGGGCCTACAACCGGACGGCGCATCTTAAGGAGAGAAAGAAAATGATGCAGACATGGGCCGACTATCTGGATAAGCTAAAAGCCGGAGCCGATGTGATACCGTTGCAAGGAAGTATGGCTTAGCTTTGTTTAAATGTAAAAAACAATGGGTTCTTGTCATTTTTGACTATCTACTCCTCTTTCCAGTTCGATAACTCTACTGTCTGCTACTCGCTATTTTTACATCCATATGCGTTTGTTTGCCCACATTCGCACTATCCGCGCATATTACGAGTCATCCAACGCCGTGAACAAATAAGTATTTTCTTGAGCTTTAAAGATCGATTTGTTGTCAAGGGCGTTTCTACGGCAGCGTGAACGTCACGGTAAACGTAGAGTATTGAAAAAGACAACATCAGAAGCAGGCCCGACAAGCTTGCCATTGATGCGCTGCCTTTGGCACTCCAACCATCCCAATGACTGAAATATCCATAGAATGCAAATGCGAGAACAATCCCAGCGACAACTAGCAACGATTTGACGATACTCCAAATAAAAAAGCGAATGGTTGCTCCAACAAAAAGCGGGGCAGATGCACTACCAAAAAGACCACTCATCCCATAGCTAACGAATTGTGGAAGCAAGATTATCGTCAGTATTGAAGAAAATATCGCAATATCAGCGTTGAGATCTAACATGAACTTTAAGAAAGAGTTAAGTCGCACTCCGATCGCTCCTTGAAATGCCCCCTGAGTATCGATTATGCCAATGCTGCTAGCCCAACCGACTGCAATTAGGGTCACAATTGTGGTTAGCGAAAAGAGATACCACACGACGCGAATGTCTGATCCATTTCCGTTTTTTGCAAGCTTGAGCCCGGTGTACCCAATGACTAATAATGTCATAAGGAAAAGGACCAAGAATATAAGAGGAACTGGGATTTTATTCAGAATAGTCATAATCAACACCAGTGAGCGTCACAGAAAGGCTGATAAGACACGTCGACGAGCCAGGCGCCAAAACCGAGTTCAGGAGAAAGAACTATCGCTTCAGTTGCTGGACGAGGTCGAGAGAGGATATATTTATTATTATCAAACTTCTAGAACCAATTCAGGCGCCCTACGAGTTCTAAATAGTCGGTAGCGGCATTATCAAAATGTTCGAAACTCCCACCAAACATTCCGGCCTTAATGGGTGGCCACAATTCTTTTTGGCTTCTTGCATCATTTATGACCTTTGCTAATGGGGTACTGTGCCATCTACGGTGTTTCCATCCAAAGCGACCAATCGGTCCCCAGGCATCTTGGTTATTTGCTTGTCGGATACAAGCGATTGCAAGTGCGAAAAGAATCTCAAACTCGTCAAAGACTGCTTCGTAGTTTTTCCCAAGAAAGAATGTGTCGTCCAACCTCGGTTGGAGGATTTTGAACAAATATTCGCTGAGCGGCGTGTAATGTCGCTCGTGTCCTGGAATTTTCTTGAATGCGTCCATCTGCATTAGTTCAATAATTCCGCAGGAAACTGCCTCGACGAATGTATCCGTATGGTTGCCACTCCCTCTACTCGGTAGACGTGTGTAAAAGAGGGTCGCAAGATGATCGTAGCGTTGTGCATCTATTGCTGCGATACCAGCCGTGTAGAGTTCCAAAATCAAAGGGTACCAGCGTAGCTCTAACCAGATTTGAAGCCCGCTGCGGGATTCAAGGCGATCACAGGAGCGAGAAATACACTTCTGCATCGTGCTCGTATGAATCGTTTTTCCCCAATGAGAAACACACGCAATTAGCAGAGATAAATCAGTCACCGCATCTTCATACTTGCTGATCCGGTCAAGCATTTCATCCTTTGCGAATTGTCCTGAAATGGGGAAGTTGTCTTCGGATGTGAGTGAAAGAAAACGTCGAACTTCACCGGCTAGTAAGTCATGTAATTCTATTGAACTCGAATCACTCGAAAGCAGTGTTTTCACCAGTTTTATCTTTTCAGCGGTTCCTTCTTCCGCCGGCTCGTTTATCGCGTAGGGAATGCTCACCAAGCGGTCGTCATCTCGCTCTTCAGCAGTTTCCAATTTTTCAAGGCCAGGTGCAACCAGAATAAGATCTCCATCACCATCGAAGTGGCCGTGGTGCGGGGTTTGATTCGAATTCTTGTCCGTAGCAACACGGTTGTACACGTAAGCCATCAAGCTAGTTGCTGTAATTACGCCTTCTTCAGTGGCAGCTTTTCCTCTGATTCCCTCAAGTAGATGGCCGGTAAAAACCGAATGCTTTGGCAATGGACCGCCGGAGTCTGCGACGACTTCATCTGCTTTTCCAGCCGTAAGTACCTGCCTCGAGTGCCGAAGCATCATGTCTTTTAAGAACCGAGTACCGCCAGGTCCAATGCTTCTAGTCAACGCTAAGCCGCCGTAGCATGCGTCCATGATGAATAAGAGGTGTTTGGCTCGGACGAGATCGGAATTCCTGGTGAATTCGTCCCAGCGAATAAACGTCGAAAAATCTGACATGTCTGCATCGTATGGGACAAGGTATCCAATTTCGCCACGCAATCCTGTTCGCGTATGTCCGTGGCCAGCGTAGAAGACGATTAACC
>JAVBSG010000027.1:0-8543 GCA_031547245.1 Propionivibrio sp.
CGCGCTGAACGCCAACTACGGCCCCGGCGGCCCGGCAGCATGTTGGGACGCGAATGCCGCTGATGGATAAAGGGGGCGGCAAGGTAGGCAAAGCGAAGCGTGCCCACCCGCACGTTTCCATCGAGTCCGTCAAGTAGACTGTGGGGCGGAAAAGCGTAGCGCCTTCCGCCGGAGGAAATGCATATCAGATAGCGCGGCAGTAATAAGACGCACCGAATAAACCGTATCAGTTCGCGAGACGCCGGAAGCGCTTGCGCTCTCATCCCCCGCAGAGGCGTGCCGGCCGATACCGCCGGCTCAAGAGCGATCACCGGCATGCCGGCCAGCGGGAGTGTCGTAAACATCCGGCGGAAGGCGCCACGCTTTTCTGCCCACAGGCTGTTTATGTCACATGATGCCGGTTCAACAAGCCGGTCCAAAACAGAAAAAGCCTGCCAACCGGCAGGCTTTTTCAAGAAACGACTCGAAAACCGGCTTAGACAGCGCGGCGGCGCGAGGCAGCAAAACCCAGCATGGCACCACCCAGCAGCAGCAGCGTACCGGGTTCCGGGATGGGATCCGGATCAGTAGGATCACCGTTTCGTTCCCTTGTGCTGATGAAAATCTGCTCGTAACCGGAGTTCAAGCCCGTTCCCCAGCCGTTGTAGATTCCGCAGTCAAACGACGGGCTTCCCTGAATATCGCAGCCCATGCGGATATCGGCATGCAGGGTGTACTCATTCAGATCGGCATCGTCCTTGGTGAACAACAGGTCCATCAGCGCATCAAGCTCGGGGAAGATGATGGCATAGCCCGCCTCGTTCGCTCCCAGGTTATGGTCGATCTGCGAAGAAACCGCCCAGCCCAGAGGATCGATGCCTTGCGCTAGCAAGAAGGATGCTAGATCAGCAGCGCTCATCCCACAGGCCACGGGAATCGGCGCCGTGGCGGAAACGCCGTTGTGCGCCACACACACCCCGCCGCCCGAAAGAACGAAGTCGGTACTCGACGCATTCCCGTGATACGGGTCCGTGCCGGAGCCGGTATAGGACGTTACGTCTCCCATGAAGGTGCCGCCGCCGCCTTGCGACACCAGCGCGTAAGCTTTGCCTTCGTTGGAAAAATAAAACGAACCCAAGGTATTGTTGTTCGCATCGGTAACCCAGACGTGCGCCCAGGCCGCCAGGCTCTGACTGCTGGAACCGTTGCTGTTGTCCTGGTTGTTGTTGAAAAAAACCACCAGACCGTCGCCATCGAGGTAATTCTTCATCGACAGCAGGTTGGCGTCCCAGGCATTGGTGGTTGGATTGTTGATGTACCCCTGCGAACCCCGCGACGTCGATGGATTCGTGGTGAAATAGCTGGCGCCGTTGTTCCCGCCGGGCGTGATATAGGCGTTATCCATGCCATCTAAGTTGTGCGTCGCGTTCTGGCCGTTCGCTCCGGTTCCCAGTATGGTCAGATCCTTGATCTGCCCCGAGGAGGCATCAACAGTATAAGGGCCATTTTTTGCACTGCCGGTGTACTGGTAATTGGCAATCGGCAACGAATACGACTGCGCGTCGCCATATGTCACATAGCCCAACCCATCCAGATTGATGGCGGCTGATGCGTTATGTGCCCCTCCCAGCGCCAACAACATGGCTGCTACAAGTGTACACTTTTTCATGAGTTTTCCCTTTTTCCTAGATTGCCCTTCAGGGCATTGGTTCTATCGAATTTTGATTTTTGTCAAACGCTGGATTCCATTACTGTAAAAGCAAATAACAGACCAGAAGATCATGTCATTGTTTTTATTACATTTTAAAAATGTGAAAAAAGTCACATGTAAAAATTGCCGACATGCCATCAGGGTTGTCAACTATTTTCTGCATCGGCCCGGTGCAGGCCCGCGAAAAGTCCCGGCAACGCCGCCCGAGCGCGGCCGGAAGAAACCTACTGGCGGCGTTGCGCTGCCTGCCGCATCTCCAGCAGCACCAAGGCTTCAGGCCAGACCGGTGCCGTCTTGCCATAGTCGGCCGACGCCACCGGATGGGAAGGAAGCCAGATGTAAAGAATGCCGACGCGCGTCCCGTTCTGCTGGCTCTGCGCGGCATAAATCCGACAAAAACGCTAGGGTAATTGGCGAGCGCGATGAAACACGGGCTCAGGATACGAAATGCATCCAATCGATAGATTAATTTCCGGGATTTGCGCCGGCGTCTGCGAGAACCGCCGCCTAAACCGATCAGGGCGGCATACGCCGAACGGGCGTGTTAACGCGCGACCGGCGAGATCACCGGCGATTTACACACACCGTGCCGGCGCAACCGGTCCGATTTGCCCTTTCGCGCGGGCGCTACATCGGCGTTTCCCTAGCTGCGCCGCCAGACCGTCCCGGCAGGTCCATCCTCGAGCGTGATGCCGGCTGCCGTGAGTTCGCTACGCAGCCGGTCGGCCTCGGCGAAATTCCTGGCCTTTTTCGCGGCGATGCGCTCGGCGATCATGGCCTCGATCTTTTCGACCGTAAAACCGTCGCCGCCCGTCTCCTCCCCGCCCGCCGGCGCAGCCTGCAGAAAGGCCTGCGGATCGCGCCCGAGCAGGCCCAGCAGCCCGGCCAACGCCCGCAACTGCCCGGCGAGCGCCGCGGACTTGCCGCGATTGACCTCGGCCGCCAGGTCGAAGAGCACGGCGCAGGCTTCCGGCGTATTGAAATCGTCGTCCATGGCGGCGCGGAATCGCTGCGCGTGCGCTTCTGTCCAGTCGACCTGGACTGCCGGCACGTCCATCGCCTTCAGCGCGGTGTAAAGCCGCGTCAGAGCATGGCGGGCATCGTCCAGGTGCTTGTCGGAATAATTCAGCGGGCTGCGGTAGTGCGCGCGCAGGATGAAGAAGCGCACCACCTCGGCGTCGTATTTCTTCAGCACCTCGCGGATGGTGAAGAAATTGCCGAGCGACTTGGACATCTTTTCGTCGTCGACGCGCACGAAGCCGTTGTGCATCCAGTAGTTGACGAAGCGGCAGTTGTGCGCCCCTTCGGATTGGGCAATTTCGTTTTCGTGATGGGGAAACTGCAGGTCCTGGCCGCCGCCGTGGATGTCGAACTGTTTGCCGAGGATGTCGGTGCTCATCGCCGAGCACGCGATGTGCCAGCCGGGGCGCCCCTGCCCCCATGGCGATTCCCAGAACGGCTCGCCGGCCTTGGCGTGCTTCCACAGCACGAAATCCAGCGGGTCCTGCTTGGCCTGGTCGACGTCGACGCGCTCGCCGGCCCGCAGATCGTCGAGCGACTTGCCGGAGAGCTTGCCGTAGCCGGGAAACTTGCGCACGGAGAAATTCACGTCGCCGTCCGCTGCCTGATAAGCCAGGCCATTTTTTTCCAACTGCCCGATCAGATCGAGCATCTGCGGCACGTACTGCGTCGCGCGCGGCTCGAAGTCGGGTTTTTCGACGCCCAGCGCCGCGGAATCCTCGTCCATGTGCGCGATGAAGCGGCCGGTCAGCTCGCCGATCGTCTCCTTGTTCTCCAGGGCGCGCTTGATGATCTTGTCGTCGATGTCGGTAATGTTGCGCACGTAGGTCACCTCGAAGCCGCTGGCGCGCAGCCAGCGCTGCACCATGTCGAAGATGACGAGCACGCGGGCGTGGCCGAGATGGCAGTAGTCGTAAACGGTCATGCCGCAGACGTACATGCGGGCCTTGCCGGGTTCGAGGGGGACGAAATCTTGTTTTTCCCGGGTCAGGGAATTGAATATCTTCAACATTTTCTGGCTCACACAGCGCGCTCCGCGCAACGGAACGCTTAAATATCATCGGCGGGAGGATTTTGGTTTCGGGGGGCTTCTTGTTAGAATTGATCGGTTTTCACTATCTTGAAAAGTATAACACAGCGATGCGCCCGATTCCCCAGATGCCTTCACTGGCGAGCCTTACAGCCGTTTTCCGGAGCGCCGTCCTCGGCCTGGCGCTGGCCATGCTGGCGGGCTTTGCCTGCGCGCAGACCGATGAGGCGCCGCCCGGCCCCACCATCGCCGATATCCAGAGCCTCGTCAAACAGAAACAATTGCCGCAGGCGCTCGACAAGACCGAGCAGTACATCGCCGCCAAGCCGAAGGACGCCGAAGGCTATTTCGCCAAGGGCCAGATCCTGGTGCAGATGCAGCGCCCCGCCGAAGCAATGGCCGTCTTTACCAAGATGATCCAGGATTTCCCCGAACTGCCGGAACCGTACAACAATCTTGCCGTCCTCTACGCCCAGCAGAAGCAATACGACCAGGCCCGCGCGGCGCTGGACATGGCCATCCGCGCCAACCCGGACTATGTGACCGCCCACGAGAACCTCGGCGACATTTACGCCAAGCTCGCGAGCCGGGCGTATGAAAAAGCAGTGACGCTCGACACCGCCAATAAAACGGCGCCCGCCAAACTGTCGCTGATGCGCCAGGCGATCGCCCCGGCCGGCAAGGCCGATGCCGCGCCGCCGCCAAGCCCCGCGCCCGCCGCCGCGCCAAAAGCCGCTACACAACCCAATCACGGCAAGAAGCATCCCGGCCGCTAGTTTTCGACGCGCCGGTATGGGATGAATCCCACCGGACCGAACCGCCATTTTTTTGATTTGAGGAGATCCCATGAAGCCATTCAAGCCGTTTATGCGTTCCCTTGCCATCGGCGCCGCCCTGCTCATTCCGGCAGCGGGGGCGATGGCCGCGCCCAGCGTCGAGATGCAGACCAGCCAGGGAACGATCGTCATCGAATTGAACGAGGAAAAAGCGCCGGGAACCGTCGAGAACTTCCTGAAGTATGTCAAGGAAGGCTATTACGACGGCACCATCTTCCATCGCGTGATCGAGAATTTCATGATCCAGGGCGGCGGCTTCACGCCGGCCATGGAAGAGAAGAAGACCGGCAAGCCGATCCAGAACGAAGCCAAGAACGGCCTGAAAAACCTGCGCGGCACCATCGCCATGGCCCGGCGCCCCGACCCGCATTCGGCCACGGCGCAGTTCTTCATCAACCGCATGGACAACCGGCAGCTCGACTATCCGGGTCATGATGGCTGGGGCTACGCCGTGTTCGGCAAGGTCACCCAGGGCATGGACGTCGTCGACAAGATCGCCAAGGTCCCCACCGGCAACCGCGGCAATCACCAGAACGTTCCGCTCGAACCTGTAGTCATCCAATCCGTCAAAATCGTCTCCGACAAATAACGAGGAAACCCCCATGATCAAGCTGCACACCAATTTCGGCACCATCTCCCTGGAACTCGACGCCGACAAGGCGCCGGAAACCGTGAAGAACTTCATCGCCTACGCCGAGGCGGGCCATTACGACAACACCATTTTCCACCGCGTCATCGGCAACTTCATGATCCAGGGCGGCGGCTTCGAGCCGGGGATGAAGCAAAAGCCCTGCAAGGAGCCGATCAAGAACGAGGCCGACAACGGCCTGAAGAACGACCGCTACACCATCGCCATGGCCCGCACCAACGACCCGCACTCGGCCACCGCGCAGTTCTTCATCAACACCGTCGACAACGACTTCCTCAACTTCAAGACGCCCAACGGCAGCGGCTGGGGCTACTGCGTGTTCGGCAAGGTAGTCGACGGCGCCGAGGTCGTCGACAAGATCAAGGGCGTCAAGACGGGCAACGCCAGCTTCCACCAGGACGTGCCGACGGAAGACGTCATCATCGAACGCGCGGAAATCTGCTGAAATACGCGGCGCCCTCCATGCCTGGTCCGGACTCCTCTGAGATCCACTTTCTCGCCGACCTGCATCTGTCGCCGGAAGCGCCGGGCATCACGCGCCTGTTCCTGGACTATCTTGCCGGGGACGCGCGTGGCGCCGGGCAGGTGTTCATTCTCGGCGATCTCTTCGAAGCCTGGCCCGGCGACGACCTGCTCGACGATCAGGACGAACCGTTCGCTGCGGAAATCGCCGCGCAACTGAAAACGCTGTGCGATAGCGGCACCGCCGTGTCGGTCCAGCACGGCAACCGCGATTTCCTGCTCGGCGAGCGTTTCGCCGAAGCCTCGGGCAGCTTGCTGCTGCCCGATCCGTACACACTGACGCTGCCTGCAGCGCGCTTCGTTCTCGCGCACGGCGACGCCCTGTGCACCGATGACGCGGACTACCAGGCCTTCCGCCGGCAGGTTCGCGATCCCGGCTGGCGCAACGCCTTCCTGCAAAAACCGCTGGCCGAGCGTAAGGCCATCGCCGCCGCCATGCGCCGGCAGAGCGAAATGTCGAAGCGGGAAAAAAGCGCCTCGCTGATGGACCTCAACCCGGCGGCGACGGAGGATTTCCTGCGCCGCCACGGCCATGCCACATTCATACATGGACATACCCACCAGCCGGCCGTGCATACCCACACCGTCGACGGCATCCGCGTAGACCGCTGGGTGCTGGCGGACTGGCAGGAGAACCGGGGCGAGTACCTCGCCTGGGATGGCCGCGCGCTCGCCCGCCACGTGCTCGAAACCTAGGGACAGCTCGTTCCGCCCGTCGGCATCATGACCATGAACTCATTCCTGAATCCGCTTGCCCATCAAAAAATGAACACATCCATGCTGCGATTTCCCGACTACCTCGACGATGCAGAAATCGACCGCGAGGTCTCCCTGGCGCTTTCCGAGGACGTCGGCGCCGGCGACCTGACGACCCGGCTGGTCCCCGCCGGCATCCTGCGGCAGGCTGCCGTCGTTTCCCGCGAGGACGCCGTACTCTGCGGCACAGCCTGGTTCGAGCGCTGTTTCCGCGCGCTCGATCCTGCCGTAAACGTCACCTGGCAGGCCGCCGACGGCGAGCGGATCGCCGTCGGGCAAACGGTTTGCCGGCTCGAAGGGCCAGCGCAGGCGCTGCTTACCGGCGAACGGACCGCGCTGAATTTTCTGCAACTCCTCTCCGGCGTCGCCAGCAAGACGCGGCAATACGCCGATGCCGTCGCTGGCACCCGGGCGCAGGTCGTCGATACCCGCAAAACCCTGCCCGGCCTGCGCTTAGCCCAGAAGTACGCGGTGCTGTGCGGCGGCGGCGGCAATCACCGCATCGGCCTGTTCGATGCCATCCTCATCAAGGAAAACCACATCCTGGCCGCCGGCGGCATCGGCGCGGCCATCGCCGCCGCCATGCAGGTGGCCAAGGATTCGCCGCGCTGCAAATTCGTCCAGGTCGAAGTCGAAGACCTCGACGAACTCCGGCAAGCCATCGACGCCGGTGCCACGATGATCCTGCTCGACAACATGACGCCGGAGCTGATGCGCAAAGCCGTCAGCATCTCGGCGGACAAGGCCGTTCTGGAAGCCTCGGGCAACGTCACCCTGGAAACCATACGCGCCATTGCCGAAACCGGTGTCGACCGCATTTCCGTGGGCAGCCTGACCAAGGACGTGCGCGCGCTCGACCTGTCGATGCGGTTTGACGGCTAGAAGCATTGCGCCGTCACGGCCGTTGCATGATTGCGGCGGCCTACCCCGGCCGACAAAAATTCCGAACCCCTTTCCGGCGATGCCATTATAATGGCGCCGTACCGCTTGCGCCGATGCGGGGAGATGCAGGGCGCAGGACAAAGAAAGGTCGAAACCCATGCTGTTTTCGCTGTTCTACGTAATTGCCATTGTCATTCTGATTCTGCATTTCACGGGATTTCTGGCGCGTCACGGGCTTGAGTGGCTCGTGCTGGCGCTCGCCGTCGCCGTCTTCCCCGCCGTCCTTTACCTCTGATTGCCCTCATGCGGCGCTGCCGCGCACCGCGCTTTCTCCGCTCAGCCGAAGAAAACGCGGGACTGGAATCGCATGGCGGCAAAACGCCGCCGCCCGGCCGAACGGACTACTGCGCGATCCGCGGCGCGGTTTTCAACAGGCTGTCCAACTGCTCTTTCCAAAGTTTTGCCTGCATGACCGTGCCATGCCCCCCGGTGCTGGCGCTGCCCTGGACGACAAGCTCGCGGCCATTTTTGACGCGCGCCATCTCCCGCTCCATGATCCCGAGCGAGCGCGGATTGCGCTCATCGTCCGCCGAATTGATCGCCAGCAGGACGGCCTGGATCCGCTCCAGCTTCGGCGAGGCGTTGTAATCGCGTGACGCGTCCCATTGATAGATGTAGTCGTTGGCATCCGCGTTGAACGGGGCCGCCAGGCGTTTCCCGAGATACTCGTCGGCTTTTTCGCGCGTCGGCCCGGCGGCGGCCAGCGCCTGGTCCCCGCCGTTCGTGCCGACGGCGAAGAACAGATAGGTCAGCTGGAAATTCCCCGGCTGTTTAGTGTAATTGCCCCCTTGCCATTCGGGATCGCTCTTGATGGCATCGATGAGCAGGCGCCGCATCATCCAGTTCCGGCCGGACATCTCGGTGGGAAACGAAGCCATCGGCACAACGGCGTCCATCATTCCGGGATATTTCGCCGCCCACAACCAGGCGTGCATCCCGCCCATGGAGTTCCCCAATACCAGGCGAAGATGCTTGATTCCCAGGTGCTCGGTGACCAGGCGGTACTGGGCGTCGACCATGTCGTCGTAATTGTACCTGGGGAAACCCATGCGCATGCCGTCGGAAGGCTTGCTCGATTTGCCGGTGCCGATGGCGTCC
>JAVBSG010000104.1:0-31262 GCA_031547245.1 Propionivibrio sp.
TTTCGTTCCCCGGCGCTTTGAGATACAGCGCATATAGCCGGATCAACTCCGGATCGTAACCAAGGGCCGTCAAACGGCCCTTTTCTTTTTTGGCCCAGCGATAGTGCCGCCGAATATCTTTGTGAAAACGCGAGAAGCGGATGAATCAATAAATCCGCCGAAACTCTGCCGCGTCTGTTTCGAATTGCTTTCTTTTTTCTATTTCCTCACCTGAAGAACTCTGCATACTCTTTTTCCCTTCGTTCGACTTCTGCCTCTATGTACCATTTCCACCGAAAACGCTTATAGCCAGCGGATCAATTTTTTAAGGTTCGAAACGCATCAATTGACACATTCCCCTCGATCGCCTTTGCATTTCCTTGAAAGCTCTCCTTTGAGCCGATGCCGCCGCTGCCAACCTGCGTCGGAGTAGTTGTCGACGAAGTAGACGATCACATCCGCCATGCCGATGCTGCATGGGTAGATCCGCACTGTCGCATCCTGCCTGTCGCTCGTGATGAACCATAGCGCATCGCCATGCGCCAAGCCCCAACTGCCGACGCAGTGCACCAGCAAGTCTGCTTGGGCGCGATCGTGCACGAAGGCCACGCGCACCTGCGCTTCTCCCATGCTCGCCGCTTGATAGACCCGCGCCATCCCTTCCCTCCTCGCTTGTTGTGCTTTGCCCTGTGTTCGCCTTCTAACGCCAGCAAGGACATGTCCATGCTGCTTGAACTCCTATGGAAGGTCGTTGCCTTTGGGCTGATTTTTAAAGGATCCAGGCTCAAGATTTTGGGTCAGGCGGAAAACCCCTTCCATCACATGGCGGGTCAATTGGATCTCAACCATCAGGGTCTGATTGGGCTCGAAGAACTGCTTCAACGAATTAAAGCTACCACGGTACTCGGCGGCCACGTAATAGGAGAAACCGGAAGCGGGACGTGCCAAAATTTTGAAACCAAATTTCCCCTCCGATTCTGGCTTGGCCATCCATTCGGCCAATTTGTCATAGTCGACGTAGTAGGTGAGTTTGCCTGGATTGAGTTGGTTGCGCTGGTGGTCGACGAAGAAGCCCTCGGGGAGATGGTTTTCGTCGTAGTGTGGACCGGCGGTAAATAGGAGGTCGTAGTCCGTTAGGCTATTGCTTCGATCATCTATGATGCGGAATACGAACATGCAATAGCGGTTGGTAATGAACTTGCGCTCAAAGAGAAATAGCTCCTTGGTTTTCTTGGTCCGTTCCGCCGCCTGAGTTTGGTCGCTAAGATCGGCAAGAGCTTTAGCCATTTTCCTGTAGGACGCCATGCTGTTCACAGCCAAGCATTGCAACAGCCAACGCACTGTAGGGTGGGACGGACCATCATTTGCCTTGACGCTGCGCATGATGCCCATCTCCTCCTCGGAATGGGAGCGACCGGGGAGTACGCCAAAGGCGAATTTTTCCGGCTGCTTCTGCTTGCTGAGCTTGAATTTGCCATCCTGCTGCACTAGCCGGATAAACCCGTAGTTCATATTTGCCGCGGCGGCGCGAACGACTCCGTCCGAGCCCACTTCCCCCGTGTATGAGTTCAGGCTGTCGTAGAACTTGCGGTCAATAGTCTGTCCGGTGAGCACGAACACGTACATGCCTGCGGCCATGCAACTGTAATTCAGCCACGAGGAATTCAGTTCCCAACTCTGATCGCTGCCCAGTTCAAGCCAATTGAGTACTCCTACACCCGGTTGCACGCCATCAGCAAAGAATTTCATCCGTGACAGTCGCCCCTTTCCTAGCTGTGCCAAAGCAGAGCCGTGGTTTGCCGGAGCCAACATGACCAGATGTGATAAGGGGCAGTCGGTAAGGCGATCCTTGAAATACAGGTCGATCCATTTGCGGACAACAGGCCCCCCCGTGGAATGGGTCACGCACGCGAATCGTTCTCCATCGATCAGGTGCGGCAGAATTTCTGTGCTAATCGCTTGCTGCATGCCTCGGGCAATGTCGTCAATGGTCACTTCGTCCGAGAAGCTGATGTACTTTCCCAGGTAAAGATCGGCGACACGAATAGCCAGGCCAGGTTCTGCGTGTTGCGCAACAACACTTGGAAGGGCGCCGTAGGTGTCCGTATTGGTAACGCTCCAACCGTGAACAAAAACAATGAGCATTTTCGACCTCCTATGGGGGCGGATAATGAGCTAACCCGTCAAGTGTTGATTTTCACCGAATTCTGACCAGGGGTTTTCATTTGAAACTAACCCTTCAAATATGCATGTAGTATAGGGCCGCAATATAGCTCCGCTGAAAATTTTTATATACGGTTTCTGCTTCGAGAGTGCTTTTGTGCCACCCGACTATCAAGACAAATCATGCAACTTCTTATCAAAGGCTGGTCCAAGTAGAAAATCTTCAAAATTCACGGATAGGCCACTTCGTTCCGGCGTACAACACATGACGCCCACCGCGCATTTATTGAATTCCGGAAAATGGAAAAGTCGCAACAACGGCCACGTTTCGCCATCGGCGGAGTATTGCAGACGCAGGCTGCCGCCCTTACGCGTCAGGCGCATCCAGAACACATCAGCGCTACCAGGGAAAACACCTGTGGCCCAGTCAGAATGCCCCAAAGTCAGGACGCTACTTATCGCCGGAGCTCCGTCATTGAACTCGACGCCTGCTTTTAACCAGTGGTTCATGTCTGCCAGTAGCATGATTCCAGCCTGATCGTAGAGGGCACTGAAGCCAGCCCTGATCTTTACCTGGAACGTAAAATCGCCAATGACGTCAGCCCCATAGAAATGACCCGAGAATCTCTTGAACCCGTACCATGTTTCGCTCCAAAAATCGGTCTTCTCATCCGTAGTAACCGATAAGGAACCATCTCCGTGCTTCCAACGTTGAGGCTCGTTAATCCAGTAGAAATCGGCACTCATGGTGTTTGCCTTTAAAATCCACCGGAGCGATTAGGTGGTCCCGCGTTCTTGGGGTCAGCTCACGAGACGGAAAAAGTGTATGCCAAGCTGGCTGATATCTGTAGCGGCTCCGCAGATGCCGCTAGTATATGCGCTGTATCGCTTCTCGCTGAGTGCCGGGAAAGAAAAGAGACATAAGCATTATGAGACGGAGCCTATGCTGCCGGATCAGCTTCAGATCGTATTCCGTATCCCACCAGGGCCGTTAAGCGGCCTTTTTCCTTTTTTGGCCCAGCGGCGAGTTGGGCATTCGCTCATCAAGCAGGTCAGCGTACTGCTCTTGTTTAAGAGCCCGCGCCTCGTCTGCTCTGTACCAGCAGCCATTGATGCGCTCATGCCCCAGCGAACGGCGAAATGAGTAATAAGTGACCCAGACACCGAAGATAATGAACGCCGCAAACGCAGCATTCGTTACATAGGGCCAATAAATCTGATCCAGAAAAGAAGTCATCATAGCCTCATCCGTCTAAAAATCTTTCCAGAGTATCCATCCTTCGAAAGCCCACCGGTAGGCACATATTCACAGTCACGGTTCTAATGTGCCCTTAACAGGCACGAACCCTGCTACAAGAACGGTCACAAACGCGCACAATAGCCCCAACCTACCTCACGCTGTTTCAGATCGAGAAGGAATATCGATTTCTATCATGACCGTAGGCATCGACGAAAAGACCTCGTTCTGAATCGCTTGAACACTGGGGATGCGTTGGGCATTCCAACGAATCATCCTCACATCCGCATCCGCCAGGGCCTTGTTCTTTTTCTGGTCGGCTTTTACCCGCTCTGGTTTCGAATGCGTTTTGTCGTCAAGCTCGATCACAGCCAAAACCGAGAAGTCTTTTTTGCAGACAACAAAATCGAGGCTCATCCGATTAATACGATTATTCCAAGCCTGAAAGTTGTTTCCCTTTTTGACGCCTAAAACGCGGGAGAGTTGGACTTGGGAGAGAATGACATGATCAGGCAGCGCGGTAACCAAGCGAAAGTAAAGAATCTGTTCAGGCTCAGATAGAATTTTCCGAGGATAGAACGGCCAAACGGCTGTGTCGCCTAGCTGACGGCTAGTAAACGCGAACAATAGAACAATAATGAAAAAAATAACGGCTATAAGAATAATTGTAGAAATTGACATTTTTTCCTTACATTCCGCGAGGATATGAACAGCAGCAAATGTAATTTAACTGCTGTCGGCAAGACAGTGATGTTTTCCGCTTAATGCGCAGAAAAAGCGCAGTGCAGGCCTAAAAACCAAAGGCCAGAAAGCAGAGCTGTGGCTTGATCACCTGGTTTGCGGCTGCGTCACGAAGCCGATTTTGGCCACCCCCGCGCGCCGGGCGGCGCTCATCGTTTCGGCGACTGCCTCGTAACGCACCGCGCGATCGGCCATCAGATGCAGTTCGGCATTACGGTCGTTCGCCACAGCCTCGCGGAAACGCACTTCCAATGCCTCATTCGTCAGTTTCTCGCCATTGAGAAACACGCTGCCGTCCGCAGCGATTGATATAGACAGCGTCACGGGTTTTTCAGGCGGCGGCAAACTGGCGGCGCGTGGCAGATCGACTTGTACCGAATGCGTCATCAGCGGCGCGGTGATGATGAAGATGATCAGCAGGACCAGCATCACGTCGACCAGCGGCGTGGTGTTGATTTCGGCCATCGGCGCCCGATTGCCGCCGGAATCGAAACTGCCCATGCTCATCTCAGGCGGCCTCCGTCACTTTTTCGCTGTAGACGGACTGCATGGGATGTACTTGAGCGCTGTTTGCGGTCATAGGTTTGCCAACGGTAAAGAAGGCGTGCAGGTCGTGGGCGAAGGCATCGAGGTCGGCAAGGATCACGCGATTGACACGGGTAAATGCGTTGTACGCGAACACAGCCGGCAGAGCGACAGCAAGCCCGGCGGCGGTCATGATCAATGCCTCGCCGACGGGGCCTGCCACTTTTTCCAGCGCGGCCTGTCCGGAAATGCCGATGGCAACGAGCGCGTGGTAGATACCCCATACGGTGCCGAACAGTCCAACGAACGGCGCCGTGGCGCCGGTGGTGGCCAGCAGGGTCAAACCGTTTTCCATGCCAGCCTGGCAGCAGGAGAGCTGTTGGCGCAAGGCGCGTTCCATTTGCTCGGCCAGGCTGAAGCGTGCGGCCAGCCGGCCGGAGACAGCTTCACGGCAATGCGTGTTGCAGTTGTCCGCCTGCATGGCGAGCTCGACGTAAGGCGAAGCCCTCCCTCCGCGACACAATTCCGTAATACCGTCTTCCAGGCTGGAAGCGGCCCAGAAGGCGCCGACATGCCGCGCTGCGCGGCGCAAACGCCACCAATCGAGCATTTTGAACAAAATCAGGTACCAGCTGGCCATCGACATCAGCGCCAGCAGGATGGCAACGGCGTGCGAAACGCTATCCCCATTTGACCAGAGATGGGCGAAACCGAAGACGTTGGTAGAGGTATCTTGCATTTGTTTACTCCAGCCTGAATAGTATGGGAACGAGCACCCAGCTTTCGATGGCAACGCCGGCGCGCTTGGCGGGAACGAATGTCCAACGCCAGACGGTGCGCAACGCCGATTCGTCGAGACGGCGGCTGCCGGAAGATGTCTTGATTTCGACCTGCTCCGCGCTGCCTTCGGCGGAAACGAATACGCGCAGGACGACCTTGCCCTCCTCGCCAAGGCGCCGCGATTGCGGTGGGTAGGTAGGTATGGGGTTTCTCAGGTAATCGGCGTTGAAGCGTGCGCCGACCACGGCGCCTTCGCTTCCGCCACCGCCGCCTGCCGGTGCCCGTGTTTCGCCGCCCTCCTCCTTGCCTCCGGCATCGGCCACCGGTGCCGAAGTTGGCGCTGTTTCCACCGGCGCGCTGGCCGGAGCGGGTTCGCTGTCGGCAGTCGTTTCCAGCAGCGGCGGGGCTGGCTGGGGTTTCGACACAGCTTTGGCGGGCTTCGAAGGAACCGGCTTGCGAATGACAACGGGTTTGGGTGGCGCAGCCATCGGCAGGGGCCGGATTTGAGTGACCGGCCCTGCGGCCTCAAGCGGTTTGGGCGGATCGATGAATTGGACCATCAGTGGCGCTTCTGCTGGTTCCGGGTTTTTTGTTTCGACGGTCGCAATCGCGGCCAGGAGTCCGACGTGCAACGCAAGAGCGAGGCAGAACAGACTGCCACGGCGCATCGATGATTGCCGATATTCGGAATGAATGTAATTCAATTGCTTGTTTCCAGCATCGTAACCGTTACCTGCCGGAACGCTTCGGGAAAACGACTCATTCAGAAAATTTGCGAACGCGGCAGACGGCAGGAGTGCCGCCATTGGCCGGCGCCCTTCTCCGGCGGGAATCATTTTTCCCGTGCAAGAAGGAAGGTAGCCGCCTGAGTGGGCGACATCTGCCCGCCGATGACCTTCTGCTCGATCAGCGGCATGATCGACTTGACGTTCGGATTGCCGTAGAACGAACGCTTGATCTGTTCGAGCACCAGGTCATGCATCCAGTCGAGGTTTTGCCGGTGGCGGCGTTTTTCGAAAACGCCGGAGGCAATGGTGCTGACGTGAAAGGCTTCGACGACATCCCACAGTTCGTCCACTCCCTCGCCAGTGTAGGCCGAGCAGGCCAGCGCCCGCGTCTTCCATCCTTCGGTCGAAGGCTGCAGGTAATGCAGAATCCTTTCACAGTTGGCGCACGCGGCGGCGGCACGTGCCTTGTTGCCGCCGTCGGCCTTGTTGACCACGACGAGATCGCAACTCTCCATGACGCCTTTCTTGATGCCCTGCAACTCGTCACCAGCTCCGGCGATCTGCAACAGCATGAAGAGGTCAACCATCGAACGCACTGTGATCTCGCTCTGTCCGATGCCGACCGTTTCAACGAAAATCACGTCGAAGCCGGCGGCCTCGCACACGATCAGCGTCTCGCGGCTTTTGCGTGCAACGCCGCCCAGTGCGCCGATGGAAGGCAGTGGGTGAATGTAAGCGCTGCTGTTGCGCGAGAGCTGCTCCATGCGCGTCTTGTCGCCGAGAATGCTGCCGCCTGAAACGCTGCTACTCGGGGCAACGGTGAGCACCGCCAGCTTGTGCCCATGCTCGCACAAACGCAGCCCCAGGGTTTCGATCAGCGAACTCTTTCCGGCGCCCGGCACGCCGGTGATACCCACGCGGATGCTCTTGCCGGCATGCGGAATCAGGCGCGTGAGCATTTCCCGGGCCATTTCCCGATGGTGTTCCACATCGCTTTCGACCAGAGTGATGGCGCGCGCCAACACGGCACGGTCACCGGCCAGCACGCCATCGACGTATTCGTTGATAGTCAGTTCGTACCGCCGCCTCGTGGCGGAGTTCACCGCTACTTCCCTTGCCAGGCGGGTCGCGTGCGGCGAGTGCGCGCCCGGCTGATCCCGGAGTGATGGTATCGCCCGAAAACCGGCGCCGCGCTGCTCTGCATGATCAGCGGACGAAAAAAAACTTAGGACGCACATTGCTTTCCCTCGCAACAAAGGCGGAAAAAGTTCTCAGAGGGAGGGCAAAACTGCGTCAAGCGGCTCGGAGCAAGGCGCAAATGGAAAACAACCTCGGTGCCGAGCGGCCGGCTTCACCCCACCCCGGGGAACACCAAACCACGCTTTTGGGCCGGTCTTCTGACTCGCCTTCCTCCTCCTTCGGCGCCTTCCCGTGCGCGTTCATCACACAGTGGCGTTCGCCGAAGTCGTCAGGCCTACAGCAGCGGGGGCTGTGCCGGAATGTCCGTTCATGACGATGAACGAAACCACCGGCTTCCCGTTTCACCCGCCCCGCGGTCGCGGAGCAAGGCACCCAAAAACACGCTGCATTCTATGCTTTTCTCCAAATTCCTGGCAAGTACGGAAAACCGCAAGCGCCAGGGAAATTCGCGCATGCAGGAAAAGACAGTCCTTCCAGTATGACAAACTGGAGGGACTGAGCAAAATCACCGTGGGAGAAGCCCTCGTTCCTGAATGTCGCCCTGCAGTTCCCGCAACGCTGCCGTCAGGTCCGTCTCGGCCTCGTTTTGCTGGCCCCACTGGTCGTGAAAAACGATGTCCTCGATGGGCAGACGGGGGAGCCAACCCGCGGTCTCCAGTTCGGGCTTGTCGAAGAAATGGCTGACATAGCCAAGACACAGGTAGGCCACGGGGGTAATGTCCTCGGGGATGTCCAGCGCTTCCTGCAAAGCCGCCTGATTGAAAATGCTGACCCACCCCACACCCAGGCCTTCAGCCCGGGCGGCAAGCCACAGGTTCTGCACCGCGCAAACACTGCTGTAGAGATCCATGGTCTTGATGTGGGTCCGCCCCACCACCACCGGCCCCGTCCGCTGGCGATCGCAGGTGATGCAGATGTTCACCGGGGATTCCATGATCCCTTCCAGCTTGAGATGGTTATAGATTTCCTTGCGCTCGCCTTCGAAAAGCTCGGCGGCTTCCGCATTTGCCGCCTGGAAGGCATCGTGAACCCGGCGCTTGACCGCTGGCGAACGCACCACCAGGAAATTCCATGGCTGCATGAATCCGACAGACGGCGCATAATGCGCCGCCATGAGGACGCGGCTCAACACTGCGTCCGGCACCGGTTTGGGTAGATACTGGCCGCGCACGTCGCGGCGGGAAAAAATCGCTTGATAGACGGCCTGGCGGTCGTCGTCGGAAAATGCGTGCTTTGCCCTATCGGCATGGGTTTCCATTTCAGTCCCCTTTAATGGACGACTCAGGCTGCCTGACCATGCAGCCGATGACACTCCCCGGGCCGGTCTTCTGACTTGGATTCCTCCGATACACGCGCCTTCCCGGCAAGGCTGCCAGTGGCTCTATGCGTGCTCGTCCTCCTTACAGCGCTGGGCACGTGGCGGAATTGCACCGCCTTCCCGATTCTCCCTCCGTCCACAGCCGGAGGGCACCTGAGGATGCTTATCTGCCCGGATCTCGCCGGACGCGGGAAATGCTAAAGCAGTTGCCGGCGTGGTGCAAGTGGAAAACTGACAGGGGCAAACAGACAGGGGCAAACAGGCATATTGACGGAACACCGGCTGTTGGAATGGCGAACGATGCCATTGTGGCCCGTTTGGGGCGAATCCATTTTCTATCGAGACTTCGGCTCCGGCATTTTTTGGCGCAGCATATTAAGGAATTGCCCCGGAAAGACGGAACCGAGCGAGCGTGCTTTCACGACCATCTGCCAGGAACGCGCATAGTCGCCCCGCCAGTAATAGGCAGTTGCCCAGGAACTGGATATATAGTCGTTATTCGGAGATGCCGAGTTGGCTTTCTCGTAGAGTTCTTCGGACATTGTGAAGTATTGTTGTTTCGTCGCGGAATCCAATGACTGATTACTTGCGCCGCATAATGTGTAGATACGCCCGGCATCTGCAAGGGCGATCGGCTTGGAAAGCCTCAGCGATATTGCACGATCAATCATGTTCTTAGCTTCGCAAACGTTTCCCTCGTCGTGAAAGACCATCGCGAAACCCCAGAAGACATCCGGATTCTCAGGATTTAACAACCATGCCTGATTAAAACGCCTCATGGCATTGGCATAGCTATCAATCATGTAGTAACGGATGCCCTGGTCTACGAAGGCATCACTCGCCTTTTCTCTGCTTCCATATTCCTTCGTCGTTCCAGCAATCAATTGCTCATCGGCTTGTTTCAGCTGTGCGATCGACTGCCTGTCCATGCCTCCATACATCGGCGCTTGATCAATTCCACTGCCACGGGGTGTAGGACCTCCTCCTGTAGCACAACCGCCTAGAATGGAAACGACGAAAATAATGAACCAAACCCTAGCTCTGCACATATTTCCTCCACAATTCAGCACATTATGTCGACCGAATTAATTCTTATGGTTTCGAGTTTGTTATGTTGACCGCTTGCCAACGTTTCTTCGCCACAAATTGCTCAGTTGAGTTTGTGAACAGCAGAAATCCGAACGAAATCATACAAATAGAGCACCACTATGTCCAGTGGGGCGATAGCACTGAAGTTCGTTCGGCAGAGTTCCATATCGCCTATCCACGAAATGGACTAGTTGACGGTTTGCGTCCGCCATCCGAGCTTTTCATGCAGCGAAACCACCGAACCGATGATGATCAACGCGGGAGGCTTGATGGATGCCTGCTCCATCAGGCTGGGCAGGTTGTCCAACGTCCCCGTCACGACGCGCTGTCTGTCCGTCGTGGCGCGCTCGACGATGGCTGCGGGAGTTTCCGGCGCGCGGCCGTGGGCGATCAATTGCCGGCAGATGGCCGGCGCCTGCTGCACGCCCATGTATATGACGACGGTTTCCGCCTCGCTGGTCAGGCGCGGCCAGTCGAGCACGGCTTCACCGGCTCGGCGATGGCCAGTGACGAAAGTCACCGATTGTGCGTGATCGCGGTGGGTCAGCGGAATGCCCGCGTAACAGGAGGCTCCGGCCGCCGAGGTGATCCCCGGCACCACCTGGAATGAAATGCCCGCGTCGACCAGTTCCTCGATTTCCTCGCCACCACGCCCAAAGATGAACGGATCGCCGCCTTTCAACCGCAGCACGGCCTTGCCGGCCTTGGCCAGCTGGATCATCAACCGGTTGATCTCATCCTGAGGCAGCGGATGCTTGTCGGCTTTTTTACCGACGTAAATGCGTTCGGCATCGCGCCGAACCAGCTTGACGATATCCGCCGAAACCAGATTGTCATACAGCACGACGTCCGCCTGCTGCATCAGCCGCAAGGCGCGGAAAGTCAGCAAATCCGGGTTGCCCGGTCCGGCCCCGACCAGATACACCGTTCCCCGCGTCAATTCATCCGACTTGCCAGCGGCCAGTTCGGAACGGAACAACGCTTCGGCTCCGGCGATATTTCCCGCCAGCGCCTGCTCGGCAGCCGGCCCTTCCAGAACCCGTTGCCAGAATCGGCGGCGCGCCAGAGGGTCATCCGCAAAGCGTTGCTTGACGGCACTGCGCATGTGCCCGGCCAATTCGGTCAGACTGCCGTATCCGTGCGGCAACCAGGCTTCAATGCGGGCGCGCCGTTGACGGGCGAGCATCGGCGCAAGGCCGGCGGTGGAGATAGCCAGCATCAACGGAGAGCGGTCAATGATCGACGGCACGATGAAACGGCACTGCCCTGGATCATCGGCAACGTTGATCAGAATGTTGGCTGCTTCGCATGCATTGTGCACCGCGTCGTTGATCCGCCGATCGTCAGTTGCCGCGATCACCAGGCGCTGCCCCTGCTCGTCACCCGCCCGGTAATCGCGTTGCATTGCCTTCAAGCGGCCGGCTTCGTTCCACTCACACAGGGTCGGGTGAAGATTGCCGGCGACTACGGTCAACGCAGCACCTGCGTCGAGCAGCAGTTCCGCCTTGCGCACGGCGACTTCGCCGCCTCCGACGACCAGGCAAGGCTGGCCATTCAATTTCAGAAACAGGGGAAAATAATCCATACTAGCGCTCCGCAAAAAATCAAAATCATCGTTATCGTTTATGCTAAAAAATGGCTGGCCCCGCTATGCGTCGGCCGCCCCGGCACAGGTGACGGTATTCATGAGATGCCCCAGGAATGCCGGATCGTTTTTCATTCAATGTTTGTCATAGGAATTCCTCGATGTCCCAATACCGATTCGTCGCCTCGTGGAGTGGCGGCAAAGATAGCTGTTACGCCGTACAACTTGCCCGCACCGCCGGCGCAACCCCCGTAGCCTTGTTGTCCATGCTGGAAAAAAATGGCAGTCATTCCCGTTCACACGGACTGACGACCGAGCTGCTGCGCGCGCAGGCCGAAAGAATGTGCTTACCCTTTTTGCATAGCGGCTCCGATTGGAGCGACTATGAAACGGCTTTCGTCGAACAACTGATACACGCCCGCGACGAGCTTGGCGCCAACGCCGCCGTGTTCGGCGACATCGACGTGCAAGCACACCGCGACTGGGTGGAACGGGTCTGCAACCGCAACGACGTGCAACTGGCGCCGCTGTTTCCGCTTTGGGGACGCAACCGCCGCAGCATCGTCGACGACATGATCGCCGCCGGGCAGAAAGCCATGATCGTTTCCTGCAACGAACGGCTGGGAGAGACCTTCCTGGGACGGGTGCTGGACGAACGAACGCTGGCGGATCTCGAAGCAGCGGAAGTCGACGTCTGCGGCGAGAACGGCGAATACCACACCATCGTGCTCGACTGCTCGCTCTTTGCGCAGCCGATCCTGCCGCTTCAGGGCAGACGCTACCAGCAGTACACTCCGCGCAAAACGAGGCCGTCCGACAGTTACTGGTTCCTGGAAATACGGCTGGTGGAGTGATTTCGCTCTCATGCGCGAACCGCGAATCGAAGGAAGGGCGCAAGGAAAACATTGCTAAAACTCCACCCCCGCCTGCGCCCGTACCCCCTGCTCCCGATATGGGTGTTTGACCAACTTCATTTCCGTGACAAGATCGGCCGCTTCGATCAATTCCGGCAGCGCGTGGCGGCCGATAAGCACCGCATGCATGCCAGCGGAGCGCCGCGCCAGCCCGGACAACACTTCGTCCAGCGGCAAGTAGCCGTATTTCAGGACCACGTTCAGTTCATCAAGCACCACCATCGCGTAGCGCTCGTCGCACAACATGACCGTCGCCCGCTCCCAGCCATTGCGCGCCGCCGCTTCGTCGGCACCACGGTCCTGCGTTTCCCAGGTGTAGCCCTCGCCCGCCGCAACAAAATCGCATAACCCCGTGGCCTGCAGGAAATCACGCTCGGCGCTGGGCAGCGCTCCCTTGATGAATTGCACCACGCCTACGCACTTCCCGTGGCCGAGGCAGCGCAGCACCATGCCCCAAGCGGCGGTGCTTTTCCCCTTGCCGCTGCCCGTGTGGACGATCAGCAGTCCTTTCTCTTTCTGCGCACGTGTCTGCTTCTTGTCGAACCCGGCTTTGCGGCGCTCGTTCATGCGTTGATGATGATCAGAATTTTCCATGACAATTGACTTTCCATTGCGGCAATAAGCCGCCTTCTTCATTTATCGGCCCGGTTCGCTCCGGGCCGATCCGACTGTTGGCGAAACGGGGAAACACGGTAAATTCGGACACAAAAAAGCCCGGATCACCATCTGCGATCCGGGCGCCCATAGCCCAAACGGCGAACCATCGCTTCAATCCCCAAGCGATGGCCGGTAGTGGTAATAACAGGCAGGTCTTCTGACTTACCCTCGTTTCGCGGCCTTCCCGCTTCTGATGAAGCAGTGACCGAACCAAGGCGAAACGTCCCGGCCTTGCCGGGCTATGGAATCACAGCGACGGGCCCGTCCTCGATTCTCACGAGGTTCCCTTTTCACAATGCTTTCGCATGCACCTGTTCTTAACGTTTTACGATGACTTATTTGACTATTGCCGCTCCCCTTTGAATTGGATGATTATGGTTCCTGCTACGGACTGATTGAATTTTATCTCCAATAGCGGCAGAAATCATAGCCAGCATCGCGATCATCCTGCCAGTGGAAGCGCTCCGCCTGAAATAAGGATTGACATTGCCGGCATAAAAGCCCAAAGTGCGCGGGTTTTGGTGCCTCATCCACCCCACCCGGGGCCGGATAGTTAAACGGGAAACAGGGCGCTTCTTGCCAACCTGTGCTGTCCCCGCAACGGTAAGCGACGGCCAAACGTCGCCAGCCCGGATACCGGCCAGAACAAGTGACGATAGTCCCGGAAGGAGGATGAGTCGGCTGCGGGCCTGCGCGGCCCCAAGAACATCGCTCATTCCGGAATTTTATCGTCGTATGCCGTCTGGCTGCGGAGGAACGGACAGACGGCTTCGCCACCGGCGATTCCGGTAACTGAACCAGGATGTTCTCATGCACCTATTCAATGCATTGGCGAATGATTCGCCCTCTTCCGTTCCCGCGCCCATCTTCCGTACAGGGGGCCTGTCATGAAAACCGGTTTGCTGGTGCTGGGCCACGGCAGCAAGGCGGTTGAAGCGGACAAAATTTTCGCAAAAATCGTCGACCACGTGCGCGGAATCAGCAGTTTCGAACATGTCGCCATGGGCTCGCTGCAATTGTCCCGGCCGACCTTTGCCGAGGGCGTGCAAACTCTGCTGGATCGTGGCGTGCAGGAAATGGTGATCATGCCGATGTTCATTTTCCGCGGCAACCACGTCAAGTTCGATATTCCCGAGGAACTGGAAAACCTGCGCCGGCAACACCCCGGCGTGCGCTTCGTGATGGCCGAACCGATCGGCGCCGACGCCCGTCTGGCCGACATCATCGAGGAACGCGCCCAGGATGCGCACCAGTCGCTGAGCTGACAGGCGTGATCATGGACGATTACATTACCTCGCCGCAGGACATCGAGACCCGCAGCTTCGAAATCATTACCGAAGAACTGGGCAGCCATGTTTTCCGCAGCGAGGCCGAAGCGAGAATCATCAAGCGGATCATCCACACCACCGCCGATTTCGATTTCGCCGGACTCACGCAAATCTCCAACGGAGCGATCGAGGCCGGCATGCAGGCGATACGCGCCGGCGCGCATATCGTCACCGATACGCGCATGGCGGCTTCGGGCATCAACAAAACCCGGCTGGCGCAATACGGCGGCGAGGTGCGCTGTTTCATCGGTGACGATGATGTCGCGACCGAGGCAAAAACCGAGGGAATCACCCGAGCAATGATTTCCATGCGCAAGGCGGCGCAGGACCCGGCCAACCGCATCTTTGCCATCGGCAATGCTCCAACGGCGCTGTTCGCGTTGAAAGAACTGATCGAACAGGGACATATCCGGCCCGCGTTGATCATCGGCGTGCCAGTCGGCTTTGTCGGCGCGGCAGAATCGAAAGCGGCGCTGGAAACCCTGGCCGTTCCGCACATCGTCACGCGCGGCCGCAAAGGAGGCAGCGCGATTGCCGCCTGCATCGTAAACGCCATGCTGTACATGATGTAAGCATGCTCACTCAGACCATCTCCAAAAACGGCAAGCAACTGCGCTACGGCGTGACGACCGGCAGTTGCGCCGCCGCGGCCGCCAAGGCGGCGATGATGGCGCTGCTCGGCCAAGCGGTTGACTGTGTGCGCATTCACACGCCGAAAGGCTGGACGGTCGATCTGAATATCGAATACTGCCGTCCGCTCGACGGCGGCATGCTATGCGCGGTACGCAAGGACGCCGGCGACGACCCTGACATCACCCACGGCATGCTGGTGGAAGCGCATTGCCGGCTGCTGGACGAACCCGGCGTGCAGATAAGCGGTGGCCTTGGTGTGGGCCGGGTGACGCGGAAAGGCTTGGCGATTGCGCCTGGCGAAGCGGCGATCAACCCCGTACCCAGGCAGATGATTACTAAGGAAATCGCAGCGCTGCTGCCGCCGGGCAATGGAGCGCGAGTGGAAATCCGCCTGCCGCAGGGAGAAGAACTGGCCCGCAAGACCTTCAACCCGCGCCTGGGTATTGTCGGCGGACTGTCCGTGTTGGGCACGACGGGAATCGTCGAGCCGATGTCGGACGAGGCGATCAGGCAGTCGATGGCGCTGGAGGTGAATGTCGCCGCCGAGGCCGGCCATAAACGGCTGATCCTGACGCCGGGCAACCATGGCTTGGCGATGGCCGCGGTTCTGGGGCTACCGGACGGCGGCATCATCAAGATCGGCAACTATCTGGGCTACATGCTCGATCAATGCCTGGCACGCGGCATGGAGGAAGTACTGCTGATTGGCCATATCGGCAAACTGGTGCGGCTGGCCGGCGGCGTGTTCGACAGCTACAGCAAGGTGGCCGATGCGCGCATCGAGATCCTGGCGGCCAATCTGGCCTGGCTGGGTGCGCCTCAACCGGTGATCCGCGAACTGTTCGACTGCCTGACCACCGAGGCGGCGCTGGAGGTGATCGACAAGCACGGCTACGGCGAACTGTATCCGCTGCTGTGCCGCAAGGCCGAACAGCGGGCGATGCAGCGTGTACATGACGGACTGCGCGTCGGGGTGCTGATATTCTCGCTGGACCAGCGAGTGCTGGGAACCGGGGACATCGCAAACGAAATGCTGGAGCGCTGGCGTGAATAAAACTTATGTTCTGGGCATGGGCCCCGGCCACCCGGATTATGTGTTGCCGCTGACGCAAAAACTGATCGCTGAAAGCGACGTGCTCATCGGCGGCGAGCGTCATCTGGCGGAATACGCCAGCTCTGGAAAGACCTGTTTCCCCTTGCGTGGCGATTTGAGAGGGCTGATCGAAATCATCCGCCACGAACGTCTTTCGCGTCGGGTGGCGGTGCTGCTGTCTGGCGACCCCGGTTTTTACGGCCTGCTGGATTTTCTGCGACGGCATTTCGCAGCAGACGAATTGCAGGTGGTTCCGGGCATCGGCGCGTTTCAGTACCTGATGGCGCAGATCGGCGAACCCTGGCATCAGGCGGCGCTGGCCAGCCTGCATGGGCGGGATTGCGATTTCCGCGCCCTGATCCAGACTCATCGTTGCACGGCCCTGCTGACCGACGACAAGCAATCGCCGCAATGGCTGGCTGCGCAACTGGCGGATAGGACGGAAATCGAAATGGTCGTCGGGGCCGACCTGTCCTACCCGCATGAACGTATCGTGCGCGGCACGGCCGCGCAAATTTTGAAGGAACCGCCATTCGGCATGGCAACGGTTGTGGTGATCAATAATGACATTTAACTGGCCTTATTCGACGCCGGGCATCCCGGATGACGCCTTCATTCGCGGCAAGGTGCCGATGACCAAGGAGGAAGTCCGCTGCGTGACGCTGAGCAAACTGCGCCTGCAAGCGGATCACATGGTGGTCGATGTCGGCGCCGGCACCGGGTCGATCGCCATCGAGGCCGCCCGCCTGTGTCCTCGGGGCCGGGTCTATGCGATCGAACGCAACGCCGAGGCGTTGGCGCTGATCGAGCAGAACCGCCGCCGCTTAGGCGTCGAGCTGCATATCCTGCCGGGCGAGGCAGTGGAACGGTTGGCGGCGCTGGAACGGTTCGACCGGGTGGTGATCGGCGGCAGCGGCGGCACGCTGGACGAAATACTGCGCTTGTGCGACGGGCGGCTGACAGCCGGCGGACGCATGGTGATCAACGCCATCACCATCGAGACGGCCTATCGCGCGATCGAAGCGTTGAAAACGTTGGCTTACAACGAACTGGACGTGGTATCGCTGAGCGTGGCGCGCGGGCGTTTTGTCGGCGGCTCGACGCTGATGGAAGGGCTGAACCCGGTGTATGTGATTTCGGCATCCAAAGGCGACCAAAAAATCAAGGAAGATATATGACAGGAACCTTTTACGGCGTCGGCGTCGGCCCTGGCGACCCGGAGCTGATGACGCTGAAAGCCAAGCGCATTTTGAACGGGGTGGCAGTGATCATCGCGCCGGAATCTGCGCCCGGCAAAGGCAGCATTGCCGCCGATATCGCGCGGACACAACTGGACAACCCCGACAAAATCCTGCCCCTGGTTTTTCCGATGACTTATGACCGAGACAAACTGAACGCCGCCTGGCAGGCCAATCTCGACGCCGTGCTGGCCTTGCTGCGCGAGGGGAAGGACGTCGCATTCGTCACCCTGGGCGACCCGATGCTGTACAGCACCTGCGCTCATCTGATACGCCATCTGCAGCCGCATGGCGTGACGTTGGAAACCGTGCCCGGTGTGCCGGCGCTGTGCGCGGCGGCCAGCCGCCTGAACCGGCCCATCGCCGAGGAAAACCAGACCGTCGCCATCATTCCCGCCGCCTATCGACAGCCGCACCTGGATGCCTTGCTGGCGCTGGCGGACAACGTCGTGGTCATGAAACCGTCGAGCGGCTATGCCGATCTGGTGGACAAACTCGGCGAGCATGGTTTTCTGGCCGACGCGGCGATGGTGTCGCACTGCGGCCGCGAGGCGGAACGGATAAGCAGCGATCTGGCGGCGGTCGATCCCGAGGCGGTTGACTATCTGTCCATTATTCTCGCCAGTAAAGGAGGCGCGGCATGACCCAGGTTTATTTAATCGGCGCCGGCCCCGGCGATCCGGAGCTGATCACGGTCAAAGGGTTGAACATCATCCGCCGCGCCGAGGTGATCATCTACGCCGGTTCGTTGGTCAACGAGGCCGTGCTGGCCGAACGCCGGCCGGATGCCGAGGTACACAACAGCGCCGGCATGACGTTGGACGAAGTGCTGGAGGTCACCCTGCGCGGCGTCGCCGCCGGCAAGTTGATCGCCCGCGTGCACACTGGCGACCCAAGCCTGTACGGCGCGATTCAGGAGCAGATCGATGCGCTCGCGGAACGGGGCGTCACTTGTCAGGTGATACCCGGCGTTAGCTCTTTTACCGCTGCCGCTGCCGCTCTGAGCCGTGAATTCACGCTGCCGGCGGTGTCGCAGACCGTCATCCTGACCCGCATGGAAGGCCGCACGCCGGTGCCGGAACGCGAACAGCTGGAAAGTCTGGCCACCCATCAGGCGTCCATGTGCATTTTCCTGTCGGTGCAAAACATCGACGAAGTGGTACGGCGGTTGAGCCGCCACTATCCGTTCGACACCCCGGTAGCAGTGGTGCAGCGCGCCAGTTGGCCGGATCAGTCGTGCGTGCAAGGCACGCTGGCCGATATCGCCGACAAGGTGAAAGCGGCGAAAATCGGCAAGACGGCGCAGATTCTGGTCGGGCGTTTTCTCGGCGGCGACTATGAAAAATCCCGCCTGTACGACAAAACATTCAGCCACGAATACCGAACGGCCAACGCCGAATGACAACCCGCCGCCATGCCATCGTCACTCTGACCCAGGGCGCGCTCGCGCTCGGACGGCGGCTGTCCGCCCTGCTCCCCGGCAGCGACCTGTATCTGAACCGGCGATTCGCCGCCGACCCGGCGCAATGCGAATACCGGATCGAACAATCGCTGGGCGAACTCACCACCAGTCTGTTTCAGCGCTATGACAGCCTGATCTGCATCATGGCCAGCGGCATCGTGGTGCGCAGCATCGCCCCGCTGTTGCGGCATAAGGCCAGCGATCCGGCGGTGCTGGTGATCGATGAGCACGGGCGCTTCGTCATCAGCCTTCTGTCCGGCCATCTAGGCCGGGCCAATGACGATGCGCGGCGCATCGCCGCGCTGCTCGGCGCCGAACCGGTCATCACCACGGCGACGGACGTCGCCGGTTCTCTGGCGGTCGATACGCTGGCAATGCAGCTCGATTGCGCTATCGACGATCTGATGGCCGCCAAGCAGGTAACGGCTGAAATCGTCAACGGCGAACCGGTGGCCCTGACCTCGCCGTGGCCACTCGACATGCCATTGCCGGACAATCTGCGCCAGGTCACGTCCGACGACGATTTGCAGGTTTATCGCGGGCTGATCGTCATCAGCGAAACACAGCCGGACCGGCGGCACGACAATCAGGTGTGGCTGATTCCACGGCGAATCGTTGCCGGAATCGGCTGCCGGCGCGGGAAAAGCATGGACGACATTCTCACTGCCATTCGCCAGGCGCTGGACGAAGCCGCCATCGATCCGCGTGCGTTGCACCGCCTCGCCAGCGTCGACCTGAAAGCCGACGAGGCCGGGTTGATCACCGCCGCGCAGGCCTTGAACGTGCCGTTGCGCATCGTCAGCCGCGATGACATCAGCCGCCTCGATGCGGCCTACAGCACGTCGGATTTCGTCCAGTCGGCCATCGGCGTGGCCGGCGTCTGCGAACCGGCGGCACTGCTGGTCAGTGGCGGTCCGCTGATTTTGCCCAAGCGCGGCGGCAATGGCGTGGCCGTGGCTCTGGCACGATACCCGGACATCATGGATTTTTGAACAGGAAGAACACATGCAAGCAAGCGGAAAAATCGACATCATCGGCATCGGCCCCGGCGGCAAGCCCTACATGAGCCTGGAATGCCTGGACGCCATTCGCGATGCCGAGGTGGTCATCGGCTACAAGACCTACATCAAACTGGTCGAGGATATGCTCGACGGCAAGGAAGTCACCAAGACCGGCATGCGCAAGGAGGTCGACCGCTGCGAACTGGCCATCGGCAAAGCCCGCGCTGGCCAGCGCGTGGCGCTGATCAGCAGCGGCGACGCCGGGGTTTACGGCATGGCCGGGCTGGTGCTGGAGCTGCTGAAAGACCAGCCCGAGCCGCCGGCCGTGCGCATCATCCCCGGCATCACCGCCGCCAACGCCGCCGCCGCATCCTTGGGCGCGCCGCTGATGCACGACTTCGCCGTGATTTCGCTGAGCGACCTGATGACCGGTTTCGAGGTGATCGAAAAGCGCCTGGACGCCGCGGCGGCTGCCGATTTCGTCATCGCGCTGTACAACCCGAAAAGCTGTGGCCGCGACTGGCAGCTCGGCCGGGCGCGGGAAATTTTCCTGCAACACAAAAGCCCGGATACACCGGTCGGCATCGTGCGCAAGGCCAAGCGCGACAATGAGAGCGTGACCATCACCACGCTGGGGGAAATGATGGCGCATGAGGTCGACATGCTGTCCATCGTCATAGTCGGCAACAGCCAGACCTACGTTCATGACGGAAGAATGATCACGCCGCGCGGCTACGACATCTCGGCGGAAGAAAGCCCCGCAGAATGATTCTGGCCATGGGCGGCACCGCCGACGGCCGCGAACTGGTTCGCCGGCTGACAGCTGCGGGGCATCGCGTCATCGTCACGACGGCGACGGAATACGGCGCGCAACTATTGCGCGAGCATGGCCAGGAACAGGCGCATGCAACGCGGCTGGATCAAGCCGGTTTCGTGGAATTCATCCGCCGGTACGAAATCAATACGCTAATCGACGCCACCCATCCCTACGCCGACATGGCTTCTCGCACCGCCATCGAAGCCTGCCGCGCCACGGGATGCCGCTACCTGCGCTTTGAGCGGCAGGCTGCTTATCTGGACGATTTCCCGGGAACACTCGTCCGCGTCCCCGGCTATCGCCAGGCGGCGGAATGGGCGCGAGACCATAGCCAGGGACCTATTCTGCTCACCACCGGCAGCAAGACGCTGGCCACCTTCGTCGAGATTCTCGGTACGGAACGCCTTGTCGCCCGTGTGCTCCCCACCGTCGAATCGCTACGGCAATGCCATCAGCTCGGCCTCGTGCCCCGACAGATCGTCGCCATGCAGGGCCCGTTCAGCCGCGCGCTGAACATCGCCCTGATCGAACAGTTCGCCATTCGCCTGATCGTCAGCAAGGACAGCGGCGAAACGGGAGGAATGACGGAAAAACTGGCCGCGGCGGCCCATTGCTCAGTACCCTTCCTGCTGATCGACCGGCCATCGGTCGATTACCCGAACCGCTACCACGACATGGCGGAAATTCTTGAGACTTTGTCCGAGGTCTCGCCCTAAAACCGCCAGCGCATGACGGCGCTCCGCTTCGGGCAGGAGATCCGAACTTCGCCGCTCTCATCGCCGAGTTTTCCGATCAGATGGGTTTTCACTTCCCCGGCTTCGGGAGAGCCTTCCGCGAGTCCCATGCGGTCCAGAAAATGGGAGATGGCTTCCTTGAGTGAACGGAAGCGATACCGGCAGGTCCAGTCGACGAAGTCGATCCGCTCCGGCCTGCGCTCAAGGCCTAGCTGCTCCAGAGTTCGCAGGTAGGCGGGAGTACACTGATCCCCATGGAATTCCGGGGAAAGATATCCCGCGAGACAGAACGTTGACAGCGCTTTCTGCGCGGGAACCGCCCAGACCATTTCCTTCAGGCGACGCGCGGCAAGATTGTCGAATAGCTGCGCGGCTTCGTGATGCGTTGCGCCGACGTTGAAGGCGAAGGCCGTGTCGGCAAACACGTCGGCAGGCAGATCCTGCCAGCGCAAGGCCATCAGCAGAGTTTGAATGCCCTGCCCGGCAAGTTTCGCCACGTGCGAGAGGAAAACACGCCCCATTTCCGCATTCGGTTCGACGGCGATCCAGCATGCGTTTTTGGACAGGCAGCGGCGGGTAACCGCGCCCGAACCCGCGCCGATATCCAGCGCCATTCCCTGGGTCATGCCGACCACGGGAGCAAGCTTTTCCGCATAATCCGACTGATCGATCATGTCGAGATACCAGCGGGCGTGGCTGCTTTCGTCGCCGATGCGGCGGGCGGCGGAAGAATTCCAGTCCCAGGATGGGAAAACGCACTCTTTAGACATTCGATTTCCTTTCATTGCCGGCGGCCACGACGCCAAGAACGGTATCGCATTCATTGCGGACAGGAACCCGCTGGAAGCGGACGCCGAAGGTGCGGTCGAGCACGTCCCCGGCGATGACGTTGTGCGCAGCGCCGTCGCTTACGATCCGCCCCTTGTCCAGCAGAATCAGCCGGTCGCAGAATCTCACCGCCAGTTCGATGTCGTGCAACACCACGATCACCGCGCTCTCGGCTGCAGCGAGACGAAGCCGTTCGAGCAGTTCCAGGCGGTGGCGGATATCGAGGCTCGCTCCCGGCTCATCGGCCATCAGCAAGCGAGGCGAGGTGACCATGACCGAGGCCAGCATGCTGCGCGCCCGCTCTCCCCCGGAAAGCGTCGACCAGCGCTGATCCAGCAGTTCGCCCAGTTCGTGCGCCAGGATCGTCTCGCGCATAGCCCGCTCGCTGGTCCGTGCCCGGCCGGCGCCGAGGGTTATCAGCTCCCGCACCGAGTAGTCCCAGGCCAGCGAAGCATATTGCGGAAGGTATCCGCTGACGGCTCCGCGTTCGTTCGGGCTGTACTGGCGTAGCGCCTTGCCGTGCCAATACACTTCGCCGGAATCGGGCAGCCTGAAGCCGGCGAGCGTTCTCAGCAGGGTCGATTTCCCCGCGCCGTTGGGTCCGATGAGGCCGACCAGCTCGCCTTGCCTGAATTCAACGCTCAGGTCTTTGAGCAGTTGCTTTCCGCCGACCCGGACATGAAGATTGTCGGCTCGAATCGCACTCATTGCCTGAATCTCCGCGCAAGAATATAGAGAAAGAACGGGCCGCCGAAAGCCGCCGTCACCAGGCCAAGGGGAATTTCGGCCGGCGGCAGGATGGAGCGGGCCAGCCCGTCGCAAATCAGCACGAGCATCGCACCGATGGCCGCGCTTTCGGGCAATAAACGCTTATGGCACGGTCCGGCGCGCCAGCGCGCCATATGCGGCGCGATCAGGCCGACGAACGCGACCAGACCTCCCCAGGCCACGGCAACCGCCACCGCCGCCGAGGCCACCAGAACGGCCCATTTGAGGAAGCGATTCGAATCCAGACCAAAAGCATGGGCCTGCTCGTCGCCAAGCCCCAGCAGATCGAGCCCCCGCGCCAGGGAATTAACCGCCGCAAACGCCGCCACCGTCAGCACGGCGAGCAATCCCAGTCCGTTCCAGCTTGGCGTCTGAATACCCCCAAGGGTCCAGCTGAGGACGACCTGCAGGTTCATGGTGTCATCGGAAAGCGCCAGCATCAGAAACGAGCGCAACGCGCCAAGCATGGCTCCGACAGCCACGCCGGCCAGCAGCAGGCTGGTACTGTTGGCGCCTCTGCGCCACCCGGCGACGAGCAGCACGAGCCAGGTCGCGCCCCAGGCGCCAAGGAAGGACAGCGCCGCCAGCAGCCAGCCCGTGGGAATCCCCATCGGCATCAGCAACGCGAACGTCGCACCGACGGCCGCGCCGCCCGAACTGCCGAGAAGATAGGGTTCGGCCAGGGGATTCCTGAAAACGCCTTGAAACACCGCGCCGCCCAGGCCGAGAAGCGCGCCGACCAGCCCCGCCGCCAGGATCCTTGGAAAACGCCATGCCAGCAACAAACGGCTGTGAAGGGACTCATCCCCCGACAAGGCCTGCAGGATGGCCGGCGGAGACGACCATTCGTGGCCGGCGCAGGCCGCGAACAGCAGCGCGAGAACGATGCCGGCACCGAGCACCGGAACGGTGCCTGTCTTGTTATCCACCCTGCACCTCCTGCAGCAATGCGGCCAGCTTCTCGATGCCGTCGACGGTGCGCGGTCCTGGGATCAGGAATTCGGCGCGCGAGACCGTATAGACGCGCTTCTCCCGAACCGCGCGCAGTAGCGGCCAGCCCGGCTCGGCCACCAGTTCGTCGAGTTGCCCTTGCGTTCCGGCAAAGAGCAGCACATCGGGATCGGCGGCAATCACCGCCTCAGGCGACACCTGCGGCACGGCGCTCCGTTCCAGCGCATGCTCCGCGCCCGCAAGCCGGATTGCATCGCCCGTGTAGGTATCGCTGCGGGCGATCAAAACCATGCCGTTGCCCAACCTCCCCGTGATCATGACGACGCGCTGGGGCCGGCCACCGCGCCGAGCCAGCCCGACATTCCGGAGCCGGGATTCAAGCTGCTTGGTGAGCGCCTCGGCACGCTCCGGGACACCCGCCGCCCGCCCCACGAGGCGCATATTGGCCAGAACCTCCTGCACGCTGCGGCTCAACAGCACAATGACCGGGACATTAAGCCTGTCCATGGGATCGAGGATCTGGTGCATCGCCTGGCGCGCCGGCGTCACGATCACAAGATCGGGGGATTGCCTGGCCATGGCATCGACCGAAAATCCGAGGCGCCCGGCGATAACGGGCTTCCCGCGAAGTTCGGCCGGATGGCGAGTCATCGCCTCGATGCCGACGACGCGGTCCGCGAGCCCGAGCGCCGCCACGAGCTCGGCGTTCGACGAGAAAATCGGAATGATCCGCTGCGGAATTTTCTCCAGGTTGACACGGCGCTCCAGGGCATCCGTAACAGTGATGACATTGGTTTGCGCATGAAGCACCGCCGGCCCCAGAAGAGTCAATGCCAATAGAATATATCTCAGACCGGTCATCGTCCTTTCCTCAGAAAAACGCCTGAACGCCGATCTGGAATTCCCGGCCCGGCATCGACGTCCCGCTCCCGCCGTTGCTGGAAGCTGGATTCAGCTTGTACGGCCTGTCGTCGCGTCCAATGAGAATTGGGTGTTCGTTGATATCGAACAGGTTCTGCACCGCCGCAAAGAGCTTGACGCCTTTAACGAGCGCAACTTCGCCACGAAGGTTTACCACGGTGAAAGACCCCTTGCGGTGGATGTAGGTCGAATACGGTTCGGCTCCCGCAACGAGGTTCTCTTCCGTGTCATACCACATCGGTCCTCTCAGAATTCCCTCCAATTTGATCGACCAGCCGTGGGCAACGCCGTTCTGGCCGAAGCGGGTTCCCAATGCAGCCGCGTATTTGTAGGCCCGCTGCAACTTATCGGTATTGGCAGTGGGAGAAGCACCCTCGTCCCTCATCGTGAAGTTGTAGGTTCCGTTGCCGTATATCGACCAGCGCCAGACCGTATCGTCCTTGCGCAGAAAGCGCAGCACGTCGACATTGCCCTGGATTTCGATGCCGCGAACGATCACGTCGCCAGGGTTGTTGGCATAGTCCGACGTATTGGCGACGCCCGTTCTCGCCACGCTGACGATGCGGTCCTTGATCGTGTTCTGGAACAGCGCCATGTCGAGTTGCCAGGCACGGGCCGTATAGGTTCCACCCACTTCGACCTGTCGGCTGTTTTCGGGTTTCAGCGACGGATTGCCGAAAACCTTGCCGCCGCCGAGAACGGTAAAGTCGGCAGCCAGTTCGGTCGCGGTCGGTGCGCGGAATCCCGTGGCCAACCCCGCTCTGAAAGCCAACTCGTCCGTCAGCTTGTAAGTGCCGCCCACCGAGTAGGTTGTCTGCTGGTAGTCCTCGCTGCGCGGCCGCAACGCGGAAAGATTGGCCGTCCAGTCCAGGCGGGTCGTTCCCAGGGTCCTGCGGACGCCGCCCCGGAGCGTCAGCCGGTCGTCGAGGAGTTTCTGCAAATCCTCGAAGTAGAAAGCGTTGACCGTTTCCGTCTGGTTGTTGTCGTAAGGCGCCGACTGCGCCACCGTTGCGCCGGGAATCGCTACGCGGTCGCGGTCCGAGCGCAGCTTGCTTTTTTCCCAGTCCCATCCCAGCAGCAGGTCGTTTCCCTGCCACAAGGTGGCCTGGGGCTGGAAGCGGATCCCCTGGATGTCCAGCCGCCGCTGGTTGTGATCCGACTGCGTTTTGGCGGTCATCGGCGCCGCCCAGTGGAAATCGTCGACGTCATGAACCGAGTAGGCATTCACCAGCCAACGGTATTTGTTGTCGGAGGTTTTTCCCATATACGAGAGATCGGCGGACTGGTTGTAGCGATCGTCTTTGCTGAAAATATTGGCAGCCGAACCTCGGAATCCGGCGTCATATATACCGTCGCTACGCACGTTCAGATCGAGCCGGTTATCCGTGTTGAACTGGAACCCGAGGCCTGCGGTCACGCCCCGCCGTTTCCAGCTCGTGTTGTCCATCTCCTCGCCGCCGCGGCCGGAATGGTAGTCGCCCTTCTTCCCCGCGGATACGCCCAGATACCAATCGAGCGACTCCCACTGTCCTCCAGTCTGGAGTTTTCCCTGGAACAGATCCGCGCTTCCCCCTGCCGCTTCGGCAAAGGTTCCAGGAGCGGTACGCCCGGTTTTCATGATGATGTTGATGATGCCGCCAATGTTCTGGCTACCGTACACCACGGAGGACGGGCCGCGCACGATTTCGATGCGTTCGACGTCCGCCGGCGACAGCTTCGAAAGATTCGCCGTACCGGCGCGCCGCCCGTTGATCAACACCAGAACCTCGCTGCGAAAATCCCGTCCCTGCCCGTCCGATGCCCCGCCGCGGATATTGATCGACGTTTGCCCAGGAGTCCATTCGCTGAAAAATCCCACCGCGTTCTCGGCGAGAAGGTCCGTCACCGATTTCGCCGAGGAAGTCTCGATGCGTTGCTGGTCGATGACTTGAATCGTCCCCGTAATGTCGCTTCTCAATTCCGGCCGGCCTGTCGCCGTCACCACGACGTCGCTCAACGCAACCTCGACCTCGTTTTCAGCCGCCGTGGCATAACCTCCTATGACAACGGCAGCTGCCGACAGCATATTCACGCCCCACTCTTTTTTCCTGAATCGCACAGTGTTCCCCCTAGAAACAAAATGAGTTATTGACGAATCACGACACTTCCAAGCCGCGTGTTGCCGTAAATGGCCACAACGGTTCGGTCCAGGGTTGGCGGAGAAAAAAGGGGAAATATTGAAGCGGGCATGGTCCGCCTGAGTTTTTCCGAAAAAAACGAAGAGACCCGGCAATACCGATGAATCGAGAATTCCACCTCACAACAATCAAACTCCCCAGTTTGACCAGCTGTCCGGTGGGCGGAAAAGAAGAACGTGTACGTAATGGTGCGCAGCGCGATCATTCTTTGGCCGCCCTCCGCACCCCACAGAAGGTCGCAAGCACTCGCCGCCATGCGGCGGCATCTGCGACAGGCCGGTCTCCGGGCTTGCGAGGGGGTATCGGCGCTATTGGCGCCAACACCCGATGCGCCGCCTTCCCGGACCGTTCGCGCACGTCATCTTTGCTTCCATGACGCCACGTTGCGTCCCAGTGGCTGGCTTCTTCGTAGCGAAAAAGCCCTGGCGCATCCGTACTCGCCCACCGTTGCGGGGGCAGCCGGGGAATTGCGGCATATGCCGCGCACCCCGTTTCCGTTTCACCCGCTGGCAGAACCAAACGGGCACCTGTTGCATCGTTATGGCTATCCGAAGCCGGCATGGCTCCAAACAAACCCAACCATCATCCGATTGGCCTTAATCAGGGCCGTCCGGTATGACGGACAACAAAAAAGCAACCAATTTCCTGGGGAAGAATACCGTCGCTTCCTGCGACAGCGCGGGGGTTCGGAACGAAATACGCTGGTACCGAACGGCCGGCTTCACCCCACCCCGGGGATAGCAAACCACGTTTCTGGGCCGGTCTTCTGACTTGCCTTCATCCTTCCTCGGCGCCTTCCCGTGCGCATTCATCACACAGTGGCGTTCGCCGAAGTCGTCAGGCCTACAGCAGCGGGGGCTGTGCCGGAATGTCCGTTCACGACAAGGAACGAAACCACCAGCTTCCCGTTTCACCCGCCCCGCGGTCGCGGAGCAAGGCACCCAAAAACAGACTGCATTCTATGTGTTTTCCTGGATTCTGAGCAAGGGTAGACGAACCGCAGTCAATCTTTTTTACCTGCTTTTATCGTTTCTTTGCGCTACTCAGCGATGTTTGCGCAATCCATTACACCGATCCTCACGGAGAATGCCAGTAGTTTCATCGTTATTTCCACATCCCGCGCATCCGGGCGGCAAGATCGATTGGTCTTATTGGCGCATCGGAACTTTGCCGCAGCCATTCCGGTAGTCCGGATGGTAGGGGCCAGCTTCGTTGCTCGAAGGCGCCGAGAATGCGATGCGGAATGAATCGTGTGCGGTTGGCATAGACATGACGGTCTGCCGCGCCGGTAACATAGAAGCGTTGCGGCAGGAGAAGTTCGAGATGATCCTTGGCCCGGGTCATGGCCACGTACAGAAGCCGGCGCTCTTCTTCGATATCGGACTCGGAACCGGTGGCCAAGTCCGAGGGAATGCAGCCATCGACGGCGTTGAGCAGCGTCACGGAAGTCCATTCCCTACCCTTGGCCGAATGGATGGTCGACAAAATCAGATAGTCCTCGTCAAGCAGCGGCACGCCGGATTCGCCGCTCGTGGCATCCGGCGGGTCGAGCGTGAGTTCGGTCAGAAAACGCTCCTGGCTGGCGTAGGTAGCGGCAATGCGGACAAGCTGCTGAATGTCGGCGCGGCGTACATCCGCATCGTCGAACAGGCGGTCCATGTGCGCGTCGTACCAGAGAACGATTTTCTCCAAAGCGGATGGCCAGGCGGCCGTCTCTCGCAGCCCTTCGAGCAGTAAAACGAATTCCTGCCAGTCCGGGCGCGCTGTTTCCGGCACCGGTTGCTCGGCAAGCAAAAAGCTTCCGGGCAAGGCAGTTTGAAGGTTGTCGAGAATTCTGCCGGCCGTCTTGGGGCCGATACCGGGCAGGAGCTGGATGGCACGAAAACCGGAGACACGGTCGCGCAGATTTTGCGTCCAGCGGAGGATCGCCAGAATATCCTTGATATGCCTGGCTTCCAGAAATTTGAGTCCGCCGTATTTCACGAAAGGGATGTTGCGCCGGGTCAATTCGATTTCCAGCCGCGCGCTGTGTGCCGCGGCACGGAACAGGATAGCCTGTGATTTGAGTGTTATGCCCTGCTCCCGCCGTTCCAGGATGCGCTCGACCACGTAGATCGCCTGATCGGTTTCGTCACGCACGGTAATGAGGCCAGGCCGCTGCGTGGCAGCGCGTTCACTCCTCAACTCCTTGCGATAGCCCTCCTTGGCCTGGGCAATGACGGCATTGGCCGCGGCCAGGATCGGTTGAGTCGATCGATAGTTGCGGTCAAGCGTAATCTGCCTGGCTGGCGAAGTGAAGTGTTCCGGAAAATCGAGAATGTTGCGCACAGTAGCGCCGCGGAAACGGTAGATCGACTGGGCATCGTCGCCAACCACGGTCAGGCCTCGCCCATCAGGCTTCATGGCGCGCAGGATCGCGGCTTGCAGATGATTGGTGTCCTGATATTCGTCTACGAGAATATGGCCGAAACGCGCACCGACTTCTCCGGCCAGTTCGGATTCGCTGACCATCTGCGCCCAATAGAGGAGCAGATCGTCGTAATCGAGTACCTGCTGGGCCTGTTTGGCTTCGACGTAGCCGAGGAACAATGCCTTGAGATCGGTTTCCCATTCGGCGCACCAGGGAAAGGAGTCTTTGAGCACATCGCCCAGTTCATCCTGGGTATTGATCACCGTCGAGTAGATGGAAAGACAGGTCCCTTTGAGCGGAAAGCGTTTGCCCTGGCTGGAGAACCCCTTTTCATGGCGCACGAGGTTCATCAAGTCGGCGGAGTCCTCCCGGTCGTGGATGGTGAAATCGGGGCTGATGCCGATGCGCGGCGCAAATTCACGCAGAAGCCGCGCTCCGATACTGTGGAAAGTGCCCGACCAGGCGAAACGGATAGTGTCCGGATGACCGCTGCCGGCAAGGGATTTACGGGCAATGGCCTGGACGCGCCGGGTCATTTCGTCGGCCACCCGGCGGGAGAAGGTCAATAGGAGAATCCGCTCGGGATCGGCGCCGGTTGCGAGCAAATGGGCCACGCGGTGCGCGAGGGTATTGGTCTTGCCGGTGCCGGCGCCGGCAATGATGAGCAGCGGCGCATCGTCATGACCGGTGCCATAAAGGGCTGCTTCGCGTTGAGCTTCGTTGAGGTTTGCCAGATAGTCTGGAACCGTATCGGTAGAAACGGGATGCGTCATGCTGATGTTTTTCCCGGTACCGATGGCTTCGGCTCAAGGTTGGAAATTTGAGGACAGATGACTCTGGAGAACATGGTAGCGCACTTAATGTAATCTACTGTGATTATATACAGCATTGCATGCCATGTAACGTATCGTTGATCTGAGCGAAGCTTTGGCTGCTCGCTCGGCCCGCCCTGAAACGCCATTTTTGCCTTACGACCAACTAAAATCCTGCTCCAGCATGGCGCAACTTTCTCGAAGTGCGTTTATTTCGGACGCCCAGAGGCCCTATTAACGGAATTCTTCAAAACAGCTCCTTCATGGGCAATGAATTTACCTTGCAGAAAACGTGACAATTTTCCTGCGCAAGAACCGGTACTAGATCTTCATCGCCAAACCTGTCACATCGGCAGGATGAGTCCCGTTGATAAAATTGAAATTGATACAAATCTAGACAAGGAATGCCATGTCACAACTGGACCGCGACTACGCCATAAAGCTTGCGGAAAGAGAGAGAGCAACGAAGGCCATGCAGAAGAAGTTCGAACGAACTTTTCCAACAAAGAAAAAAGGCTTTCAAATTGACCTCCCTTTTCCTCAAAGCCCGTTAGGCGTTATTGCGACCTCTTTCGGCTTGGGGCTGGTGATTTTTCTTTGTATATGGCTGGCGCTCACCTGAACCAAATTCTCGGACAGGAGGCAAGATAGGTCGTGTCTTGTACGGCTAGCACGAGCGGAACGCTTTGCGCGCGCAACCACGTCGCATCAACGAGAATGTGTTCCGGTACCGCTTTGGCATTATCAAAGAAGCGGTACGCCGCTTTCAAATCATGCCATTGTAGTAGTGCCTGCGGCAAGGATTGATCAGGGGCACATGCCAGTGAGCGCGCCAACGTGACAGCGTACAGTCCTCATCACCAACGCAGTAAGCGACCTCCCAACCCTGCGCCGATTATTGCCGGCGTGAAGATTCCCAATGTATACCAGACGCCAATGAAAGGTATATCCATTTCTGGACAGTGCAGGCAATAAACCAAGGCGCCCGTGCCGCCTGCGAGTAAGCCTGCGGAAAATCCGGCCAGACGCAGCCGGGTAGGCCGGGATTATAGGTATGGCGTTGATTGTGGATCGCCAACAACGATTCCTGAACCAAATCTTCCACCTCGTCAGGCAGATAGCTCAGCCGCTTTCGGATGAAGCGGCGCAGATACATGCTCAACTCTTTGAGAA
>JAVBSG010000141.1:0-29698 GCA_031547245.1 Propionivibrio sp.
CTGCGCACGCCGGCGGCAACGAGTGCGGCGAGGTTCGCGCTCTGGTTGTTGTCCTTCATCGAGAGCAGGTGCTTCTCGAACGCCACCACGCGGCCCTGCGCGTCCTGCAGCGTGTAGGGCAGGCGGCAGGCCTGCGAGCAGTCGCCGCGGTTGGCGCTGCGCCCCGTGTGGGCGTGGCTGATGTTGCACTGGCCAGAGAACGCGACGCACAGCGCGCCGTGGATGAAATGCTCGATCACCACGTCGGCCGGCACCGCGGCCCGCACGGCCGCGATCTGTTCGATCGTCAGCTCGCGTGCGAGCACCAGTTGCGAGAAGCCGGATTCGGCGAGGAACTTCGCCTTCTCTACCGTGCGGATGTCGCACTGCGTTGAGGCGTGCAGCTCGATCGGCGGACTGTCGAGCTCGAGCAGGCCCATGTCCTGCACGATCAGCGCATCGATGCCGGCGTCCCACAGTTCATGCACAAGGCGGCGCGCGGGTTCGAGCTCGGCGTCGTGCAGGATCGTGTTGAGCGTGACGAAGATGCGCGCGCGATAGCGGTGCGCGAATTCGACCAGCTTCGCGATCTCGCTGACTTCGTTGCTGGCGTTGTGGCGTGCGCCGAAGCCCGGCCCGCCGATGTAGACCGCGTCAGCTCCGTGCAGGATCGCCTCGCGGCCGATCTCGGCGGTGCGGGCGGGGGAGAGCAGTTCAAGCTGGTTGGCGGCAAGGCTCATGCGGACATCTCTTCTGTCGGGCGCGTCGCGCTCGTGCGGGCGACTGGAAACCCTGCATTTTAGCTGCCGGAAGCGAGTGGCGACGAGGTTTGCCGCGCCTTCAGCTTGCCGCCAGGCGCTCGATCAGCCGTGCCGCGGCGGCCAGCAGTTCGCGTTCGTCGGTGTCGAGTGTCGTGCCGATTGCGCGGGCAAGCCATTCGTCGCGCCGTTTCATGTCGCGCTCGATGATCGCGCGGCCGGCCTCGGTGATCTCGATCAGCGCCTGACGCCCGTCGGCCGGGTGTCGTGTGCGCTGTGTCCAGCCTTCCGCTTCGAGCGAGGCGAGCTGCCGCGTCACCGATTGTGGCTGCACGCCTTCGCCTGCTGCGAGCGCGCCCGGCGTGGCCGCTCCTTCGCGATAGAGCCTGCCGAGCAACAGCAACTGGGCAAGGCTCGCGGCGTCGTCCGGGCGTTCGGCGCGCATGCGGCGGCCCAGGTGCATCGTGGCACGGCGCAGGTCTGCGGCAAGCGTAGCGGAGCCAGTCCTGGTCGGTTTCATATGGAGTACTTGAATCCTCGAAGCCGAAAATATTACGCTATGCGTACTATTTGGGTGGCGGATTCAGGCATGGCAACGGTTTTCAGACTGCCCGCGGCGATCGCGAGGCGCCTTGCGGAGGTCTCGATGCCGGCCGTCTGGCTTGCCAGCGCGCGGGTGGTCCTGGCGGCGTTCCTCGCTTTCGCGGCATCGTGGTTGCTGGGCTTGCCTGATGCGCACTGGGCGGTGATGACCGTGCTGATCGTGGCGCGGCCCGACGTGGAGGATTCATCGGTGGCAGCCGCTCACCGCTTGCGCGGCACGCTGCTTGGAAGCGCCGCGGGCATTGCCGCTGAATTCCTTCGTCATCACGGGCTGGGCGACCCATGGGCGCTGCTCGCGATGCTCGCAGTGCTGGCGCCCGTCGCATCCATCTGGCCGGAGCTGCGCGCGGCGCCGGTCGCCGCAATCATCGTCAGTTCGACAGGCGCGCATGCGGCCGATCCGCTCACGGTTTCCGCCCTGCGGGTCGCGCAGGTTGTGATCGGCGTCGCGGCGGCCCTGCTCGTGACGCGCGTGGCGCCGAAGGGCATCGTCGCGCATGACCGGCGTCTTCTCGTGTCGCGGATTGCCGGCGGGCTCGAGCGGCTGCTCGCCGGCGCGTTTGGTCTTCCCGTCCCCGCGGATACTGCCGAAGCCGACGCGCTGCGCCGCGATCTGCGACGACTTGGCGCCCTGGCGCGCAGCAAGGGCAGGGCGGGCGCGGATGCCGCAGGCTGGCTCACCCCGCTGGCGGCGCTCCACAACGACCTGCAGTTCGTCGCGCGTACGCGCAAGACGGCTCCGACGACGCCCGACGACGCGGCGCTTGTCGCATTTGCGGCAGCGCTTTGCGGTGCCCTGGGTGACGTCTCCAAAGGCTTGCCGCTGGCGCGGGAAACGTTTGATCGCGTGCTCGAGGCGGCGACAACCGCGCGTGCGCCGGCCAGTGGCACCGGGGGCTACGAATATCGCGTCGTGCAGTGGTTCGCGCTTCGCCGCATCTGCCGCACGCTCGCCTCGATGGCCGGGCGCGCTTCATAGCATTTCACGCCGCTGCTCACAAAATATGCCGAACGGGCATACAGGACAAATCCTGTAACGGGAACGAAGGGGCGCTTGCGGTAGTCTCCTTTGACGATGCAGTTGTTTGTCCACTTCCCCCTTCTTTGCCTTTCGGCGCTGCTTCTCGCAGGGCCCGCGCTTGCGGCCGGAACGTCCTCGACGCGCCTGCTCTCGGTGCGCGGAGACGATCCGCAACTGAGCCTGCGCGCGGACAGATCCGGGCAGCCCGGTGGCACGGACAACCTTGGCATGCAGCTGGAGCTGCCGCCCGACGATGTCGGACGCACGCGCTTTGATCTCGCCACCACTTCGCAGGACGGCGGCGCGCCGCAGTTCAGTTCGCTCGCGCTCGACCAGAAGTTGCGCGTGGATCGTCTGCAGGACATGTTGCCGGGCAAGCTCGACCTCGGCCTGCACGCAAGCCGCAATCGCGATGCATCTGGCTGGGGCGTGGCACTCATGCCGAAATTCCGCATGGAACGCGATCGCCTCGCGCTCAAGGCCGACATGTCGTTCGGCAGGCTTTCAGGAAGCGACAGCGGCGATCTTGGCGCGCGCTACAAGCTGAGTACCTCGTATGCGCTGACGCAGACGCTCTCGTTCGGCGTGGACGGCTCGGGTGAACTGCAACGCAACGGCAACCGCCCGCAAGCAGGGTTCGACCAGGTGATGCCGCAATTCAACGGGCGCTACCTCATCACCGAGGGCATCGCGCTGCGCTACCGCATGGGCTGGGACATGAACCTCGCGAACGGCGAGCGCAGCCCTGACGTGCAACTCAAGTTTGATCTCAAGTTCTAGCCGTCAGCCGATCGAGATCGCGCCCGGATCGTGGTGCGGCGTCCCTTCCGACTCCCCGTGAGGCTCCTCGCCCGGTGCGAGCGGCTTCCTGCGGCCGTAGCGAAGTCCTTCGGGGTGGCTTTCGGTCGCAAAGACCGAGTCCTGGCCAAAGTCGCCGACGATCTGCGGACGCTCCTCGTGCTGGCTGGCCTCGCCGATGGGGTCTTCCTCTTCCGGTGTGTTGACGGGTGTCGTCATGGCCTTCTCCGGGGGACTGATGCCGCGTGTTGCGGCTGGCTTCCGGCGCGTCACGGGTTGGCCGCGGCGGCTTCAAGCTTCGATATTTATTTATAGGCTTCGTTCAGTCGATGGCGATGCCGTATCAAGAAACCCTGTCCACGTTGCCCCACAGGTCTAGTATTACGTTCGTTATAACGGGAGACCGGGCATGTTCGCACTCAAACTGACCCAGATCGGCAATTCGGTGGGCGTGATCCTGCCGAAGGAAATCCTCGCGCAACTCAAGCTGGAGAAGGGCGACACAGTGTTCATCACGGAATCGCCCGACGGCTACCGGATCACACCCTACGATCCGACGATCGCCGAGCAACTCGAACTCGGGCGCGAGTTCATGCGCGAGTTTCGCGACACCTTCCACGAACTCGCGAAGTAAGCCGCATGGCCACGTGGCACTGGATCGACAAGCGGGCCCTCGTGCTGCTGCATGACGAGAGCCTCGCCGAGCATGGCGGCGCAAGCGGCATGCGTGACGAAGGCTTGCTCGACTCCGCCCTTGCGCGGCCATTGAATCTCCTCGCATACGGTGAGCCGGATCATGCGGATCTGGCAGCCGCGTACGGCGTGGGCGTGGCGAAGAACCATGCCTTCGTCGATGGCAACAAGCGCGCGGCGTTTCTCTGCGTGGGTTTGTTTCTGGCACTGAACGGCTGGCGACTGCGCGCGAGGCAGGTCGAGGCGACGCTGACGATGCTCGCCGTTGCGGCAGGTGAGATGAGCGAAGCCGAGTTTGGGGCGTGGTTGCGCGGGCACGCGCGGCGGCGTTGAGAGGCTATCCGGCAGACGCAAATGAAACGGGCCGCGAATGCGGCCCGTCGTCATTCTGGTCGAGCGCGAGGCATCACACCTTGCGATAGACCTCCGCCCCCGCCTTTACGAACTCGACCGACTTCACTTCCATACCCTTCTGCAACGCGTCGCCTTCGCTGATGCCCTGAGCAGCAGCGAAATCGCGCACGTCCTGCGTGATCTTCATCGAGCAGAAATGCGGGCCGCACATCGAGCAGAAGTGGGCGACCTTTGCGCCTTCCTGCGGCAGCGTTTCGTCGTGGTACGAGCGCGCGGTGTCCGGGTCGAGGCCGAGGTTGAACTGATCTTCCCAGCGGAACTCGAAGCGCGCCTTGCTCATCGCGTTGTCGCGGATCTGGCTCGCCGGATGGCCCTTCGCGAGATCCGCTGCGTGGGCTGCGATCTTGTAGGCGATGATGCCGGCCTTCACGTCGTCCTTGTTCGGCAGGCCGAGGTGCTCCTTCGGCGTCACGTAGCACAGCATCGCGCAGCCGTGCCAGCCGATCTGCGCGGCGCCGATTGCGCTCGTGATGTGGTCGTAGCCGGGCGCGATGTCGGTCGTCAGCGGGCCGAGCGTGTAGAACGGCGCTTCCTTGCACCATTCGAGCTCGAGCTCCATGTTTTCCTTGATCAATTGCTGTGGCACGTGGCCCGGGCCTTCGATCATCACCTGCACGTCATGCTTCCACGCGATCTCGGTGAGTTCGCCAAGCGTCTTCAATTCACCCAGCTGCGCTTCGTCATTGGCGTCCCAGATCGAGCCGGGGCGCAGGCCGTCGCCGAGCGAGAAGCTCACGTCGTAGGCCTTCATGATTTCGCAGATGTCCTCGAAGTGCGTGTAGAGGAAGTTCTCCTTGTGATGCGCGAGGCACCACTTGGCCATGATCGAGCCGCCGCGCGAGACGATGCCGGTCATGCGGTTCGCCGTCATCGGCACATAGCGCAGCAGCACGCCGGCGTGGATCGTGAAGTAGTCGACGCCTTGCTCGGCCTGTTCGATCAGCGTGTCGCGGAAGATATCCCAAGTCAGTTCCTCGGCCTTGCCGTCGACTTTTTCGAGCGCCTGATAGATCGGCACCGTGCCGATCGGCACGGGCGCGTTGCGGATGATCCATTCGCGCGTTTCGTGGATATTCTTGCCGGTCGACAGATCCATCACCGTATCGCCGCCCCAGCGTATTGCCCAGGTCATTTTTTCGACTTCCTCCTGAATGGAGGAGCCTAATGCCGAGTTGCCTATGTTGGCGTTGATCTTGGTCAAGAAATTGCGGCCGATGATCATCGGTTCGGCTTCCGGGTGATTGATGTTGGCCGGCGCCACGGCGCGCCCGCGGGCGATTTCGGAGCGTACGAACTCGGGCGTGATTTCCGCCGGGATGGCGGCGCCGAAACTCTGGCCGGGATGCTGGCGGCAGAGCATTTCGGCCATGCGTTCCCCCTGCGGCCCGGCGGCCTTCAGCGACTCGACGTAGGCTCGGCGGTTGTTGTTCTCGCGGATGGCGATGTATTCCATTTCAGGCGTGATGACGCCTTGCCGGGCGTAATGCATCTGGCTGACGTTCCTGCCGGTCTTGGCGCGTAGCGGCCTGCGGTGCAGGCCCGGGAAACGCAGCGTGTCGAGCGCTCGGTCGGCAGCGCGCTGGCGGCCGAAGGCCGAGGAAAGATCGGCCAGCGTTTCCGTGTCGCCGCGCTCGCTGATCCACCGGGCACGCAGATCCGGGAGGCCGCGCCGGATATCGATCCTGGCGTCGGGGTCGGTGTAGGGGCCCGAACAGTCATAGACATGAATCGGCGGATTTTTTTCCCCGCCGAAGGCCGTTGGCGTATCGGCCTGGGTGATTTCGCGCATCGGCACGAGGATGTCCGGGCGGTTGCCCTGCACGTAAATCTTGCGGGAATTGGGCAGCGGTGCGACAGCGGCGGCATCCACATGCGCCGAGGCGGCGGTGAAGGTATCTTTGGCGTTGTTCATGGCATTTCCTTGCAAAACGGCGCGTTAGCGGGCCGGGAATCAATAATTGCGCAAGGGAATGACGAGGCAGGAACAAAAGAATGCGACAATATGACAGCTTCTTGTTTCCCTACGACGGCATTACCCGTACAGGTTCAAAGGGACTATCTCAGCTGCACCGAAAACAATCCTCAATCGGCGCGGCACCCCTAAAGAGCGCATTTAACTTACTGGAAATATGCCGTCGAGGCAAGCAGGGGACTTCGTGCTCGAATTGTCCGATGCGTTGCTCCCGCCTGTCTTGTTTTTTTCTGTCTCCAGCGGGAGGTGCCTTGATGGGCCTCCATCGCAACGTGTTCCAGGCATTTGGGGGGGCAGCACCGCCTTCCGGTATTGGAAAAATTGGTTAAAGTTCTTCTCGGGTTTCCCGTGAATACAAGAATGAAAGCAAAACAGTACATCAGGAGCGTATCCATGCCAGCCAAACCGGCCGCTGTTTTCGTCATGGCGATGTTGCCGGCCATGGCGTTCGCCGTCTGGCAACCCGTGGCTACCGAGCAGGGCAAGCGCATCGAAGTCGATCGCGACAGTATTGCCGCCGGACCGAATTCCTCCGTGACAGCCAGGGGGCGTATCGTGCTTGACAAGCCGATTGTCGATCCGAAGACGTCGGCGGCTTATCGCATCATCGAGATTGAAAACCGTTTCGATTGTTCCGGGCGGACTTACGCCACACTACGGCGAGCTTATTTCAAGGACGAGGGCGATCTGCTGCGCCAGGAAGACATCCGCAGTCCCATCGATATGCCAGTCCGTTCGGGAACTCCCGACGACAGGATGCTGCGCGAAGTCTGCCGCCCACGTAGCGGAACGCCTGCATCTGCGTCGGTCGATAAAACGCTTGAGCGGGTGAACGAACTAGCCGAGGATATTCGCAAGGCAAACGAGGAACTGATCGAAAAATCCGTCAGAAAAGAGGCCAAGCGCCAGGCGGCAACCCCTGTTTCCTCCAATGCCAAGCCGGCGGAGCGGCAGGCGAGCGTGAAGCTGGTTTCGTCGGGCAGGCATAATGGCGCCGCCAAGACCGAGTCCATGGCGCTTGCTGCGCCTGTGCCGCAGCAAGCGCAGGTAGCGAACTGGTCGTATGAGGGGAGCAACGGCCCGGAATACTGGGGCGGGCTGCGCTCCGAGTATGCCGTGTGCGCCGCCGGCCGCCGTCAATCGCCAATCGACCTGCGCGACGGACTGGCGGTTGATCTGGAACCGATCCAGTTTCTTTACCGGCCGGAGGCTTTCCGGGTGATCGATGCGCCGCGCCAGTTGCAGTTGGCCGTTCAGGGCGGCGGCATGATGCTGCAGGGCAAGCAATATCATCTGTCGTTGGTGCAGTTCCATAATCCGTCCGAATTCGCCATCAATGGGCGCGGTTTCGAGATGGAAGCGCAGCTGATCCATAAGTCGAGCGATGGAAAGTTGGCCATCGTTTCCGTTCTGCTGGAAAAAGGGACGGAAAACGCGATGGTCCAGAGCGCCTTGAATAATCTGCCGCTGGAACGGGGCGGAGAAATTCTGGCAACCCAGGGCATCGATATCAATCAGCTATTGCCTTCGGACCGGCGTTACTTCACCTTCATGGGGTCGTTGACCGCGCCGCCTTGCACCGAGGGCGTGCTTTGGGTCGTGTTCAAGCAAGCGCAGCAGATTTCCGCCGAGCAGCTATCCATCTTCCAGCGCTTGTATCCGCCCAACGCGCGGCCGCTACAGCCTTCCTTCGGGCGCATCATCAAGGAATCCCGCTAAGGATTCGGCGAAATGGCCGCGGTGCAGTCCCGCGCATGTCGGCATGGGTGGCCCCAATTCGTCGTCGGTTGCGAACATGCTGCCAAATGCCGCAAAAGGGCGGCGATCTTGCTGCGATGTTCGCCGAATGTGGAAAAAACCATTTTAATATCAATGAGATCGAAGCGAAACCTTGTCGCCATCTTCGCGGCAATGCTGTTAAACTCGCGCCTCCAAAAAACGTGAAACACAAGAAACGGAAGCTTCCGGCGACGTTTGGCAAACAGGGCTGTGGCCTGAATCAGCGCACCTCGTCAAAAGGAAGCCTTCTGTCCTTTTTTGAATGGAGCGCAGTCATGTCCTTCACGCAGCACCCCCTCGATTTCATTTCGCGCAAAGAAGCCCTTGTTCAGGGCGGCGGCGGAAAAGCCATCAGCAAGCAAAAGGCCAGCGGCAAGATGACCGCACGCGAGCGGATCGCCGCCCTGCTCGATGAAGGATCGTTTCACGAGTACGATTTGTTCGTCGAGCACAAATGCCAGGATTTCGGCATGGCCGGCAAGGAACTGCCCGCCGATGGCGTCGTGACGGGCTCCGGCACCATCGACGGCCGGCCGGTCTGCGTCTATGCGCAGGATTTCACCGTGGCAGGAGGCTCGCTCGGCCTGATGCATGCGCGCAAGATCACCAAGGTCATGGACTACGCCATCCGCATGGGGGTGCCGATCATCGGCATCAACGATTCGGGTGGCGCGCGTATCCAGGAAGGCGTCAATTCGCTGGCCGGCTATGGCGAGATTTTCTACCGCAATACCTTGGCCTCCGGCGTCGTGCCGCAGATTTCGGTGATTCTCGGACCATGTGCCGGCGGCGCCGTCTATTCGCCGGCGCTGACCGATTTCGTTTTCGTCGTCGACCAGATCTCCAAGATGTTCATTACCGGACCGGAGGTCGTGAAAACCGTTCTCGGCGAGGAAATTTCGATGGAGGCGCTGGGTGGCGCCCGCGTGCAGGCCGAAACGGCCGGCAATGCGCATTTTTTTGCGGCCGATGAACAAGAGTGTTTCAACCAGATTCGCAAGCTTGTGGGGTTTCTGCCGGACAGCAGCCGCAACAAGGCGGCGATCGTCGAGCAGAAAAAACCGCAAGCTTCCTACAAGATCGAGGAGTTGATCCCCAAGGATTCCAAGATTCCTTTCGATGTGCGCGACATCGTGCGGGCGCTGGTGGACGATTCGGTGTTCTTCGAAGTGCAGGAACTGTTCGCGCCGAACGCCATCGTCGGCTTTGGCCGCATCAACGGCGAAACGGTCGGCATTATCGGCAACCAGGCGCTGTACCTGGCCGGTGTGCTCGACATCGACGCATCCGACAAGATCGCCCGCTTCATCCGTTTCTGCGATGCCTTCAACATTCCGCTGCTGACGCTGATGGACATTCCGGGCTATCTGCCGGGATCCGATCAGGAGCATAACGGTGTCATCCGCCACGGCGCCAAGGTGCTCTATGCCTACAGCGAGGCCACTGTGCCGAAAATCACGGTGATTCTGCGCAAAGCCTACGGCGGCGGCTACATCGCCATGTGTTCGCATCACCTGCGCGCCGACTTCGTCTTTGCCTGGCCGAGCGCCGAAATTGCCGTCATGGGGCCGGAAGGCGCCGCCAACATCATTTTCCGCAGCGAGATCATGGCCGCGGAGAATCCCGACGAGATGCGCAAGCTCAAGGTCAAGGAATACACCGACAAATTTGCCAATCCGTACGTCGCCGCTTCGAGCGGTTATGTCGATGCGGTGATCGCGCCGGAAGAGACGCGCGCCTATATCGTTCACGCGTTGCAACTGACACGCAACAAGGAAGAAGTGCGCCCGCAACGCAAACACGGCGTGCCGCCGTTCTGAAGACGGCGGATGGAAGGAGAGAAACCATGAGCGAACAGGAAAAGCTCTGCAAGATCGCGCTGGAAAGCGGCACCTATGAGGCCCGTCCCACCAAAAAGTTTTTGCAGCGCAAACCGTACGAGGCGCCGGACCCGTGCGTCGTCAAGGCGCAGATTCCCGGCGTGGTAGCGCAGATCGACAGTGTCGTCGGCCAGTCGGTGAAGCAGGGAGATACGTTGATGATTCTCGAAGCCATGAAGATGCTCAATCGCATCAAGGCGCCTCAGGATGGCGTAATCAAGGCCATCCATGTGGCTGCCGGCGAGAAAATCACCAAGGGGCAGGAACTGATCCGGGTCGAGTAAATCGTCCAGGTTGGATCACGGTTTTGACGCCCCCGATTCAACGGCCGCAGCTATCCGGCTGCGGTTTTTGTTTTTTGCGGCGAGGCAGGGTAACATCAGAATCCTGGGCAAGTGTGCGCGCGATGTCGCCCCATTCGTTGCGAGTCCGTTGAGAGGACTCCCTCTGGGCCAGTGGCGTGGCGCGTGCGAGACAAGAATTCGTAAAACTGTTGTCGGATTTTTTACTAAGACAAAGAAAGAACAAGGTAGGGTGAGAAAATGAATTCCCAGTTTGCTTCCGATAAGCAATTCCTCAAGGAACAAATGCTCGTTCGCCTGGGGCCGCACGCCAAAGCCTATCCCAATCAGATTGCACAGCGTTTTCCCCATATTCTCGAAAAACTGGTTTGTCTTTGGGGCCAGCCGGAGGCCAATGGTTATCTGGATAGCCTGATGGTCATGGACCGTCCGAACCGGCAGGGTTTCCCCGCCGAGGTAGCCACCGAAATATTCCAGTTGTCGATGATTCACGGTTCGCTCTCGATGGAACCGCAAGAGGATGACCAGGGTTGGGCCAGTTCGTCAAATTTCGAGGTCAGCGATTATTTCGGCAGACGCTCCAACCGTTGAGGAAAAGGGCTCCTTGCCGTCTTCGGACGTGACGATCGGGCCTGAAACGAAATGAGCGACTGATGCCGGACAGGAAAACGATTCGCTGGGGCGTGCTTGGCGCGGCCCGGATTGCCGTTGAGCGCACGATGCCGGCCCTGCGCGATGCGCCGAGCGCCACGCTGCTGGCGCTGGCTTCGAGCAGTCGGGAAAGAGGGCGAGGGGTTGCCGATAAATTGGCCATTCCACGCCATTACGCAAGCTATGAAGACCTGCTTGCGGATCCGGACATCGACGCCGTTTATATCCCGCTGCCCAACCGGCTGCATTGCGAATGGTCGATACGCGCGCTCGAAGCAGGCAAGCACGTGCTGTGCGAGAAACCGCTATGCATGACGGCGGCGGAGGTGGAGTCGCTTTGCGCCGCGCGCGACCGTAGCGGCAGGCATATCGAAGAAGCTTTTGGGTACCGCAATCACCCGCAGTGGGGCAAGATCGAAGAACTGTCGGCGAATAACGCCATCGGCGCCGTGCGTTCGGTGCACGCCACACTGGCCAAGCAGTTCCTCGACCCCAGTGACATTCGTAACAACCCGGCAGCCGGAGGCGGCGGCCTGTACGATCTCGGTTCCTACACCATCAGCGCCTGCAACCTGCTCTTCAAGCGCCCGCCGCTACGTGTCGTGGCGGCCATGGAGCGCGATCCGGTCTTCGGCGTCGACCGGTTGACCAGTGCCTTGCTCGATTACGGTGATGGCCACGCGGCGTTTACCGTGGCCACGCAGTCCGGCGTGTCCGGTTGGGGTACCCATCAACAGCTGTCCGTGCTTGGCGCCAAGGGCTGGCTGCGTTTCGATTTCCCCTTCGCGCAGGCACGGCCGACTTCGTGCCGTCTCGAAATCGGCAGCGAGGCAAGCGTTGGCGCGCTCCCCACGCGGGCCATCGTTTTCGAACCGGTCAATCAATATGCTCTGCAGGCCGAGCGGTTTTCGCGCTATCTGCTTGGAGAACCGGTGCCCAGCTGGCCGATTGAGGATGCACTGCTTATCCTGCGCATCATTGAAGCCCTGTTCGAATCGGCACGGCGGGGGAATTGGCAGGAGATCAAAGTCTGAGTCGGCGCCGGCTTCGGCGCAGCGCAAAATAGACCATCAACTCCGGGAGAATGCGGCTGCCTGGCGGAACAGTTCATCGGTCGGCCGGATGCCGGTATAAAGCACAAACTGCTCGACGGCCTGCAGAGCGAAAACTTCCGCGCCGGTGATGACGTTTTTTCCGTGCAACCGCGCCAGCCGAATCAAAGGGGTTTCCACTGGCATGGCGACCACATCGAAAATTGCATCGGCACGGTCGATCTCGGCGTCGCCAAAGGCCGTCATGTCGGCTTCCACACCTCCCGACATGCCGATCGGCGTGGCGTTGACCAGCAGCCCGGCGTTCAAATCCTGCATGTCCGGCCGCCAGTCAAAGCCGTAAAGATCCGCCAAGGCCTTGCCGGAGCTTGCGTTTCTGGCGACGATGCAGCCCTTGCGAAATCCGGCGTCGCGCAACGCGCAGGCGACCGCCTTGGCCATGCCGCCGCTGCCGCGCAGGGCGAAAGGCAGTTCCGGCGGCACCTTGTGCTCGCGCAGCAGTTTCGCCACGGCGATGTAGTCCGTGTTGTACGCCCGCAAGTGCCCTGCCGTATTGACGATGGTATTGACGGAGCGGATTGCCTCGGCCGAGGCGTCCAGTTCGTCAACCAGCGGGATGCAGGCCTCCTTGAACGGCATCGAGATTGCGCAGCCCCGGATGCCGAGCGCGCGGACGCCGCTGATGGCGCCCGCGATATCCGCGATCGAAAACGCCTTGTAGATATAGTCGAGGTCCAGCGCTTCGTACAGAAAGTTGTGAAAACGCGTGCCGAAATTACTGGGCCGCGCCGAGAGGGACATGCACAGCGTCGTGTCCTTGCTGATCGGTTTGCTCATGATTCAGGGCAGGCGCATGGCTTCCGGAGCAACCCCAAGAAATTCGGCAATGACATCGACGATGAAGATGTGATCGTCGCGCGACGGCAAGCCGGAAATGGCTGCCACGCCGATGCAACCGACGTTCTGCACCATGATCGGAAAAGCGCCGCCCGCGGCGGCGTAGTTGCGGACATCGAGGCCCATGCGCTGGATAGTCGTCAACCCGTCCTGCGGCGGCGTGCATGCCACGGCATATGAGCTTTTGTGCGTAAGCTCGACGAGATTGCACTTGCGGCGCGCCCAATCGGCGTTGGTCGGCACCGTACCCGGCATGGAATACATGAACGCCGTTTTTCCGCAAAGGCGGATTTCGATGCTGATGGCGACCTTGCGTTTTTCCGCCTCGCTTTTCAGGCGGGTTCCCAGTTCCCAGGCCGTTTGCAGATTGAACTGCGAAAACTGCAGGCGCTGCACCTGTTCGGCCATGAAGGCCAGTTCCTGTTCCGGAGTCATATTCGATCCCTCAATGTAAATGTCAGGTATCCAATGGTGGAGACATTTTTATTATCGATGCTGCCAGACCGCGGATCGTAATGGCTTTTCTTGCCATGCGCAAATGGCTGCGGCAGGATGAACCTTTTCGATTTTTGCAGCCGGGCATCACTGTATCGGTATAATTCTCCTATGGAACATGTTCAAAACCACGCTATTCCCCGGGTAAAACTCTCATCTGTCTGGCGCAACTGGCGGGAGAAAACCCGGCGCTGGATGTCGCTCGACAACCTTCCGTCCATCGCCGTCTCGGCGGAGAATTTCAAGGTTCTGGAATCCCCCGGGGATTATCGTGAAACGCTGCTGGCCATGATCGCGGCAGCGCGGCAGCGCATCCTGATCGCGGCGTTGTATCTGCAGGACGACGACGCCGGCAGGGAAATATTGGCAGCGCTTCATGCCGCCAAGGCGGCGCGCCCGGAACTGGAAATCGCGGTCTTTGTCGACTGGCACCGTGCCCAGCGCGGCCTCATCGGCAAGGCGAAATCGGCGGGCAATGCCGCCATGTACCGGGAAATGGCGCAGCGCTTCGGTTCGGGCGTCAATGTCTACGGCGTTCCCGTACAGCGGCGGGAATTCATGGGGGTCATGCACCTCAAGGGATTCGTCGTCGACGACACGGTTCTGTACAGCGGCGCCAGTCTCAATGATGTTTATCTGCACCGCCACCAGCGCTACCGCCTCGATCGCTATCACCTGATCCACAGCCGGACGCTCGCCGACAGCATGGCGGCCGTGCTTGACCGCACCCTGCAGCAGAATCCGGCGGTACATCCGCTCAATACGGAAATTACTCCGAAAACCTCGGAAATCCGCCCGGCCATCATCCGCTTCCGGCGCGATCTGGCGAAAGTTCGCTACCGTTTCGCCGCGCAGCAGATCCGCAAAGGCGAAATCGGCGTTACCCCGCTATTTGGCCTGGGCCTCCGGGACAACGAACTCAACCGGACGATCGTCGAGTTGATTCGCCAGACGAAGGACCGCCTGGTCTTGTTCACCCCGTATTTCAATCTCCCCGCGCCGGTACGCCGGGCGCTGGATGCACGGTTGCGCGCGGGTTGCCACGTCACCATCGTGATCGGCGACAAAACGGCCAACGACTTTTACATTCCGCCCGAAGAGCCGTTCAAAACCATCGGCGCGCTGCCTTATCTTTATGAAGCGAATCTGCGGCGTTTCTGCAAAGCGCACCAGGCGTTCATAGCCGCGGGAAGGCTCGATATCCGCCTGTGGCGCCATGACGACAACACCTTCCACCTCAAAGGCCTGCTGGTTGATGAGCGCTATGCCTTGCTCACGGGCAACAACATTAATCCGCGTGCTTGGCGGCTCGACCTGGAAAACGGGTTGCTGATCAACGATCCGCAGCAATTGCTGCTCGACAAGCATCTCGCCGAACTGGACAGGGTTTTGGCCCATACGCAGCGGGTGAATAGCTACGACGATTTAGAATCGGTCGAATCCTATCCCTCCCCGGCGCAACGCCTGATCAAGCGGCTGGCTCGTGTCCGCGCAGACCGGCTGGTCAATCAGGTGCTCTAGATTTACAGATGGAATCAGTCTGCGGGCACGTATAGACAGGCAGCGAGGCCCGTGGCGATGCCGTCGGCCATCAACGCCTGCCGTTCGGGATCGGTCAATTGCAGTTCCTCCGCACGATGTTTGATGATCCCGGCTTCGAAAAGGAGGGCCGGCAATGTCGTCCGGTAGAGAACAATGAGATTGTCGTAGTAGTACACCGCATTCTCATGGTCGGCAAAGGGCCTTGGCGTTCCTGCGATCGAATCGGCATGGTGCAGCGCCGGAACGAACCCGAGCCGGCGCAGGCGGGCGCCGATGGCCGAAGCGCAACGCAGGCTGGTCGCCAGATCAGGGTTCCTGCGCGATACGAAGAGGGAAAATCCTGTGTAGCGGTCGCTGTAACTGAGCAGCCTGCCCTTCCATTTCCATTTTTCCAGCCAGCGCGATTGGACCGAATCGTGGTGAATGGCGACGAAAAAGTCACTTCCCGCGGCAGCCCTTGGGCGGTCTTCCAGGCTGGCGATGTTTCCGTCGAAATTGATTTTTCGAACAGCCAGGCGGTGCTCTGCCACTGCGTCACTTACCTTTTCTGCCAACACGCGGTTAAAGGAAAACTCATCCCTGCCGCGAGCGCTTGTCGCGCCGGGTGCCGCCAGCGTATGCCCGACATCGATGGCTACCTCGGCAGCATGCAGCGGCATTCCCGCCACGCACGCCACGAAGCCGAACAGCGACATCCACTGTGTGAAACGCCTGGCATGGTACTGCGGCGGCATCGTTCAAAAGTCCTCGCGTGCTTCCCAGACAATGAAGCCGCCTTCCTTCTGCGTCCATTCCATCAGGTGGATCAATGGCAGCGCCCGTTGGGCAAGGGAAATCTTCTCCTCCACGGGTTTTTTCTTGTCGTCACTCTCATCTTCTTCTTCTGAATGATTGCCCGCGTTTTTTTCTGCCGCGCGCATTTCTTCGGCATTTCTTTTTCTCGCCAGTTTTTCTTCTTCCATCCCCCGGCGCAAATGCGCGATGGCTTCAGGCAACTGTTCGGTGGTGAAAACACCATGCGCTACGCATTCCTTGCCGATCCAGCTGAATAGTTCGTGGGCATGTTCTGCGAACATGACCATTTTGCCGGAGGTGCTCGACGTCAAGCGGACTAACATGATCCTTTCTCCCGGAAAACATCACTCTTATTCCATTTCTAAATCCTCAGTGACTTTGTCGCCTTCGCCTTGCCGTGCTATAGCACAGTCTTCGGCTCGGCTTCGTGTCACTAACGATTTATAAACGGAATTACTTTCCTGCGAATCTGATGCAACGATATTCCAAAACAATACTATCTCGGAAAAGCGGCCAGTATTGTACGTCCGCTTTTTCCGATAAGCACGTTCCATGACTCACTGAGCCTGCGGATGAGAGAAAGTTTCCACGGATTGCTATTCCGTCATACTTTTTGACTGGCGCAAGGCACCTTCCCGGTCAATTTGGCGGCTTCCTGCGCACTAATGCCACCGACACTTGGGAAACGAGAATGGCTACATGAATAAAGCTTAGACTAAATCCAAACCTTATGTGCGCGATAGTTCCTGCTCAACAAGCGATTTCGTCACTTTCCATCCGTTGCGATGGTGGGCGCTCAGCATCTCGCGCAGCAAAGCGCCATTACGATCCTGCAGGGCCATGAAAATCTGTTCGTGCTCCGCCAGGGCTCTTTCCCAGCGTTCGTGGCGCCGATTGCCGGCATAACGGTAAGGCTTGATTCGCGCGCATTGCGTGGCGTGAATGCGGGCAAGTTCGCGGTTTCCGGCGACTTCGACGATTCTCTGGTGAATCAGCTGATTGATCTCGAAGTAATCCATCAGCCGGTTTTCATGGAATGCTTCACGCATTTTCTGCTGCAACGCTCCAATTTCGGCGATTTCGGCGTCGCTGACGCGCATGCAGGCATGTTCGGCCGCGAGGCTTTCGAGTCCGACGGTCAATTCGAGGACGTCTTCGACCTCTGCCATCGAGAGCATGGTGACCGTCGCGCCCCGATTTGGCGAGAGGGTAAGCAGTCCCTCGGTGGCGAGGATTTTCAGCGCTTCGCGAAGCGGGGTTCGGGAGAGGCCCGGCAACTGTTCGGCGATTTCCCGTTCCGCGACGCGCTGCCCCGGACGCAGATCGCCGGCGGTAATCATTTGCCGCAGGCGAGTCGTAGCGAGTTGGGTGCGGGTCCCATGTTTATCCCCGGACATAAAACTTGACCTTTCGTGAAAATTATTGCATTGCATGCACTATATGAGTATAGTCTTCGAAAAAATGATAAATTCAGCAATAAAAAAGCAGTATTGCATACAATTATAAGCATTCCAAGAGTCATTTTTAATCATTATCCATGGAGTAGGCCGGTATGAATCATCTAGACTATTTTTCTCCAGCCGAACGACCTGCCGAGGCCTGTGTGGTAGGCAGTGGTGGTTTTGGCAGAAGCTTCATCGCGCAAGGCCAGCGTGTCCCGCTGATGAATGTGCGCGTCGCCGTCGACCTCGATGCGGCCGTCGCTGCCCGGAGCCTTGCCGCTGTCGGCATCGCCGCGAACGAGGTTGCCGTTTGCCATACGGCGGAAGAAGCCAAGGCCGCCTGGGTTGAAGGAAAGTATATTGCCGCCGACGATCTGGCGGCGGTCGTCGAGTTGCCGATCGATGTGGTGGTGGAGGCCACGGGCAACCCGGAAGCGGGTGCGCGGCATGGCCGGATGGCCATCGAGTCCGGGCGCCATCTGGTGATGGTGTCGAAGGAAGCCGATAGCGTCATTGGTCCGTACCTTGCGTTTCTCGCGCGCAGCAAAGGCAAAGTGTCCACGCCGGTCGACGGTGACCAGCCGAGCCTGCTGATCGGTCTGATCACATGGGCGCAGGCGATGGGTTTCGACATCATTGCCGCAGGCAAGTCGAGCGAGTACGACTTCGTTTTCGACGAGGCGACCGGCACTCTGACGTGCAACGGCAAGGACCACCCGCTGCCCGAATTGGCAAAGCACATGTCGCTGGGGGGCTTGAAGGCGGTGGAAGCCGTAGGCAATCGAGCGAAGGTATGTTCGGCGCTGCCGCAGCGGGCGGTTCCCGACCTTTGCGAATTGCTGGTGGTAGCCAATTCAACGGGATTTTCTCCCGATCGCGCCGATCTGCATGCGCCCATCGCCCGCATTCCCGAAGTGCCGACCCTGTTCGGTCCGTCATCCGAGGAAGGGCTGCTGAGCCAGGACGGCATTCTGGACGTATTCCATTGCTTGCGCCGGCCGGAAGAAGCGAGTTTCGCCGGCGGCGTCTTCATCATCATCCGATGCGACGACGCGGAGACCTGGAAACTGCTGGAAGAAAAGGGGCACCTCGTTTCCCGCGACAAAAAACGGGCCATGATTTTCAATCCCCGCCATCTGCTTGGCCTGGAAGCGGCCACCAGCGTTCTGGAAGCGTTCGTGCATGGCCGTTCATGCGGATCCCAGGCGCCCCGGCCGCACCTGGATCTGGTTGCGCGCACGACGCAGGATCTGGCCGCCGGATCGATTCTGGCCATGGGAGGGCATCACCACACAATCGACGGAACCTCGGCGGAACTGCACGAGGCGAAGCCGCTTGCACCGGAAAACGCCGTGCCTTTCTATCTGGCGGCCAATCGCCGTCTTGTACGCGATGTGCAGAAGGGCTCACTGATTACCCTGGCTGATATCGAAATCGATGCCGCATCGGAACTGCTCGCCTTGCGCAAGCGTCAGGACGACTGCTTTTTCGGTGACGCGGCAAATTGAACAAAATTACATAGGCATGAAGGATGCTCGGCATCCGACAGTAGTGGTGCGTTTTATCAAGGAGGACGTTATGCAAAAAGTTACACGTGCAGCAATAATCGCAGCCTCTCTCGCCGGTGCGGTTTTCTCGGCGTCGCCCGCCTGGGCTGAGTGGCAACCGACCAGAACGGTTGAGTTCGTCGTTTCGGCAGGCCCTGGAGGAGGAACCGACCAATTCGCTCGCGTCGTGCAGTCGGTCATCCAGAAATACAAGCTGATGCCGGTGTCGGTCATCGTCACCAACAAAAGCGGCGGCGCGGGAACGGAAACCTTCGTTTACGGCAAGTCGTCGCCAGACGATCCACTCAAGGTATTCTTTTCCACCAATCTGGCGTATTTGATGCCTATGATCGTCAAGGCCGGGTACAAAATCTCGGATATGCGCCCGGTGGCGATCATGGCCGCCGACGAGTTCCTGCTATGGACATACACCGATGCGCCTTACAAGACTGCGAAGGATTTGGCCGAGGCCATGCGCACCAAGGGCGTGGCGTTCAAAATGGGCGGCGGGCACTCGAAGGACACGGATCATATTCTGACGCGGCAGATCGAAAAAGCGATCGGCGCCAAAGTGGCATTCGTTCCGTTCAAGTCCGGCGGTGAAGTCGCCGTGCAGCTCGCCGGCAAGCATATCGACGCCAACACCAACAACCCCAACGAAAATGTCTCGCAGTGGAAAGCCGGCATGGTGCGTCCGCTATGCGTTTTCTCGGACAAGCGCCTTACCGATTACCAGGAAAAAATTGCCGACGGGAAGTCGTTTGCCGACGTACCGACCTGCAAGGAGGAGGGGATTCCGATCGAGCAGTTCAGCATGCCGAGAACCGTCTGGCTTGCCGGCAATACGACGGACGAACAAATCAAATATTACGTCGATGTGATGGCGAAAGTGAGTGAGGCTCCTGAATGGAAAGCGTGGCTGAAAACAGGACTGCAGACGAACTATTTCCTCACAGGCAGTGAGCTGGATGCGTACATCAAGGCCGATGCGAAAAAGCACGAACAGCAATTCGGCGAAGACGGCTGGCTGGTAGCCGAATAACCGAGGCCGTCCAGTCTCGTAAAAGCAATCATGGCCCCGCCATTGCGGCAGCCGCATGCGGCGGGGTCATCGTTGCCGCCAATTCGCAACGGTTGGCATCGGTTTCTTTTTCGCCCGGTTTCATCAAACACACCGGAGCAACGAGACGGCAGTTCGTTCGCATCTGAAGAAAATATAGGCGACTGAATATCCGCGACCCCACCCGAGGCCGCAATTCTCCGCGGTATCGAAAAGGGTGTCCGAGGGGAACCATGGAAGAAGGTATACTGGATATTCACCATATCCGGTTTCCGATGTCTTCTTAACCATGAAATCCTCCGCTCACCCCATGCCCAGTGCTTACGAGGTTGCTACGCTCGGGCAGATATTCACCCCGCCGGCAGTCGTCGAATGCATGCTGCGTCTGGTGCGTAACGATGGGCGCGTGCTCGAGCCGGCCTGTGGGGATGGCGCTTTTCTTCGGCATTTCCCGGGTGCCATGGGCATCGAGATCGATTCCCGGCACGCGCCGCCGGAAGCCGAGGTTATGAATTTTTTCGAACTGTCGGATGACGAGCAGTTCGCCACGATCATCGGCAATCCCCCGTACGTGCGCCATCAGGATATTTCGCCAGGGACCCGGAGGCTGGCGGGAAAAACCGTACTCGACAGGCGCGCCAACCTCTACCTGTTTTTCATCGAAAAATGCCTGCGCCACCTGGCACCGCACGGTGAGCTGATTTTCATCACCCCGCGCGATCTTCTGAAGGCTACCTCGGCCGTGCCTCTCAATCGTTTGTTGCATGCTGCCGGGACGATCACCGATTTCATCGATCTGGGCGATATGCGCCTGTTCAACGGCGCGACGCCGAACTGTGCGATCTGGCGCTTCGAGAACGGCAACCTGACGCGGCGGACGCGTTACGCGGCGCTGGATCAAGCCGTCGGCGTCGCCGGTTTGGGGCAGCCGCGCTGGGAACAACGGCGTTTTGTCGAAAGCAGCGGCCATTTGTTGTTTACGCGTCACGACTATCCGCTACGCCTTGCAGATATCGCTTTCGTCAAGGTGGGTGCCGTCTCGGGGGCCGACGACGTTTATGTCAGCGAAACATCCGGCAATCGTGATTTCGTCTGCTCGACGACGGCCACCGACGGGAAAACCCGGCGCATGATCTGGTGCGATGGCGGAACGGAACCTCCCGAGGCGTTGCTGCCCCACAAGGAACGCCTGATTGCCCGCCGCATCCGCAGTTATGACGAATCCAACTGGTGGCAATGGGGCCGCAACTATTTTCAGTCGGAACAGCCGCGTGTCTACGTTAATAGCAAAACGCGGCGGTCCAAGCCGTTCTTTGTCCACGAATGCACGCATTATGATGGCGCAGTGCTTGCAATTTTCCCCAAGAATCCCCATATAGACACCCACACGTTGGCGGAGGCTCTCAATGAGGTCGGCTGGGAGGATCTCGGTTTTATCTGCGATGGCCGTTTTTTGTTTACCCAGCGCAGCCTCGAGCAGACGCCTTTGCCGAAACTCTTCCGTGCTTTCCTGCCCGAAAACGCACAAAACTGGTGGGATAAGCTGAAACACTTGATCTGAGCTTTTACGCTCAGTCGAATGCCAGTGCAGGAATTTCACCTGCCGCAAACAGAAGGAGACAATCATGGTGCCTCGCCTGACTACAGCATTGACAGGCCCTCTGCATGAACTCGAGCGCAAATTTCTCGATGCCACGCCGGAAATCGAACGCTGGCTGCGCGGGCAATGGCAGGAGCACACGCCGCCGTTTTACGGCTCGGTCGATTTGCGCAATGCGGGATTCAAACTGGCGCCCGTGGATATGAATCTGTTTCCGGGGGGCTTCAACAACCTTAACCCGGAGTTTCTGCCGCTGTGCGTGCAGGCCGCGATGACCGCCATCGACAAGATTTGCCCGATGGCGAAAAGCCTGCTGCTGGTGCCGGAGAACCATACGCGCAACCAGTTTTATCTGCAGAACGTGGCGCGCTTGGTCACCATCCTGCGCATGACAGGCTTGAATGTGCGGCTCGGCACTCTGAATCCCGAGATCGACAAGCCGACGCCCGTCGAACTGCCCGATGGAACGGCGCTGATTCTCGAACCGCTGGTGCGTTCCGGCAGCCGCTTGGGCCTTGCCGATTTCGATCCGTGCACGATTCTGCTCAACAACGATCTGTCGGCCGGGGTGCCGGAAATCCTGCAGGGGATCGACGACCAGTTCGTCCTGCCGCCGTTGCATGCCGGCTGGGCCGTGCGCCGCAAGTCCAATCATTTCACGGCGTATGACGAAGTTGCCGACGAATTCGCCAAGCTGGTCGGTATCGATCCCTGGCAGATCAATCCGTATTTTTCCGTGTGCGACAGCGTCAATTTCCATGACCGCCAAGGGGAAGACTGCCTGGCCGCCAACGTTAACGGGGTATTGACGCTGATCCGCGAAAAATACAAGGAATACGGCATCGAGGAGACGCCTTACGTGGTGGTCAAGGCCGATGCGGGTACCTATGGCATGGGTGTCATGACCGTCAAGGACGCCGCTGAAATCGTCGGCCTGAACCGCCGGCAGCGCAACAAGATGTCGGTCATTAAGGAGGGCATGGAAGTATCGCAGGTCATCATCCAGGAAGGCGTGCACACCAAGGAGCATGTGGCCGACGGCGTGGCCGAACCGGTTGTTTATATGATCGACCGTTATGTCGTGGGCGGGTTCTACCGGGTGCATTCGGCGCGCGGCAAGGACGAAAACCTGAATGCGCCGGGTATGCATTTTGAGCCGCTGGCGTTCGAAACGAGTTGTTGCCTGCCAGACCGCTGCCAGGTGCCGGATGCGCCGCCAAACCGCTTTTACGCTTACGGTGTCGTCGCCCGTCTGGCCCAACTGGCGGCATCCCTGGAACTCGAACGGACGGAACCTGAGCAGAAGGAGGAGTAATAACATGCGAATTGCATTTATCGTCGACCCGCTCGATCACCTGAAAGCCTACAAGGATTCCAGCGTCGCCATGATGCGCGCCGCGCAGGCGGCCGGACACGAGGTGTACGCCATCCAGCAGCCAGCCATTCACTGGACGACACAGCATGGCGTATGCGCCGAGGCGGTGCGCCTGGTGCTTCTCGACTCGGATACCGAATGGCGCGTGGAAAGAGAAAGCGAGCGTATTCCGCTACGCAGTTTTGATGCGGTCATCATGCGCAAGGACCCGCCTTTCGACATGGAATACGTGACCGCGACATGGTTCCTGGAACGTGCCGAGGCCGAGGGGGCGCGTGTTTTCAACAGCCCGCGCGCGTTGCGCGACCACTCGGAAAAATTCGCCATTACCGAATTTGCGCAGTTCGCCGTGCCGACGCTGATCGCCCGGGACATGCGCCTTATCAAGGATTTCATCGACACGCACCGTGACGTCGTGCTCAAGCCGCTCGACGGCATGGGCGGCAGCCAGATCTTCCGCGTGCGCGGCGACGATCCGAACCGCAACGTCATCATCGAAACCCTTACGCACGAAGCGCAACGCACGATCATGGCCCAGCGTTTCATCCCGGACATCGTTAAGGGTGACAAACGCATCCTGCTCATCGGCGGCAAAGTCGTGCCCTATTGCCTGGCGCGCGTTCCCATGTCCGGCGAGACGCGGGGCAATCTGGCGGCCGGCGGGCGCGGCGAAGCGCGCCCATTGTCGGTGCGTGACCGTGAAATTGCGGAGGCGCTGGCGCCCGTGCTCGCCTCGCGCGGGCTGTTCTTCGTCGGTATCGACGTGATCGGCGACTGGCTTACCGAGATCAACGTCACCAGCCCGACCTGCATGGTGGAAATCTGCCAGCAAACCGGTTTCGATGCCGCCGCGCTGTTCATCGAGTCCCTGGAGGCCGAAGTCGGCCAGCCGGCAGCTGGCAAGGAGAAGGATTTCTCACCACGCGGCGAGCAGTGAAGCGAATTCTCGCGTTTCTGCTGTGTCTCGCGGCGGTCCTGTCCGCCGCCTGCGGCCGGGCGCCGCTTTATCGCCAGGAATCGTTCGTTTTCGGTACGCGCGTCGAAATTCTCGTGGCCGGCCTTGGCGAAGACCGGGCCCGGCCGGTCGCCACGGCTGTCCTGCAAGAGCTGGATCGCCTGCACAACGCGTACCACGCCTGGCAGCCTTCCGAATTGAGCGCCCTCAACGCCGCGCTGGCCGAGGGGAAAACACAGACCGTCAGCCGCGAAATGGCGGCGCTTTTGAGCGACGCCCAACACCTCGCCAGGCTCAGCGACGGACTTTTCGATCCCGGCATCGGCCGGCTGATCCGCCTCTGGGGGTTTCAGTCGGATGAATTCAAAGCCGCCCTGCCGGACCCTGCCGCTCTGGATGACTGGCGCAAGCACCGGGCGGGCATGGTCGACGTCGTCATCGACGGCGACCGCGTCAGCAGCCGTTCGCGCTACGTAGCCGTCGACTTTGGCGGCTATCTCAAAGGCTACGCACTCGACCGCGCGGCGACAATTTTGCGCGAGCACGGCGCCAAGAATGCTCTCGTCAACATCGGCGGCAACATCCTGGCGCTCGGCGACAAGAACGGCGAGCCGTGGACCGTGGGCATTCAGCATCCCAGGCAATCCGGCCCGCTGGCCGCATTGAAATTGCGCGATGGCGAAGCTGTCGGCACCTCAGGCGACTACCAGCGGTTTTTCGAACTGGACGGCAGGCGTTACTGTCATCTGCTCGATCCGCGCACCGCTGTTCCGGTCATGCACACGCAGTCGTTGACCGTGCTGATTCCCGCACGCGCCGCCGTGGGGGCTTTTTCCGACATGGCGTCTAAGCCGCTGTTCATTGCCGGCGAAGACTGGCCCGTTTTTGCGGAGAAGCTGGGCGTCGATCTGGTTCTGCGCGTCAACGCCGAAGGTGCTGTCGAAACCACACCCGGTATGCGCGAACGCCTGGAATTTGTCGGCGAACCGCCGAAAACCAGGGAAATCGTGCTTCCGCGCCGAGAATAAGTGTTGAGCCCCTTCCGATTTGCGGGAAATCCCCTATAAAATGATGCTTGGTTGAGCATACGGGAATTTCCGGAAATGGGCATGCTGATGACAAGGCAAGGAGGCCTCGGCGAAAACGCCGTTTCCTGTCTTCGCGCTTTCGGTCGCGGCCCGTCGCTCGATCATCCCCGTATTCCCACGCTCGACACATTGTCTCTGCTGTCTCCAGGCAGGCAGCCTGGAATTTTCGGACGCCACATCTTTATCGGGGCGTTCTCCGTGAAATATTGATTCTCTCATTACAAGACGATTGACAGGAATTTCGCATGGCACGCGCAGAAACGGAAATCATCAACAAACTTGGCTTGCATGCCCGGGCCTCGGCCAAGCTGACACAACTGGCCGGCAGCTTCGAGTCGGATGTCTGGATGGAAAAAGGTTCACGCAGGATCAACGCGAAAAGCATCATGGGCGTCATGATGCTGGCGGCAGGCAAGGGCTCGACCGTGGCCATAGAAACCGATGGCGACGACGAAAAAGAAGCGCTGGATGCCATTCTCAAACTGATTGCGGATAAGTTTGGTGAAGGAGAATAGGTTCACCATGAGTTTTACTCTGCATGGATTACCGGTTTCCGGCGGCATCGCCATTGGCCGGTCGCATCTCATCTCGCAAGCGACGCTTGAAGTCTCGCACCTGATCATTCCGCCGCGCATGGTGGAGAAAGAGGTGGTTCGGTTCGAGAAGGCCCTGGAGAGTGTGCGCCGCGAATTCGAAACGATGAAAAGCGACTTGGAAAAAACGCCCGCCGACATGCACGCGTTCATCGACCTGCACCGCATGATTCTTGAGGACCCCGAGCTGTCGGAAGTGCCCAAGCAAATCATCCGCGAGCGCCACTGCAACGCCGAATGGGCCATCGTGCAGCAGATGGAACTGCTCGTCGAGGATTTCGAAAAAATCGAGGATGTCTACCTGCGCGAACGCAGCTACGACGTCCGCCAGGCCGTCGAGCGCGTCGTGCGCGAGTTGAGCGAGGCCGACCACGGTTCCGTCCGGCTGAAGGGGCTCAAGGGGGAAAACCTGATTGTCGTCGCCCACGACCTTTCGCCCGCTGACGTCATGGCGTTCAAGGACCAGAATTTCGCTTCGTTCATTACCGACGTCGGCGGCGCCACTTCGCACACGGCGATCCTTGCGCGCGGCATGGGAATTCCAGCCGTGCTGGGTCTGCATAACGCGCGGCAGCTGATTCGCGACAACGAGATATTGATCGTCGATGGCCTGCGCGGCGTCGTCATCGTCAATCCTGACCGGCGCATCCTCGAAGAATACGAACTGAGAAAAAGCCAGTTCGAAATCGACAAGTCCAAGCTCAAGCTGCTTAAGACGGCCCGCGCCACCACGCTCGACAAGGTCAGGATCGACATGCTGGCCAACATCGAGGAGCCCGAGGACGTTGAAGAAGTCCTGGAGTGCGGCGCGGACGGTGTCGGCTTGTTCCGGACCGAATTCATCTTTCTGGGGCGCGGCGACATGCCCAGCGAGGACGAGCAGTTCGAAGCCTACCGCAAGGCGGTCAAAGGCATGGACGGGCGGCCGATCACGATCCGTACCTTCGATCTCGGGAACGACAAGGAACTGCACAGCGACACCATCGAGGACCGGCGGCGCGAGAACCCGGCGCTCGGCCTGCGCTCGATCCGCCTGTCGCTGGCCGACCCCAAACCCTTCCACGCGCAGCTGCGTGCCATCCTGCGTGCCTCCAAGCTGGGGGGCAAAGTCCGCATCATGGTGCCGATGCTCTCCCACGCCGTCCAGGTCGACCAGACGCTGGCCGCGCTTGAGCAGGCGAAATCGAGTCTGCGCGGCGAAAAAATCGCTTTTGACGAGAACATCGAGATAGGCGGCATGATCGAAGTGCCGGCAGCGGCATTGGCCATCGGCGTCTTCCTGCGGCGCCTGAACTTCATCTCCATCGGCACCAACGACCTGATCCAATACACTCTGGCCATCGACCGTTCCGACGAGCAGGTGGCGAACCTGTACGACCCGCTGCATCCGGCCGTGCTCGTCCTCTTGTCGCACATCATCAGCAGCGCGACCAAGGCCGGAGTGCCGGTATCGATGTGCGGCGAAATGGCGGGGGAGACGAGTTTCACGCGCTTGCTCCTCGGGATGGGGCTGCGCCAGTTCTCGATGCTTCCGGCACAGGTGCCGGCGGTAAAGCAGCGGATCAAGCAGAGCGACATCTCGGAAATTGAACCCATGGTGCGCCGCATAGTCCGTCTCGACGAGCCCTTGAAGATACAGGAGCAGATCGAGCGTTTGAACAGCTGGCCGCTATAGGAAACGGGAGTGGCCTGACAAGGACAGTGATCGCCGCAATTTGACTTTTGTTTTGTCCGGCGGTAATTTCAATCCCAGCGCCGATTTGAACGATCAGCTTGCGGGCGCTCAACAAATACGGCTAAAGCGGATTCCGCCCGGTCCGCCTGTATCTGCCGACTGGGCTTTGTTTTTACTGGTACGGAAGCAATGTCACAAGATAATTCAATCGGCATCGTCGAGCCGCAGCGTTTTTCCCGCGATGCCCCCATTACGCTGAAGAGCGGTATAGAGCTGCCGGCCTTCGAGCTCGTTTATGAAACCTATGGAACGCTCAACGCCGCGCGCTCGAATGCCGTGCTCGTCTGCCACGCGCTCTCCGGCAGCCATCACGTTGCCGGCGTCCATGCCGATAATCTCCGCAACGTCGGATGGTGGGACAACCTTGTCGGTCCAGGCAAGCCGCTCGATACGCGCAAGTTCTTCGTTGTCGGCGTCAACAATTTGGGCGGCTGCTACGGATCGACCGGCCCCCTGTCATTCAACCCCAGGACCGGCAAGCGCTATGGCGCCGATTTCCCGCTCATAACGGTTGAGGACTGGGTCGCCGCACAGGCGCATTTGGCGGACCATCTGGGCATCGACACCTGGGCCGCAGTGATCGGCGGCAGCCTCGGGGGCATGCAGGCCATCGAGTGGTCGCTGCAATTCCCGGACCGCATCCGCCATGCCGTTGCCATCGCGTCGGCGCCAAAACTGTCGGCGCAGAATATCGCCTTCAACGAGGTGGCCCGGCAGGCCATCCTGTCCGACCCGGACTTTCATAGCGGCCACTATGCCGAATATGGCGTGATTCCGTCGCACGGCCTGCGGCTGGCGCGCATGATCGGACACATCACCTACCTTTCCGATGATCAGATGAACGACAAGTTCGGGCGGCAGTTGCGGCATGGCGAACCCCGTTTCAGCTACGACATCGATTTCGAGATCGAGTCCTACCTGCGGTATCAGGGCGACAAGTTCGCTGGTTTCTTCGACGCCAACACGTACCTGCTGACGACCAAGGCGCTCGATTATTTCGACCCCGCCTTCGCCTATGACGACGATCTCTGCGCAGCCCTGGCGCGTGCCAAGGCCAGCTTCCTGATCGCCAGTTTTTCGACCGACTGGCGCTTTTCGCCGGCTCGCTCGCGCGAGATCGTTTTTGCCCTGATGCACAATCGTTGCCGGGTCGCCTACGCGGAAATCGACTGCGATGCCGGCCACGACTCGTTCCTGCTCAACGACAGGCACTATCATGCCGTGCTGCGCGCCTATCTGGAGAACATAACGGTATGAACCCCGGCAAACTGTACAGAACCAGCATGAACCCGCCGACCGCCAAGGAGCGCGAGCGTTTCGACTTCGCCGTGATCGCCAACTGGATTTCGTCCGGCGAACACGTCCTCGATCTGGGCTGCGGGGACGGGCGGCTCCTGCGCTATCTCAACGAACAGAAGAGCATCACGGGCTACGGCGTGGAAATCGACGACGAAGGCATTCTCGGCTGCATCCGCAACGGCATCGACGTCATCCAGATCGACATCGAGGGTGGGCTTTCCGGCTTCGAGGACCGCTCCTTCAGCCACGCCATTATTTCGCAGGCCCTGCAGGCCATGCACAACACCGAGCGCATTCTTGGCGAGATGCTGCGCGTGGCCGACGAGGCCATCGTCAGCTTCCCCAACTTCGCCTACCGCGTGAACCGCGAGGCCATTGCCGCCGGGCACATGCCGGTGTCCGAGGACCTGCCCTACGAATGGTACGACACCCCGAACGTGCGTTTCTTCACCATCGTCGACTTCGAGGCGTTGTGCGGCCAGCTCGGCATCGCGATCCGCGAGCGTTTGGCTTTCGACGTGTTCGGCCAGCCGGTGACGAATGATCCGAACCTGAACGGCAGCCTGGCTTTCTACCGGCTCGGCCGTTCGTAGCGGGATGGCGTCGCTGGGACGAAGCCATCGCCTCGCGGCCGTGCTGCTCCTGGGCTTTGCCTCGGGCCTGCCGCTCGCGCTGACTGGCCAGGCCATGCAGGCCTGGCTGACGATGGACGGCGTCGACTTCGCCACGATAGGCTTCTTCGGCCTCGTGGGTATTCCCTACACCTTCAAGTTCCTCTGGGCGCCGCTGATGGACCGCTTCGAGCCGCCCTGGCTCGGCCGCCGCCGCGGCTGGCTCGTCGTCACGCAATGCGGGCTGGCGCTAGCGCTGTTCGCCATGTCCGGCCTCTCACCCGGCGCGCGGCCGCAGGCTTTTGCCCTGTGCGCGGTGCTGGTGGCCTTCCTCTCGGCCTCGCAGGACGTCGTCGTCGACGCCTACCGCGCCGACGTGCTTTCCGACAAGGCCGAGCACGGCCTGGGCGCTTCGCTGCACGTCTTCGGCTATCGGCTGGCGATGATCGTCTCGGGCGGCATCGCGCTGATCTGGGCCGACCAGTGGCAATCCTGGCCGCGCGTGTACTCGCTGATGGGCGTGCTGATGGCGGCGGCGGCGATCGTTTCCCTGCTTCTGCTGCCCCCGGTACGCACGGAATCCCGGCCGCTGCATTCCAGCGCCAGGAACGAACTGACCGGATTCCTGGCCATGCTGGCCGGTGTCTTGGCCGGCTACTATCTGGCGAAGACACTTCTGCAAGGGCTCGGGTTCGATCCCGACAGCGACAACCACTGGGTACAGTTGCTCTTCATCATCGGCGAAATCGCCACCGCCCTGCC
>JAVBSG010000173.1:0-25618 GCA_031547245.1 Propionivibrio sp.
TCGTACTTCGAGTACAAGGGCGTGTTGAGCTACCGATCTGCATATTCCATCAGGGACAGAGGCTGCGGCCTCGATCAAAGTCCGGATCTATGGCTGCAATCTCCTCCTTACTCACCATCATCGAGTGAACGCTTGGCAAAACGGGGGCGACCATCTATGTTCGCAGTAAGCGACGGACAGCTTTCTGCCAGACCTCCATCGTAGCCCGTCGCCACCGGCCATCGGCTTCGCTCCGGCGTGCCATCATCAATGTATACCCACGAAGCGAATCCGGTTGATTCTCAAAATATTTTGCACACTGTGCAGAAAAAGAATTCAACCATCTTTCCCTAAAAAAATCATAAAGTTGCAGCCATATTTCAATCTATGGCGAACAACTGACGCTTGGCGGAAAACCCTTCGATTTTCGCGGCTTGCTCCAGAAGAACGCCAATAAATGACGTCGTCGATGGGAATTTCACATGAGAGAACGAAAGATCGCTGTTGTCGCCATTGGCGGCAATGCCCTGATCAAGTCCACGGCTGAAGCCGAGGCCCACCACGAATACGAAGCGATCAATCAAACGGTCCGGCACGTCGTCGACCTGATCGAAGCAGGCTGGCGGGTCGTGCTCACGCATGGCAACGGACCGCAGGTCGGCTTCATTCTGCGCCGTTCCGAACTGGCCCGCCGGGAGGTTCCGGAAATTCCGCTGGAAGTTGCGGTCGGCCATACACAAGGTTCCATCGGTTACATGTTCCAAAACGCGCTGGATAACGAATTGTCCCGCCGCGGAATCACCGAGACGCGCGTTATGGCCATGGTTACGCAGACGCTGATCGACCCGTCCGATCCGGCCTTCGATAGTCCGGACAAACCCATCGGTGCGCACATGGACAAGGAAGTCGCCGAAAAACTGGCCGCGGAACAGGGTTGGCGCATCGCCGAGGATTCCGGCCGCGGCTGGCGCCGCGTCGTTCCTTCGCCCAAGCCGCTGCAGATCATCGAAAGCCCGGTCATCTGCCAGTTGCTTGACCTGGGCATCCTGGTCATCGCCTGCGGCGGAGGCGGCATACCGGTTGCCAGAAAAACGGACGGCACCCTGTGCAGCGCCCAGGCGGTTGTCGACAAGGACCGCGCCTCCGCGCTTCTGGCCATCGAAGTCCAGGCCGACATGCTGCTGATTCCCACAGGGGTCGAACGGGTCGCGGTCAACTTCGGCACGCCCAAACAACGCTGGCTCGACACCCTGGACGTGGAAGAAGCCGGAAATCTGCTCAACGAAGGCCAATTCGGCGCCGGCAGCATGGGGCCGAAAGTCGAGGCCATGCTGACTTATCTGCACCGCCGCCCTGGCGGCGTGGGCCTGATCACCAGCCCGGAAGCCATGGGGCGCGCCGTGCGTGGCGATGGCGGCACGCGCTTCGTCAACCCCGTTTGATATCCACGCAAGGAAGACTACTTTGAAAACCTTTAGCCTGATCAAGAAAAACTCCTACTTCGACTCCGTCACCTTGATGGGAATTTCAAAACGGCTCAATGAACTGAAAGACGTGTTCAACGTATCCGTCAGCATGGGAACCGAGTTGAACCAGTCGCTGCTTCGCGATAGCGGTATGAACACGCAGGAAACCGACTCGGCGACCCCTAACGACCTGATGATCGTTTTCCAGCTCGAAGATGAAAACAATGCCAGTGACGCCATCGGCGCGATAGACAAGGCGTTGTGCAAGCGTTCCAGCCATACCGCCGAAAAGAGCAAGCCGGCCAGCATGAAATCCGCGCTGAACGTGCTGCCCGAAGCCAACCTTGTTGTCATATCCCTGCCTGGAGAATACGCCGCCCTCGAAGCCAGGAAAGCGCTGCGCAACGGCCTGCACGTGATGATGTTCAGCGATAATGTGAGTCTTGATGACGAGCTGATGCTCAAGATGCTGGCGCACGAAAAGGGCTTGTTGATGATGGGTCCGGACTGCGGTACCGCCATCATCAATCAGAAAGGACTGTGTTTTGCCAACGCGGTCGGCAAAGGGCGCATCGGCGTGATCGGCGCCTCCGGCACGGGCACGCAGGAGGTCACGGTGCTCCTGGATCAGTACGGCCAGGGGGTCAGTCAGGTCATCGGCACCGGCGGCCGCGATCTTTCCAAGTCGACCAACGCCATCATGATGTGCGATGCGCTGCAGGCACTGGCGGACGATCCGGAGACTGATCTCATCATCCTGGTGTCGAAGCCCCCCGAGCGAAGCGTTGCCGAAAAGGTCTGTGGCAAGGCCAAAAGCATCGCCAAACCGGTCGTCGCCTGTTTCCTGAACGAAGGCGACAGCGCTCCGGACGACGCCAATATCCATTTTGCGAACACGCTGGAAGAAGGCGCGCAAAAGGCCATTTCCCTTTTGACGCCCGGTTTCCAACCGCATGCGGAAAACGTCGATGCATCCGCCGTGGCAGCGGCAATCACGCAGTTGAAACCGGGGCAGAAATATGTGCGCGGCGTTTTCTGCGGCGGCACGCTGACCGAGGAGGCACGGATCGTTTTCAAAAACAGGAACGCGGTTCTGCCCTGTTTCGGCAACACCGCGAAAAAACCGGAGGAGAAACTGGCTGACCCGCACAGCAGCCGGGCCAACAGTTTTGTCGATATCGGCGACGACGCTTTCACCGTCGGCAAGCCGCACCCCATGATCGATCCGGCGCTACGCAACCGGCGCCTGGCACAGGAAGCCGCCGATCCCGAAACCGCGGTCATTCTCGTCGATGTCGTATTGGGCTTCGGTTCGCACGAAGACCCGGCCGGAATAACCCTGCAGGGTATCGAAGCGGCCAGGGATACCGCCAGGCGGCAGAATCGCGAGGTGGTTTTCGTCGGCTATGTGCTGGGAACGGACAGTGACCCGCAACATCTGCAGTCGCAAATACAAAAACTCAAGTCCGCCGGCGTCATCCTTGGCAAGACCAACGCCCATGCCGCCCGTATCGCCGCTGAAATCATAAAAGGAATGAACTGATGTCCAAGATCAATGCCCTGTTCGCCAGCGAACTGAAAACCATCAACCTCGGCGCCGAAAATTTCAATACGGAACTGTTGTCGCAAAATGTCGATAGCATTCACGTGGATTGGCGACCGCCCGCCGGTGGCAATAAAGCCCTGCTGCAGGCGCTCGCCAGACTGGATTTGCCGCAGATCGCCGAGGCGAATGCCAAGGCCATCGATACCCTGTTGGCCGCCACGCCTTTTCTCGTCGATTATCAGCTCGCAAAAGACGTGATTCCCGGCATGACGCCGACGACGATCCTGCACGCCGGGCCGCCCATCGGCTGGGAACGCATGTGCGGACCGATGCGCGGCGCCGTGATGGGCGCCCTGATGTTCGAAGGACTGGCGGCTACGCCCGAGGAAGCCGCCGCGCTGGCCGCTTCCGGGAAAATCACCTTCTCTCCTTGCCACGAGCATGACGCGGTCGGACCGATGGCCGGCGTGATCGCGCCGCACATGGTGGTGCAGGTGTTCAAAAACAAGACGCACGGCAACTACGCCTATTGCCCGGTGCCCGAAGGCATGGGCGGCAAGGTGATGCGCTACGGAGCCTACGGCCCGGAAGTGATCGCGCGGCTCAAATGGATGCAGTCCGAGTTTCGCGACGTGATGCATACGGCATTATCGCAAAGCGACGGCATCGACACCAAATCGCTGCAGTTCCAGGCACTGCACATGGGCGACGAAGGCCACAACCGCAACAAGGCCGGCACCAGCCTGTTCCTGCGCGCCTTGTTTCCCCTGCTGCTGAAAAGCGGCCTGCCCGCCGAGCGCCTGCAGCCGGTCGTCGATTTCATCAACGGCAACGACGGCTACTTCCTCAGCCTCAGCATGCCCTCTTCCAAGGTCTGCCTGGACGCCGCGCACGGCATCGAAAACAGCACCATGGTGACGGCGCTGGCGCGCAACGGCGTGGACTTCGGCATCCGCGTATCGGGCCTGCCCGGCGAGTGGTTCACCGGACCGGCGCAAATGGTCAAGGGTCTGTACTTCCCCGGTTACGGCGACGACGACGCCAATCCGGACATGGGCGATTCGGCGATCACCGAGACCGCCGGCATCGGCGGCTTCGCGCTGTCAGGCGCGCCGGCCATCGTTCAACTGGTCGGCGGCTCGGCGGCCGAAGGCGTGGAGATTTCCAAGCGCATGTACGAGATCACCCTCGCTGAAAACCTGAACTTTTCCCAGCCGGTATTGGATTTTCGCGGTTCGCCCACCGGCATCGACATCCGCAAGGTGGTCGAGACCGGCATCCTGCCCGTCATCACCACCGGCAGCGTGCACAAAAAAGCCGGCGAAGGGCAGATCGGCGCGGGCATCACCCATCCGCCGATCGATTGTTTCGAAAAAGCCGTACTGCGTTTTGCCGAAAAATTCTGATTCACTTTTTACTCGATAGGGTCATGTCATGAACGAAATTATCAATAGCCAATTGCTGTGGTGGATATGCAGCATCTCGGTGATGGTTGTGGTGATACAGGGCGTATCTTTCTTCCGGCTGTCGCGCAGGAACGCCGTAGCCATGGGCGTGCCCATGGAGAATTGCCAAAAGGCGTTCAAGGTCGGGCTCATCACCGCCATCGGACCTTCGCTGTCGATCCTAATCGTGCTGGTCGGGCTGATGGCGGTTTTGGGCAATCCGCTGACCTGGATGCGCGGCACCATGATCGTCTCCGCCGCCAACAACCTCACTGCCGCGCGCATCGGCGCCGATGCCGCCGGCGTCGTTTTCGGCGGCCCCGACTATGGCACGCAGGCGCTGTTCGTCTCCTGGTTCGGCATGGCCATCAACGGCATGGGGTCGATGCTCGGCGCGGTCATCTTCTCCGGACACCTCGACAAGATCCGCAACAAGATCGTCAGCAAGAACCCGCGCATCCTGGCCTTCGTCAGCGGCGCGGCCATGACGGCCATCTACGGCAATTTGAGTTCCGCCGAACTGAAGAACGGCGGCGCCAACCTGGTGGCATGGACGGTGGCGGGAGTGACCATGTTCGTGCTCTACAAGGTTTCGCAGAAGTTCACCCGCATCAAGGAATACAACCTCGGCATCGCCATGATCGTCGGCACCATTGCCGGGGCAACGGCGCAGATGATGACCGCGCATTGATGAAAACACGCACTCGCACAACGCAAAGGAATCGTCATGGATAACACAAGCTACGCCAGCAACTGGACCAAACCCGTACACCGGATCGGCCGCAGCAGCCTCATCGCGCTGTGCATCACCTCGTCGTTTCCGGTGTTTTACCTGTATTTCGTGCATGGCATCTTCCCGCCGGTCGACTGGCTCGTCAAGGACGTCACGCTGCTGGCCGCGGCCTTCGGCCTGATCTGGCTGATCGAGCCGATCACCTTCTACCCGGCGCTGGGACTGGCCGGCTGCTACATGGCCTTCCTGACCGGCAACATCGGCAACAACAAGCTGCCGTCCGCCGTGCTGGCGCAGGACATCACCGGCACCGAACAAGGGTCGCGGGCGGCGGAGGTCATTACCGTGCAGGCCATCTGCGGCGCCACCTTCACCACGACCGTCATCGTCTGCCTCGGCGCCATAGCCGGCGCCATTGTCCTGGGCGCGCTGCCGCCAGCCGTCACCGGCGCCATCAAGGCCTATACCGTGCCCTCGATCTTCGGCGCCCTGATCGTATCGTTCGCGCTCAAGTTCCCGAAAATCATTCCGGTCGCCGTCGGCGTCCCCCTGCTGCTGCGCCTGTATACGCACATCCCGGTGTACTGGTTCGTGCTTTTCACCATTGCCGCCACCATTATCGCCACGCTGATTCTTTACAAGAATGACATCTATCAGGATCATTCCGAACAAAAGCAGGGTGAGGAAAAAGACGCCGGCTTGCAGACGCAGGCGCGCTGATTCCACCTCTGACGAAATCCATCGACTCTCCCGGATCGGCACGGATATGCGAGCATTGCGGGCATGCGACACCTTGGCGGCGCTGCTGGAGACCACGCAGTCTCTGCGCGTGCACTCCGTGTTCACGCATGCCTGCAATCTGCGCACCGGCGCCGGGGAAATGGTTACGCTGCAGACGTGCGGCATGCCGCTTGTGCCGCGCGGCTGCATCCTTCCGTGCGACAATCTGCAGAAGTTGTTCGAGCAGAACGAGCAGGTGGCCGTTTTATCCCCATGGCATCTTGGCGCCAGCGCCTGCGACATCGGACTGGCCGATACCCCGGTGGGCAGCCTGCGACTGCAAACGCACGTGGCTATCGCCGACCTGGCGGGTTTGGCGCAAGCGCTGCAAAGCTTTCTGCCGCGCAACCCGCCAGCCGGGGGATTCCATGCGATGACCCACGCCCATGACCGTGCGGCGCATTCGCCGGCGCAGACCGGTCTGGCGGCAGCGCTTGTTTCGTTAACGCACTGGCTGTGCAAAGAGAATAATGAAAGCACTTTGCTGGGAAAGGCATTGGAGCGGATGGTGGGACTGGGGGCGGGACTGACGCCCGCCGCCGACGATTTTCTGCTCGGCGTGCTCCTGCTGACGGACGTCCTGCTTGAACCTCGGCGGGAGGAACTGGTAGCGGCGTTGCGCCCACTGCTGCCAGGCACCACGGAGATCAGCGCAGCCATGCTCGCCAACGGCTGCGCCGGACGTTATCCCGAGCCGCTTCTGGCCCTGTTTTCCAGCGCGCCCGAAAAACTTGCCGGCGCTTTGGCGAACGCCGCTGACTACGGACATTCCTCCGGCCATGACGCGCTATGCGGCGTTGCCTTTGCATTGAATGTGCTGGGAAAGGCGATACCCGGCAGCGCATTGCCCGTCCAAAATAGAGAGCAACCAACCTGCCGACAGGCGATTTAGGAGACTTCATGCACAACCGGAAACAAATGCCGAGATTGGATCTGGAAGCACTGCATACCTTTGTCGTCGTCGCGCAGTTGCACAGCTTCTCCGCTGCCGCCGAACTGCTGCACAAAACCACCTCGGCCATCAGTTACCGCATCAAGACGCTGGAGGACAGCCTGGGCGTGGCTCTGGTCGAGCGGACGACGCGTTCGGTACACCTGACGCCGTCAGGCGAAATGCTATTGGAGAAGGCCAGCCAGATGTTCGAGTGGCAGCAGAGCATTCCAGAAGAGCTCAAGCAGATTCGCGACGGCATCGAACCACACTTCATTTTGGTGTTCAACAATCTGCTCTACGACGCACAGGCCGCCGCACTGCTGCTGTCGCACCTGCACGAGTGCTATCCCCACACGGTTTTCAAGCTGCAAAAAGCCGTCTACATGGGTGTATGGGACGCCATGCAATACGGCGGCGGACAATTCGCCGTCGGCGCGCCTGGTTTCCACACCATCAGCGACGACTTTCGCGCCGAACCAGCCGGCACCATCGACTGGGTGCTGGTCTCCGCGATTGACCATCCCATCGCGCGGCAGGATGCTCCCGCCACAATCGATGCCCTGCGGCGCTACCCGGTCATCAATATCGAAGACACATCCCTGCGCTTGCAGAAACGCCCGCCATGGCGATTGACCGGACAACAGGAATTGATTGTGCCCGACATGGAGACCAAAATCAGCAGCCACATCGCCGGCCTTGGCATCGGTTTTCTCCCCTCGCCGGCAGCGCGCGAAGCCATCCGCAGCGGCAAGCTGGTCGAAGTTCCCCTGGCGGCCCCGTACCGCCCGCCATCGCCGATGGCGCTGGTCTGGCGAATCAAGGGGGCGGGAAAGATCAGCGAATACCTGCGTGAATTGTTCCATTCCCGTAGTCCGCTCATCGCCCCATTCCTGCGTCCGCTTTCGGAAGCGAACGGCAAAACCGACAGCGACCGCTCATCGGCGACGGATATCCTCTGAACAGAAAATCGACCCGGACTCCATCATGAGAACGCAGATAACCCTGCCGGATACCCCATACGCACCCACATGCGCAGAAAAACAATCGGCGGATTCCGCCGGATCGCGCAAATCCCTGTTGCGGGTGACATCGGCCAGTCTGGCTGGAACAACCCTGGAGTTCTACGATCATTTCATCTACGGTACGGCGTCCGCGCTGGTGTTTCCAAAAGTGTTTTTCGCGCAGATGACGCCGCAGCTTGCCCTGCTGCTGTCTTTGGTGACCTACGGCATCGCCTTCGTCGCCCGGCCCATCGGCGCCGTCATCTTCGGCCATTTCGGCGACCGCATCGGCCGCAAGAACATGCTGGTAGTCGCCTTGTTCATCATGGGTCTGGCGACTTTCCTCATCGGCTGCCTGCCCGGCTACGCCACCGCCGGCGCCCTGGGCGCCTACTGCCTGTGCGCGCTGCGGCTGCTGCAGGGCATCGCCCTGGGCGGCGAGTGGGGCGGCGCGGCCCTGATGGTCAATGAATTCGCCAAGGACAGCAAATACAAAGGCTTTCTGGGCAGCATGGTACAACTGGCCAGCCCCATCGGCTTTCTGCTGGCCGGCGGCATCTTCGCCCTGTTAACCAGCCTGCTGTCGGAACAAGCCTTCCTTTCATGGGGCTGGCGGGTACCCTTTCTGATCAGCGCCATTCTGGTAATCGTCGGCCTCTATATCCGCCTGAGCATCACGGAATCTCCCGAATTTCTCGCCAACCGGAAGCTCGCGCCGGCCCACGACGCCGTCCCCATCCGGGCGGTACTGCAGCACCACTGGCGCCGGCTGCTGCTGGCCATCGGCACACGCATCGGCAGCGATATCGCGTTTTACGTCTTCGCCTTGTTTCCGCTCGTGTATTTACCGCACATCGGCATTCCCAAACAGGTGGCCTTGCATGCCAGTATCGCCGCCGCCCTGGGGCAAGCTTGCGGCATTCCCATTTTCGGCTACTTCTGCGACAAGTTCAGCACGCACGCCGTATTGGCCTTTGGCGCCATCGCCAATCTGATATGGGTATGCGTTTTTTTCAGCCTGCTCGACACGGGCAGCACTTTCATCATTCTTGCCGCCGCCTTCATCGCACTGTTCCTGCTGGCCGCCATGTGGGCCCCGCTGGCGGCGCATCTGCCGCGCATGTTCCCGGTCGAGGTCCGCTTTACCGGCGCCGGCGTCGGCTTCCAGGCTGCCGGCATTCTGGGGGGTGCGCTGGCTCCCGGTATCTGCCTGACGCTGCTCAACAACCACGGCACGCCATCCATATCCATGTATCTTGGGGCGACCCTGGTTCTGGCGCTCTGCTGCGTGTCAATGAGCCGTTCCGCCATGAAGTAAAACCCGCTGCCTGTCGCTGACACCCGTAGAGATACGCCTACACAGGTCGAGTGTATCCGGGTTAGCATTGCAAGCTCGTCGACAATGGATAAGGGAAATAGCTACGATGAAACTCCTGTTATTGAGCAATTCCCGCAGTCCGGACGGCAGCTACCTCGTTCATGCGCAGGAGGCCGTCCGCGCGCTGCTCAAGGACATGCCCTCCCCGCGGCGCGGCGTGTTCGTGCCCTACGCCGGCGTCACCGTCGACTGGGATGCCTACACGGCGACAGCCGCCGCCGCGCTGGAACCTTGCGGCCTGACGCTCTCCTCCGTGCATCAGGCCGACGATCCGAGCCGCGCCATCGAGCAGGCCGACGTGATTCTCGTCGGCGGCGGCAACACCTTCCGGCTGCTCAAGCTGTGCCGTGAAAACGGACTGCTCGGCGCCATCGCCAGGAAAGTTCGCGCCGGCACGCCCTACATCGGCTGGAGCGCGGGCTCCAACCTGACCTGCCCGAGCATCAAGACGACCAACGACATGCCCATCGACGATCCCTGCGGCTTCGACGCGCTGGGGCTGATCCCCTTCCAGATCAACCCGCACTACACCAACGCGCTGCCAGCCGGACACCAGGGCGAAACCCGCAACCAGCGGCTTGCCGAGTACCTAGCGGCCAACCCACAGGCCAAGGTGCTGGGCTTGCCCGAAGGCGACTGGCTGGTGGTGACGGGCGACGAGAATTCGCCCAAGGTCGTGCTCGAAGGCCCGAAACCGGCGTTCTGGTTCACTGCCGGCAACGAACCGCAAGAAGTACCGCCGGGGCCGCTTGAGCTGTGTTGCTGTTGTACAGCCAAATGAAATATCCCTGTATGCCACCCCAAGAAATTTTAGTGTCGAATCAAGACGCTTGAGGTAAAATTCGCGCCAATAAAAGGAGGCGGGCATGACGCCCGCCTTTCCATTTTCCTGGGGAGGGGAAGGATGGCCATTGAGCAATTCCCGTTTGTCTCGGTCAGCGGTTCGCCGCTGGAGCGTGGCAGGCAATACGGGCAACAGGCGGCCGGGCGCATCCGGCGCAGCGCCGATCTGTACGGCAAGACACTCATCGATCTGGGCTACGACGCCGCGCAACGCAGTGCGCTGATTGCCCGTTTCGCGCGCACGATAGAAGACTTCGACCCCCGCTACATCGAGGAGATGCGCGGCATCGCCAGCGGCTCCGGCGTGCCGTTCGAAGATATCGTCATGATCAACGCGCGTACCGAGGTAGTCGCGCTGGCGCGGACGGAAAAAGAGGCGGGCGACGGCTGCACCGCGGCGCTGATCATGCCCGAGCGCTCGACGAGCGGCGCGTTGATCCACGGGCAGAACTGGGACTGGCGCGCCGAGTGCGCGGACACCTCGATCGTGCTGCGCGTGCGCCGCGACGACGGCCCGGATTTTCTCACCTTCGTCGAGGCCGGCGGGCTTGCGCGCAGCGGCCTCAACAGCGCCGGCATCTCGATCACGGCTAACTATCTCGAATGCGAGCGCGATTTCGGCCAGATCGGCGTGCCGCTCGGGTTGATCCGCCGCAAGGTGCTGGAACAGCAGCATTTCGCGCTGGCCATGTCCGCCGTGTCGACGACGCCAAAGTCCTGTTCCAACAACATGATGATCGCCACGGCACAGGGTTTCGGCATCGACTTCGAGTGCACGACCAACGAAGCCTTCCCGGTCTATCTTGGCGCCGACCATCTGATCGTTCACGCCAACCACTGGGTCAGCGAGGCCGCGCTCGCCAAGCTGGTCGACACCGGCCGCGCCAACTCGCCCGACAGCCAGTACCGCGACTACCGGGTGCGAAAACTGCTCAACCGCAAGGACAAACTCGACCGCGAGGATCTCAAGGCCGCGCTTTTCGACGATTTCTGCACGCCCTACTCGGTATGCCGGCCACCGCGCTCCGGCGGCCACGAAAGCCAGTCGGCCACCGTGGCGATGGTGATCATGGAGCCGGGCGCCGGAGTGATGGAGGTCGCACCGCTGCCGGCATTGAACCGGCAGTTCACGCGCTACAGCCTGACTGCCGAACCGGTCCTGCTGTGATGCCTGAACACCCGCCCCCGCCGCTGAATCCGCACGGGCGAGGAACGAACTGATGCTGCGCTTCATCCTCTCGCGCGTGCTGATGGCGATCCCCACCCTGCTGATCGTCGCCGTGACGGTGTTCGTGCTTATCCGACTGGTTCCCGGCGACCCCGCGCAACTGATGCTGGGCGACCTGGCCGACCCGGCGAGCCTCGCGGACCTCCAGCAGCGGCTGGGGCTGGACCGTCCCTGGCCGGTGCAGTTCGGCATCTGGATCAGCGACGTGCTGCAAGGCCACCTGGGCATATCGATCCGCACCGGTGAGGACGTTCTCGCGCTGGTCTGGGACCGCTTCACCGTCAGTGCCCGCATCGTTCTTGCCGCGGTGCTGCTGGCCAGCCTCGCCGCCGTGCCGCTGGGCATGATCGCTGCCTGGAAGCAGGACCGCCTGCCCGACCTGCTGTTGATAGGCTCGGCGACGTTGCTGGTGTCGATTCCCGGCTTCTGGCTCGGCCTATTGCTCCTGCTGTTTTTCGGCCTGAAACTGCAATGGCTGCCGGTGGTGGGCTATGTATCGATCGCCACCGACTGGAAAGACGGCCTGACCTACCTGATCCTGCCGGTGGCGACCTTGTTCCTGCACGAAATCGGCGTGCTGATCCGCATGGCGCGCGCCAGCACGCTCGAAGTGCTGCGCCTCGACTACATCACCCACGCCCGCGCCAAGGGCTTGCCCGAACACACAGTGCTGATGCGGCACGCGTTCAAGAACGCCTTCGGCCCGACGTGGACGCTGATCGGCCTGATCCTCGGCCATCTCCTCGGCGGCATTGCCGTCGTCGAAACCGTCTTCACGATCCCCGGGCTCGGCCGCCTGCTGGTCGACGCTATCTTCGGCCGCGATTACCCGGTCATCCAGGGCTGCCTGCTGTTCATCGCCACGATCTACGTGCTGACGAACCTGCTCGTCGACCTGTGTTATCCGATCTTCGATCCGCGGGTGGCCGCCGAATGAAACTCCGCCTGTCTCCCAACGCCATCGTCGGCGGCGCCATTGTCGCCGTCATCGCCGCCATGGCGCTCACCGGCGCTGTGTGGACGCCGCACGATCCGCTGAAGATCAACCTGCTGCAACGCCTCTCGGAACCGGGCGGCGCCTTCCTGCTCGGCACCGACGATTTCGGCCGCGACGAACTCTCGCGCCTGATGTCCGGCGCAGCGAGCAGCCTGTGGATCAGCCTGCTCACGGTCTCTTTCGCCGTCATCGTTGGCACCCTGGTCGGCGTGGTCAGCGGTTTTACGCGCGGCTGGACCGACCGGCTGATCATGTCGGTCAACAACGCCATGCTGGCCTTTCCGGGCTTGCTGCTGGCGCTGGCGCTGCTGGCCGTGGTCGGCGCCAACAAGTATGGCATCGTGCTGGCCCTCGGCGTGGCCTATACGCCGTCGGTCACGCGCGTGGTGCGCGGCACCGTGCTCTCGCTGCGTGAAAAGGAATTCATCGAGTCCTCGCGGGTGCTGGGCAATTCCGAGTTGTATACGATGCTGCGGCACGTGCTGCCCAACTGCATCGCACCGCTCACGGTGCTGGCCACCTCGATGTTCGGCTGGGTGATCCTCGCCGAAAGCGCCCTCTCCTTCCTCGGGCTCGGCGTACCGCCGCCGGCGCCGACCTGGGGCAACATGCTCGCCGCGGCGCGCCCCTTCATGGCCGAAGCCGCCCGCCTGTCGATCTTCCCCGGACTGTGCATCGCATTGACGCTGCTGGGCATCAATCTGCTCGGCGACGCAGTGCGCGACCGGCTCGACCCGCGCATGAGGAACATGCGATGAGCGCCGCGCTCGAACAGATCAAGATAAACGCGGGGGAAACACTGCTGTGGGTCGAGAACCTCTGCCTCGCGGTCGGCCACGGCGGCCGCGAAATCGTGCGGCAGGTCACCTTCGACGTGCGTCGAGGCGAGATCGTCGGCGTAGTCGGCGAATCGGGCAGCGGCAAAACGCAGGCCGTGCGCGCGGTGATGGGCCTGACCCCGCCGCCGCTTGTGCGCACCTCGGGCCGCATCGTCTTCGAGGGGGAGGAGATCGCCGAGGCGCCGCAGAAGCGGCTGCAGCAACTGCGCGGCGGGCGCATCGGCATGGTCTTCCAGGAGCCGATGACCTCGCTCAATCCGTCGATGACCATCGGCCGTCAGCTCGACGAAGGACTGGCGCTGCACCGGCGCGCCATGACGCCGGCCGAGCGGCGCGGACATATCGTGCGCATGCTCGCACGGGTCGGCATCGCCGACCCGCAGGCCGCGCTGCAGGCCTGGCCGCATGAGTTCTCCGGCGGCATGCGCCAGCGCATGATGCTGGCCGCCGTGATGCTGCTAGAACCGGCGCTCTTGATCGCCGACGAACCGACCACGGCGCTGGACGCGCTGGTCCAGCGCGACGTGCTCGATCTGATGGTGGCGCTCTCGCGCGAACACGGCACGGCGGTGCTGTTGATCAGCCACGACCTGCCGATGGTGGCGCGCTACACCGAACGCGTCGTCGTCATGCAGAACGGCCGCGTCGTCGAGCGCGGCGGCACTGCGGCGCTGCTGGCGCGGCCGCGCGAGGATTACACGCGTGCGCTGCTGCAGGCCATGCCGCGCCGCCTGCCCGCGAAACCGCCGAAACGCGAGGTGCCCCTCGTCGAGGTGCGCGATCTCGTCGTCGAATACCCTGGGCGTCAGCGGTTGTTCCGGCGCACGGCGCCCAAGCGTGCTCTCGGCGGCGTCAGTCTCGACGTGCGACCCGGCGAGGTCGTCGCCATAGTGGGCAGCTCGGGTTGCGGCAAGACGACGCTGGGCCGCGCCATCGCCGGGCTGCTCGAACCGACCTCGGGACAGATTCTTTTCAACGGCCACCCGATCCACCGCAAGTCGCCCCAGTGGCTGGACTACCGGCTGGGCTGCCAGATGGTTTTCCAGGACCCCTACTCCTCGCTGAACCCGCGCATGACGGTCGGCGAACTGGTCGGCGAGGGCCTGCGCCTCGTCGCCGGCATGAGCCGGGCGGAAAAGGCGGCACGCACCCGCGAGGCGCTGGCCGAGGTGGGACTCGCCGAAGAGCATCTCGCACGCTTTCCGCACGAGATGTCGGGCGGCCAGCGCCAGCGTGTGGCAATCGCCCGCGCCATCGTGCGCCGCCCGTCCTTCGTCATCGCCGACGAGCCGGTATCCTCGCTCGACGTCACGGTGCGCGCGCAGATTCTCGACCTGTTCGCCGAACTGCAGCAGCGCCACGGCTTTTCGTCGCTGTTCATCAGCCACGACCTGGGCGTCGTAGAACAGATCGCTGACCGAGTCATCGTCATGCAGGACGGCGCCATCGTCGAACAGGGTTCGCGCGATGCCGTTTTCGACATGCCGGAGCAGGAATACACCCGCCGCCTGCTCTCGGCAATCCCCCTGCTGGAACCGACCGCGGCCGGCGGCGTACGACTGCGCTGGCGCTTCGACCCGACGGAGGGAAGAGCGGATGCGCCGGCAACGGACGAAACCGACATGCAACCGTCACTTTTTCCGGCCTGATGGCAGGCGACTGAACATCTGAACGAAAACGAAAGGAACCCATCGATGTCACAACCGCTTCCCGGCAGCAAAGACAACGCCACCCAGCGCGGCCGCGCGCTCTACGACCTGGGCAAGACCACCATCTTCGCGCATCGCAAGGACCCGCGCTTCTGTTACTGCCTGTACGTGCCGCAGGACATCGATGCCGACGGCCCCCCCGTGGAACTCGTCGTGATGATGCACGGCACCGGGCGTACCTTCGTCGAATACCGCGACGCGCTGGCCGGATTCGGCCGCTGGAACCGCTGCGCCATCCTGTGCCCCCTGTTCCCGGTCGGCGTGCTCGGCGACGACAACCGCGACGGTTTCAAGCACCTGCGCGAAGGCGATATCCGTTATGATCACGTACTGCTCGACATCGTCGAGGAGGTCAGCAACAAATACAGCCGCGACTTCGGGCGTTTCGCCCTGGCCGGCTATTCCGGCGGCGGCCAGTTCGTCAACCGCTTCGCGCTGCTGCACCCGCAGCACCTGTGGGCCGTCAGCATCGGCGCCCCCGGCTCGGTCACCCTGCCCGATGCCAGCCGCAACTGGTGGGTCGGCGTTGCCGATACCAAGGAGCGCTTCGGCATCGACATCGACCGCGCGGCGCTCGCCCGCCTGACGGTTCAGCTCGTCGTCGGCAGCCTCGATCAGGAAACCTGGGAAATCACGCACCGCGAGGGCAGTCGCCATTGGATGCCCGGCGCCAACGACGCCGGCGCAACGCGGGTCGAACGCGCGGCCAGCCTGCACCGTTCGTTGCTCGAAGCGGGCGTCGACGCGCGGCTGGACGTGATCGACGGCATGGCACACGACGGCATGCAGAGCCTCGACGCCATTGAAAGCTTCCTGGCCGAGGCGCTCGCCAAGTACCGCGCCGCAAAGGATTGAGCCACACGGATCGAATCACCGGAGTTGAACCCTATTTTCACGCATCGCCATCGCTTTTTGGGAGAAGTCAAAATGAGCCTACGCCTTACCCCCCTTGTCGCCGCCCTGGCTGCGGCGCTCGCCGTCGCGCCGGCTGTGGCGCAGACGACGATCAAGGCCGCACTGAACGCCGACATCCGCAGCATCGATCCGGGCGTCAACCGCGACGACGTGACCGATACGGTCATCCTGCACATCGTCGAAGGCCTCGTCGCCATGCGTGAGAACGGCACGATCGGGCCGCTGCTCGCGGAAAAATACTCAGTGTCGTCCGACGGCCTGACCTACACCTTCACGTTGCGCAGCGGAGTGAAGTTCCACAACGGCGCGGCGCTGACCTCGGCGGACGTGCTGTGGAGCTGGAACCGCTACATGGACCCGAAGACGAACTGGCGCTGCCTGCCCGAGTTCGACGGACGCAACGGCCTGAAAGTCGAATCGGTCACGGCGCCGAATCCGCAAACCGTCGTCATGCGCATCAACCAACCCAGCGGCCTGTTCCTCGACGCACTGGCGCGCACGGACTGCGCCATGGCCGGCGTTCAGCACCGCGATTCGGTGAACCCTGACGGCAGCTTCAAGTCGCCGATAGGCACCGGCCCGTTCAAGTTCGGCGAATGGAAACGCGGCGAGTACATCGTGCTGAACCGCTTCGCCGACTATGCATCGGCCGGCAAGACGCTGGACGGCTATACCGGCGCGAAACGCCCGCTCGTCGACGTGGTCAGATTCATGATCATCCCCGATCCGGCGACGACCAAAGCCGCCCTCCTCTCCGGCGCGGTCGACCAGGCCCAGGTGCTGGAAACCGATCTGCCCGAACTGTCCAAGGCCGCCAGCGTCGAAGTCAAGACTGCCGTCACCGCCGCCAGGGAAGTCATTTTGTTTCAGACGCGAGATCCGGTGCTCGGCAACCCGAAAATCCGGCGCGCCATTGCCCATGCCATAGACATACCTCAGCTGGTCGAGGCCGCCTCGGTCGGCTTGGCCAAACCCAACGCTTCGGCAATCGTAGCCGGCTCGCCGTTCTACTCCGAAGAGCAGAAAAAAGGCTTCACCCACGATGCTGCAGCGGCCAAGCGCCTGCTGCAGGAAGCCGGATACAAGGGCGAGCCGATCAAGCTGATCACCAACAAGCGCCCCGCCCGCCCGGCCTTCAACATCGCCCTCATCACGCAGCAGATGCTCCAGTCGATCGGCATGAACGTCGAGCTTGAAGTGCTCGAGTGGGCTACGCAGCTGGATCGCTACAACAAGGGCAACTACCAGATGATGGCCTTCTCGTACTCGGCCCGCACCGATCCCGCGCTCAGCTACGAGCAGTTCTCCGGCCCGAAGGACAAACAGCCGCGCAAGGTGTGGGATTCGCCCGACGCGCTGGCGCTGATCGACAAGGCCAACGCCAGTTCGAACGACGCCGAGCGGCGCAAGATCTTCGACGAACTGCATCAGCGCTACCTCGCCGACGTGCCGATGCTGATGCTCTACAACACCGTCGACATCCACGCCAATTCGAAACGTCTGCAGGGATTCACGCCCTGGCTCGCCTCCAAGCAGCGTTTCTGGGAAGTATCGATCAAGAACTGAGCGCGTTGTAAGCGGACGGGCGCCAAGTCGCACCCGTCCGCCTCCAAGGTCTACCGAACGTTTTTGCAGCGATCGCTACAGCGGAATGATGTTGTGGCGGATGGCATATCGGACGAGGCCGGACACGCTGTGTATATCGAGTTTTTCCATGATCTGCGCGCGGTAGGTATCGATGGTTTTGGCGCTCAGGTGAAGCATGGTGCCAATATCCCTCGTACTATGCCCTTCCGCGATAAATTTCAATACCTGGCGTTGTCTGGACGTCAGCATGACTGAACCGATGGCGCCGCCGTTCTCTTCCAGGTAGCAGGAAATCACCGTTTTCGACACGGCTGAAGACAGCCACGTGTTGCCCTGCACCGCAGCCTTGATCGCATGCGGGATTTCCTCGTGTGCGACGTCCTTGAGCATGAACCCGATGGCGCCGAGCTTCAAGGCTTGAATGACATGCTCTTCGTCGCTATACATCGACAGAACGATTATCTTCACGCCGGGATTGGATTCATTGATCCTCGGCAACGCTTCAAGCCCGGACAGTTCGGGCATCACCAGATCCAGAAACAGAATGTCGGGAGCAAGGATTTCGACAAGTTTTATTGCTTCGTTTCCATTGCTTGCCTCCCCGACGACCTCGACATCGGAAATACTGCCGATAACCGCGGTGATTCCGGCACGGACAAGCAGGTGGTCCTCGGCAACAACAACTCGGATTGTCATGGCAACGCTCCATTAAGATCGAACAGGGCCGTGACTTCGGTCCCATGCCCGGGTTTTGAACGAATCTGCAATTCACCCCGATTGGCGCTTACACGCTCGTGCATTCCGATCAGTCCGAGAGAAGCGGATTCCGAACGGGACGCGTAGTACCGGCCAATGTCGAACCCGTTCCCGTCGTCCTTCACGGCAACCATAAGCCGGGACACCTCGAACGTGACGATGACATCAATATTCGCCGCATTGGCATGGCGCAGGCAATTGGTCAGCGCTTCCTGGACGACGCGGAAACAACACAGTTCCATAGAGCCCGGCAGCCGCCGTTCGCCGAGATTCTCCGTAAAAGACACCTTTTGCCCGAGGGATCGGACATTTTTCGATATGTGGGAACGCAAGGCGGGAATCAAACCCAATTGATCGATGGCGACCGGGCGCATTCTGTTGGAAATGCTCCGCACGCAATCGACCGTGTCGTTCAAGACCCGCAGTCCCCTGCCGAGCCAATCCACGATGTTTGCCGCGTTGCCCGGGTTGTCATGCGCCTGCTTCAGGATCATCCGCAGGGCGGTCAGCAGTTGGCCGATCTCGTCGTGCAACTCGCGCGATATCTCCGCCCGGTCTTTCTCTTGCGCATCCAGGATCACCCTAGCCGAATCGTGGAGATGCGCCTGCTTGCGTTCAGACAGGTCTTCGATTTGGACAATCAGGTCGGTACCCGCGCCGCTGCCTGCCGAAACGCTCAGCAGTTTGTAGATGACCGAAAAGCGATGGCCGGACTTGTGCTTTGCGACTCTTTCCAGCGACGCGCCGTAAAATTCCTCGCCGAGTGGAAAGATCAACTGGCATCCCTTTCCATCAGGTCGGCACGCGTTGAAGAACTGCTCGAAAGGCATGCCGATCATTTCTTTTCCCGAATACCCGAACATGCGCCCCAGCGCCGGATTGGCATCTACCACCGAGCCATTTTCGGCGAGGACGGCTACGCCTGTCGGGAACAGATCGAATCCCTGGCGCAGGCGTTTTTTGCTGTCAAGCAGTTGCAGCAGCGCTGATTTCTGCAGCGTGACATCAGTGATTGTGCCCAGCGCACGCAACGGTTTTCCGTCATCGTCCTTCGCCGTGGCATTGCCGCGAACGGCGAACCATTTCCATTTTCCGTCGTCGCACAGGATGCGCAGCTCCGCCTTAAACTCAGGCTGCACCCCCAAGGTGAAGGACGAAATCGCGTCTTTCAACGTCTGGCGGTCCTCGGGGTGAACCAGGTCGAACCAGGAACCTAGCGCCACGTTGCGTTCGACGTTCGGGAACCTTGAGTCATTCAATGTCGTGCCGGACACCCGGATTTCTTCACTCGCGAAATCCAGTTCCCATAGACCCGCACTGGCGCAATCCAGAGCGGCTTTCCAACGCTCGTTACTGATACGCATCTGTTCCTGGACGCGCCTGTCTTCAATCTGTCGTGCCCGCTGGTCGCTGAGGATTTTCCGATAGGCGACCAACCCGAACATCAGCAAAATGGATGACAGCAACAACGGAACCTGGACCCGATCCCTCCATTTGGCCAGAATTTCCGCTCTGGGAACGAGGATGACCGCGGTAAACGGATAATTTTCCAGGCGCTGGTATACGGCCAACTGTGGCTCCTCGCGATCACCGGTATCCAGATCCAACTTGCCATTGCGCGGAAATCCAACCCGATTCAGGAATTCGACCAGCACTCCGGCCATAGTGTCGGCATGCGCCGTGCCATTCCTTCTCCGAGGATGGAGAGCCAGCGTCTGGCCTCCGTCAGTGACAATCCAGAGCGCCGATTTTTTCAGCGTTTCCGTTGTCTGCCAATAGTCCTGCAGGATCGTCATCCTCAGGATGGCAGTCAAGGAATGCCGGAACAACCCGCGCTCGTCCTGATGGTGGTAGGTGGCCGCAAGGGTGTGGGTTTCGTGCGCAAACGCCTCATCGGGCGGCTCAATGATCAGATGGTGGTTCTCCTCGATTCGCGTGTTCCAGTAATCGAGGTAGACGCCCGGCTTTTTTTCGGTGTCCTTGTACAACAGCCTGTCAATAGGCTGCTTCTCCCCTTGCGGCATACCGTCCGTGGCAAAGTATTTCCCATCGGGAGAGGTCAAGGAAACGCCTAAAAAATCCCGATTCCTGTTCTTCAGGCCGCCGATCAGCAGATTGATCTGCCCGGGATTCTCTACCGCGCCTTCGGTTATCTCATAGCTCAAGCGCACGAAGCCGCTTTCTATTCTTTCAAGAAAGCCGTCCACATGGCGGGAAACGAACGCCAGAACATTCTCCTGCTCATTGACGATATGCTCTTTTTCGACGTTCCACGAATGCCACGAATAACCGGCGACAAAGGTCAACAGCGCAGCCAGGAGAATCGCCGCGAAGCGGTTCATGCTCTTCGTCAAGGCAGGCTGTGGTGGAGAATTTTTGACCAGAAGACGCTCCCGAATTGATTATTGATTATGGAAATGACACCATCAAACGGGATTTTTGTCTATCGGGGAAAGGGGAAACCCCTCTCAGCGAATTGCTGATGCGGCTATGGGGTTTATGGCAGACGGCGCGCGCCTGGCTCGTAACCCATATACACGGCTGCCACATTCACCAGCCGCGCAGGCTTTCCGCCCGGAACCGCGGCTTCCGTCAAAAATTCACGGAATGCGAACCGGAATTCCAGATGGTATAGTGCAGGCGTGCCAGCAGCGCCGGGTCATTGATCAACTGGCTGCGCTGTTTGTCGGACAAGAATGCGGGCCCCTGCTTCAACGTGGAATCCATCAACTGGTGCCGCTCTCCCTGCAAAGATTTCAGCGTTCCGCGTACGGGGCGCGCCGCGCACATGAGCGCATTGACGAGCGGGTCGACAATGGCCTGCTCCACGCCGGGGAGCGGAGTCGAATCGTCGTTGTAACGGACGGTGGCGGCAATCTCGGCGGGAACGTCCGTTTCCTCGGGAATCACGAGAAGCCCGCGTTGCCGTACCCGGCGGCCAAGCGCGACGCTGCTGGTATAGACGGAAATCGGTATCGAGAGAAGGAGCGCGCCGACGATGGGCAGCAGCCACCACAAATAGGACGGATTGAGCCAGCCGACGAGTCCTGCCCACGCAATGCCCAGCAGGGTGTGCGCGCCATGGCGGCGCAGTGCGTCGCGCCAGGTGGTCTGCGCGTCTTCCCGGGGCGGCGAGCGCCAGCCGATGGCAACGCCGAACAGGGCGGAGAGAATGAACTGGGTGTGGAAGAGCATCCGTATCGGCGCCAGCAGCGCCGACATGACGAACTCCAGAAGCATGCTTGCCGCGAGGCGCGACCGCCCGCCGAACGAACGGGCGTCGCGGCACATGAGCAGCAGGACGCTGAGGATTTTCGGCAGGAAAAGGCAGCCGAACGTGAGGCCGGACAGGGCGATGGCCCATTCGGTGCGCCACTCCGGCCAGACGGGGAAAAGCTGGTAGGGGGCGACGAAATAGTCGGGTACGGTGAGCGTATGCACCGCCAGCAGCGCAGTGGAAAGAATCAGGAAGGCGAACCACAGCGGCGCCGAAAAATAAGCCATCACTCCGGTCAAAAAGACGGCCCGGTGCGCAGGATGCAGCCCTTCCATGAAGAACAGCCGGAAGTTCATCAGGTTGCCCTGGCACCAGCGCCGGTCGCGCGTCAGCTCGTCGATCAGGTTGGGCGGCATTTCCTCGTAACTGCCCGGCAGATCGTAGGCGATCCATACTCCCCACCCGGCGCGGCGCATCAGCGCGGCCTCGACGAAATCGTGTGAGAGTATTTCCCCGGCCAGCGCGCCGCGCCCGGGAAGCCGGGCCAGCGCGCAGTGGCGCATGAAGGGGGCGACGCGGATGATGGCGTTATGGCCCCAGTAATGCGACTCGCCCAGTTGCCAGAAGTGCAGGCCCGCCGTAAACAGCGGGCCGTAAACGCGGGTAGCGAACTGCTGCATCCTGGCATAGAAGGTATCGCGCCCGGCAGCGCGCGGCGCCGTCTGGATGATGCCAGCATTTGGATGCGCTTCGGCCAGGCGCACCAATGCGGTCAGGCAGTCGCCGCTCATCACGCTGTCGGCGTCGAGCACGATCATGTAGCGGTAGTTCTTCCCCCAGCGGCGGCAGAAATCGGCAACGTTGCCGCTCTTGCGCTTGATGCGGTGCCGGCGCCAACGGTAGAAAACCCTGCCGAATCCGCCGACGGCATGGCACAAATCCGCCCAGGCCGACTTTTCCGCCACCAGAACGTCGGCCCGGTTGCTGTCCGAGAGGACGAAAAAATCGAAGCGTTCGAGTTGCCCCGTTCTTTCCAGCGATTCGTAAGTTGCGCGCAGGCCGGCAAAGACGCGAGCCACGTCCTCGTTGCAGATCGGCATGATGATGGCCGTGCGGGCTTCGGGAGAAATCGCCTTGTTGCCCTCCTTGGTGCCGTTTCCTTCGCGCTCGGGCATATGCGTGATGGCATAACTGTCGCGCTTTCGCAGCAGCAGGACAAAACCGGCCAATGCCGTCCAGAAACCTGCGGAAACCCAGCCGAACAGGATGGCAAAAAGAATCAGAATCGGGATTTCCAGCGGCTGCCGGCCATGGTAGGGCAGGATCCCGGTCATGGCGTGAGTGGCTAAAACCGTCTGCACCAGAATCAGCGCCAGCAGGGTCAGCCTTCGCCGCAGAGCCGCCTGATGCCAGCCCTCGCGTTGTTCGGGCGGATGAGTGGCGCCGTTGCCGGAATGTTCCGCCGCTACGTCCTTTCCGCGCCAAAACCGCCGGAATCTGGCCCAGGGTGACAGGATCCAGCGAGCCGGCACCATCGATGCACGATTGAGCGGAGGTTGGGTTCTTAGCTCCGCATAGCCGTGCTGATCGCGGCTCAGCACCGAGGCGATCCCGGAGTGTTTTCCATGCGGAGCCATGAAGTCTTCCGGGTAATGCAGGCACAAGCGCCTGTTGACGGAAACGAGATCGGGTTCCACCGTCTCCGGAAAATCATGGGATTTCGCCAGCAGCCTGTGCAACAAGGCCATCATGGCCTCCTTGTCGCACAACAGCTTCTGTTCGGCGCCCTGCTCGCACAGACGCGTGTACAACGCCCCCCGCTGTTCTTCGGTCAGGTCGAGCCGATCGAGATAATCGGCGCAACATCGTAGCGATTCGGAGTCAGAAGATCGGTTCATACGGGCAGTGGCGATTCGCCTTCAGGTTGTTCAATAAGGCGGGAAATCATGGCGACAGCACGTAGCTCCACGTTTCCGACAGCGTTTGTTGCTTGTCGCGCAGGGCGGCGCGCAACTCGACCGGTTTTTTCGCATCCTTCGGCTTGACGCGGAGGCTGATGCGGTAGCCCTTGGTAACATCGTTCCGGTGCACATCGGCACTGGCGATTTCGCCGTTGTCATCCGCCGTGACGGCGGCCTCCACGGCGTCATCGGCAGTCAGGCGCTGCAGGGCCGGGCCTTCGAAGTCGATGATGAAGTTGATGCTGTTATCCGGCTGGCGGATGTAGGCGTGGCCCCTGCGCGTCTGAGCAACCCAGGCGAGCGGCGGCTTCGTTTCCTTGTCCTTCTGCCAGCGGATGCGGTAGTCAAGATCGAATGGCTGCAGCGGCACAGGCGCTTTGTCGGGGATCCAGTAGGCGACGATATTGTCGTTGGTTTCATCCGGCGTCGGAATCTGCACGAGTTCCACGCGGCCGCGCCCCCAGGCGCTTTTCGGCTCCACCCACGCGCTCGGGCGCTTCTCGTAACGCGATTCCAGATCCTGATAGGTGGAGAAATCGCGGCCGCGCTGCATCAGGCCGAAACCGGCCAGACTGTCGAGCGTAAATGACGTGACGAGCAGGCGCGGCGGATTCTGCAACGGCCGCCAGATCCATTCGCTGCTTCCCGATTGAATCGACAGCCCGTCCGAGTCATGCACCTGCGGGCGGAAGTCCTCGTAGGGCGGCCGTTTGTCGGCGCCGAAGAAATACATGCTGGTCAGCGGCGCGATACCGAGTTTACCGACATCCTTGCGGAGAAAAATGCGCGCCTTGACATCGGCAATGGTCTCCGCCCCAGGGACGATGACGAAACGGTAGGCCCCCGTGACGCGCGGCGAATCGAGCAACGCATATATGGTCAATTCCCTGGCTTGCGGATTTGGGCGAACGAGCCAGAAACGCACGAAACGCGGAAACTCCTCGCCGGAAGCCAGTGCGGTATCGACGGCCAGACCGCGCGCCGACAATCCGTAGAGCTGATCCTTCCCAACAGCGCGGAAATAGCTCGCCCCGAGGAATACCGCGACTTCATCCTTGTATTTGCCGGTGTTGATCGGATAATGGATGCGAAAACCCGAGAAACCCAGGCCGTCCGAATCCTTTGGCGGCGCATTTTTTCCGTAGTCGAACTGGTCCGGGGAAAACTGTATGTCATGAACTCCGTCGGCGCGGACCTCACTGATGCGCACCGGGCGGTCGAAAAAGAATCCCTGGTGGAAAAACATGGCTTCGAAGGGCAATTTGGCGTCGCGCCATAGGGCCTTCTCGGGTTTGAAACGGATATCGCGGAACTGGTCATAGGTCAGGGACTGCAGTTCCCTGGGCAGTTTGACCGATGTCTCCTTAAAATCCTGCTTCGCGAGTTTCTGCGCCTGCCGCGCAACGTCGCCGAAGTCGAAGGTCTGCGCAGAGGCAAGGGCGGAGAACGTTACGCAAAAAAAGAGGATGAGTGCTGCCAAAAGCGGTCGCCCGATAGGTACGCTCGGCGCCGAAGAAGAATTTCGGCTATCTCCCGAAAGGATGGTGTGCTCCATGAGTCTCCTCAAATATTGCCTCTTCCCCCGGGCAACCGCCCGGCAAAGACGGAATCGCGAACGCGGCGCTCCGGATTTATCCGGCGGACGGGTCGGCCAGGAGTCGTTCGGGAAAAGGCGCAGCTTGGCGCAAGGCCGCTACGGCTTCTTGTCGAATGCCTTATTCCCATAATGCCGGGAGGGTTGACAGGCATCGTTTCAAAAAAGTTCATAGCGGCGCATCCAGCGCTGTTTCTCCGAATGCCGTCAATCCTGCGGATGCTCTCTGACGCGGCTGACCAGTTGCGTAGGATTGACGAACCGCAAAGCCAGCAGCAGGAAAATAAGCGTCAGTACCATGTAAACCATGGCCATGGCGTCGACCGATTGCGGTGCGCGCACGCCTGCGGCGAACACCGCATAATACAACGCAACGACCAATGTCTGAGAATCCGGGCCGGCCGTCAGGAAAGTCAGCTCGAACATGGCGATGGTGCGCACCAGCACCAGCAGCGAAGTCGCCAGAATACCCGGCCCGAGCAGCGGCACCAGAACGTACCGGAACATGCGCCCGGTACCTGCGCCGAAAACCCGCGCTGCCGATTCGAGATTTTCGTCGATCTGTTCGATGAACGGCGTCATGACCAGGATGACGAAGGGCAGCGAGGGAATCATGTTGGCCAGAATCACGCCAGTCAGTGTGCCAGCCAGATGTACCTGGTACATCACGGTGGCCAGTGGAATGCCGTAGGTGACCGGCGGCACCATCA
>JAVBSG010000048.1:0-7123 GCA_031547245.1 Propionivibrio sp.
ATAAGTTCGCTCATGAGAGTTTCCTTTATGCTTATAGGGTAACTGGTACGGAGTTATTTGGCGGCGAGTTCGGCCTTGACGCGCTTGACGAGCGCAATGGTCTGCCGGACGTTTTCCTCGAGCCCCTTGTAGTCCTTGGCATCGAGCAGCTTCTTGGTGATCAGGTTGGAGCCGACGCCGCAAGCGACGATGCCCGCGCCGAACCATTTGCGCAGGGACTCTTCCGTGGGCTCGACACCGCCCGTCGGCATGATGCGCGTCCAGGGCATCGGGCCCATGACGCTCTTGACGAAATCGGGACCACCGACGGATGCGCCCGGGAAGACCTTGATGATTTCGCAGCCGAGTTCCTGCGCATCGCCGATTTCACTCGCCGAACCGCAACCGGGGCTATAGGGGATGCCGCGACGGTTGCAGACCTTGGCCACTTCGGCATTGAGCAGCGGACCGACGACGAACTTGGCGCCGTTAGCGATGTAAAGCCCCGCTGTCGGCGCATCGACCACCGACCCCACGCCCATGATGACGCTGGGATCGGCCTTGGCAAAATGCCGCGTGACTTTCAGAAAAACATCCGCTGCGAAATCGCCGCGATTGGTGAACTCGACGCACTTGGCACCGCCGTTCGCGCATGCCTGGATGACGTTCACGCAGACTTCCTCGTCCGGATGGTAAAACACCGGGATAATCGACTGATCCATCATTGCCGTCAGAACGGCCATACGGTCCTTGCTAGCCATTTTTCGCTCCTGTCTTATATAAAAAATAACACCCGAATTACTTCCTTATTTTCATCGCCTTGACATAACCGAGGCGTTTTGAAATCACCGCTGCAACACTCTTCAATTCTTCAACGATTTTTGCGCAGTTCGCGTTCATGCGCTTGACCGGCCCGGAAACGCTGATTGCAGCGATAACGCCGCCGGTGAAGTTGTAGATCGGCGCCGCCACGCAATAAAGCCCGGGTTCAATACCCTCGTCGTCAGTGGCATAGCCGCTCAGGCGGATGGAGGCAAACTCCTCGTGCAGACGGATACGATTGACCTCTGTTTTCCCGGTCAATTTTTCCAGTGGTTTTTCGAAGACCCGATCCGATTCCTCGATCGGCAGGTTGGCCAGAATCACCTTGCCGAGCGCCGTACAGAAAGCCGGCCTACGGCTCCCCAGATTCGCGGTGGTGACAATCGAGCGCGTGCCCTCGGCCTTGTACAGGTACACCACATCGCCGCTGTTATATACGGCCAGGAAGGAAGTCTCGCCTACCGATGACGACAACTCCTGCAAGTAGGGAATCGACACTTCGACGATATCCTGGCCGATCAGCCCGCTCAGGCCGATCTCCAGTGTTTTCAGCCCAATGTAGTATTTTTCGTTTTCCTTGTTCCAGTTTACGTACTCACGCGCAACCAGTATCTCCAGGATCCGGAAAGCGGTCGTTTTCGGAATGCCAAGTGTTTTCACGATACCAGACAACGAGACCCCCTTCTCGTTTTGTGACACAAACTCGAGAATACTCAGGGTTTTATCGATGCTGGAATTCAGTTTTTCAGTCATTGCCGGAGAAATGGCCAAACGCGTTGAAGGTGTCATTCTCTCAGGAAATGAATATTTTTGGAACACCATTTCATTATTTGATTGAAAACCGTCCGACCCCATAGCTCTCCCTCCCCAAAAAACCAGAAGCCCCACCATTCCAAACTGCTCCTGAATGACGGGGCTTAAGGGTTTATTCGACGTTTTTTTACACGTTATAGGTTGACGAAGCGGTGGTACCGCCCTTGCCGGTCCAGTTGGTGTGGAAGAACTTCCCGCGCTGTTCGTCGATCCTCTCGTAGGTATGTGCGCCGAAGTAGTCTCGCTGCGCCTGCAGGAGATTGGCCGGCAGCACGGCGCTACGGTACTGGTCGAAGAAGGCGAGCGCCGTGCTGAACGCCGGCACCGGGATACCCTTCAGCGCGGCGGTGGCGACGACGTTGCGCCAGCCGGCCTGGGTTTTCTCGATCTCGCCGAGGAAGTAATCGTCGAGCAGCAGGTTGCTCAGATCGGGGCTGCGCTCATAGGCATCCTTGATCTTGCCGAGGAAACGCGAGCGGATGATGCAGCCGCCGCGCCACATGAGCGCTATGCCGCCGTAGTTGAGGGTCCAGCCGTATTCCTTGGCGGCCGCGCGCATGAGCATGTAGCCCTGGGCGTAGCTGACGATCTTGGAGGCATAAAGCGCGTTCTTGATGTCGGCGATAAAGGCCTGTTTCTTCTGCGGGTCCGACGCGACATCGGTAAGCGCGGGAGCCGGTCCCTTGAGCTTCCGGGAAGCCGCGACGCGCTCGTCCTTGAGGGCGGAAACGCAGCGGGCGTAAACGGCCTCGGCCATCAGCGTGATGGGAATGCCGAGATCCTGGGAGTTGATGACTGTCCATTTGCCGGTACCCTTCTGGCCGGCGGTATCGAGAATCTTGTCGACGAGCGGTGCGCCGTCGGCGTCTTTCTTGGCGAGAATGTCGCGGGTGATTTCGATGAGGTAGCTGTCAAGTTCGCCCTGGTTCCAGTCGGCGAAAACCTCGTGCATTTCGTCGGCGCTCATGCCCAGGCCATTCTTCATGATGTTGTAGGCCTCGCAGATGAGCTGCATGTCGCCGTACTCGATGCCGTTGTGCACCATCTTCACATAGTGCCCGGCGCCCATCTGGCCGACCCATTCGCAGCAGGGAACGTTGTTTTCGACCTTGGCGGAAACGGCCTGGAAGATATCCTTGACGTGCGGCCATGCGGCAGGCGAACCTCCGGGCATGATGCTCGGACCGCGCCGCGCGCCCTCTTCGCCGCCGCTCACGCCTGTGCCGATATAGAGCAGCCCCTTGCTTTCGACGTACTGCTGGCGGCGGTTGGTGTCCTCAAAGAGGGAGTTGCCGCCGTCGATGATGATATCGCCCGCTTCAAGGTGGGGAATAAGCTGGTCGATGAACTCGTCGACAGGCTTGCCGGCCTTGACGAGGAGCATGACGCGCCGCGGCTTCTTGAGCAGGGAAACCATTTCGGCGATGCTGTGCGCACCCAGCACCTTGGTGCCCTTGGCTTCGTTGGCCAGGAACTGATCCACTTTCTCCGTGGAACGGTTGTACGCCACCACGGTAAAGCCGTGGTCGTCCATGTTCAGGATCAGGTTCTGGCCCATAACGGCCAGACCAATCAATGCCAAATCCGCTTTTCCTTCCATGATGCTTTCCTTTCTTTGAGTTTCCTACCGAATAAATTTCCACCGAATGCAGATCGCCGCGTTGCGGTCAGCCGGCGCTCCTGAGCTTGACGATCCGGGAATTGCCAAGATCGATCTTGTCGTTGGCGATCACGCCGGGAAAAGCGTTTTCAACGAAGATCCGGCGCATGTCATCGACCATCGTCTGCCCCATGCCATGCAGCGAAACCGCAGAATAGCCGCCAAGGTGCGGCGTGACGATGACGTTCCTGGTTTTCAGGAGAACATGGTCGCCGCCGATAGGCTCGCCCTCCACCACGTCCGTGGCGTAGCCGCCGACCTTGCCTGATTCGAGCGCTGCGATGAGATCCGCCTGGTTGAATATCTCGCCGCGACAGGTGTTAACGAGTATGACGCCATCGTTCATCGCCTGCAACTGCCTGGCGCTGAGCATGCGTGAAGTCTCATGCGTCAGCGGGCAGTGCAGCGAGATGGCGCGGCTTTTTGCGATCAGCTCGTCGAACTCCACCTTCGTGGCGTGGCGCGCCGCGACTTCCTCGGCGCTAACGTAGGGATCGTAGGCGATGACGTTCGCCTGAAAACCAAGAGTCAGAATCCTGGCCACGGTCTTCCCGATAGCGCCGATGCCGATCAGGCCTATCGTCGCGCCCTTGAAATCGACGCCGAGCGGAAGCTTGGCCCGCTTGGCCCACTCCCCGGCCTTGACCATCACACTGCCCTCGACGATTTTCCGCGCCGCGGCGTTCATCATTCCCAGCGCCATCTGCGCCACGGACTCGCGCTCGACCTCCGGGCCAACCTTGGAGACGGCGATGCCGAGTTCCGTGCAGGTATCGAGATCGACGTTGTCGCAGCCCACGCCGTGCCGCGCCAACAAGCGTAGCTTCGGCAGACCCAGCAGCACTTCGCGGGTATACACCGGCGTGACGCTGGCAATGATGCCATCGACTTCGCGCAACTTCCCGTGGAACACGGAAGCATCGGACCCGTTGGGAATTTCCACGCGGATGAGATCGGCAAATTGCTCCAGTTCGCGTAAATGTTCCGGGAAGGACATTCCGAAGGAACTCGAATTCACAATGGCTATCAGTACTTTCTTACTCGTCATGGTCTTCTCGCCTCACAATAAATTTCCTGCAACAGAAACAGACTACCGATTATTCACCTTTTTCCCGCATGTTGCCTTTGGCGCCGGCAACAGCGGTTTGACAATCGTTTCACGCAACGAGTTTGGCCGCGGGTGATGCGCGGCGCGCCAGCAAAGGCTCTCGCAGCGAAGCGCGAACGGCAAAGTAGCGTTGCGCGGCTTCCTTATAGAACTCCGCATTGGCGGCGTTGGGTTCAATCTTTTTAGCGCCGTCCATGAGGCGCCGGGAGTTTTCCTGCAGCCCGGCCCCCTCGCCGTAGCGAGCCACGCTGGCGGCGCCGATGATCCCCATCTCGGGATTCGTCGCCAGATAAATCGGCAGGTTCAGAACATCCGACATGATCTGCATCCAGTGCAGATTGGACGCACCGCCCCCGCCCAGTCGGAATTCCTTAACGCGGTTCTCAGGATCCAGCCGCTGTTTCACCAACAGGAAGGAAAACGCCACGCCCTCGAAAAAAGACCGCGCCAGATCGTCGCGCGTCGACGCCACGCCAAGCCCCATCACCACGCCTGTGCCGATGTTGCCGATAAGCTTGTCCCTCTCGCCCGTGAAGTACGGGAAGGTCATGACGCCGTTGGCGCCCGGAACGGAGAGTTCCTTTTCCTTGAGATAATTCAGATCCTGCCCCAGCATGGACAGCAGCAGATTGGTGGCGATCGTGCAGTTATTGATCCCCGAACCCGTGAAGAACAAGCCTGGCTTCAGCAGGCAGCTTTGAATCAGCCCGCCCCCGATATCTTCGACAGGCGCTGCCGTCGGCACCCGGAACATGCCCGAGGTGCCGAAGTTCCCAACGGCAATGTCCGGAGCAAAACCGGTCAGCGCCGCCGCCAGGGCAGCCCCGTCGAACAGACCGGCAGAAATTTTCGTTCCCTTTTTCAAACCGAGCTCGCGGCAGATCGACTCTTTCAATTCGAGCTTTTCGGCGAAACCATCCAGCACCTTGGGGAACATGTCCGTGCGAAAACCGGTGGCTGCAATGGTTTTTTCGTCCCAATCCCCGTCGACTCCCAGGCAGCCCAACGAATTGGCGGTGCTGTAGTCCGTCACGTATTCCCCGGTCAGAAAATGCATGAGGAAGGACTTTGAATCCAATACGTGTGCAACCCGCGCCCGGATCTCAGGATCATGGGTCGCAATGTGGTGCAGCCGATTGGCGGGATATTGAAAGATCGGCGGACAGCCCGTTCTCGCATACATTCCATCCACGTCGCCGACGGCCTCGAGGAAACGCTCATGATGCGCCTGCGCCGTAGTGTCGACGAACGTCGAAATCCGCGTCAGCGGCTGATGGTTCTTATCCGTCAGGATAAGCCCGAACTGGTAGGAAGTCAGCGAAACGCCTTCGATCTCCTGGCCGCGCCCCCCAATGGCCTGGCAGCACACATCCAGCAAGGCGCTCTGGAGTTTCAACGGATCATGCTCGGCGCGCCCGCTGGCGTCGCCCTCGGTTTTCATGTTGATGCCTTTTGCATCGCCAGCCAATTGCCCGCCCTCATCGACAAGCGCGGCTTTTATGTTGGTAGTTCCAACATCAATGGACAAAACCAGACCCATAACGCAACTCCATCAACTGAATTATTCAAGAACAGCTACAGCTTACAGACAAATTCCGGCAACGGACATACATCCCCGTCCGTTGCCGGAACGATTACCTTACAGCTCGATTATTTGCCCTTCAGAGAGGCATTGATCTTCTTCAGCCAGGCATCGCCGTTCTTGGCGACATATTCCTGCTCGATGATCGGACGCGCCTTCTCGCGGAACGGCTTCTGATCGACCTCGTTCACTTCCACGCCTTTCGCTTTCATGTCGGCAATGAACTTGGTCTCGTTGTCGTTGGAGAACTTGCGCTGCGCCGTGGCCCCGGCGTACGAAGCCTTGAGCAGGATGTCCTGCGTTTTCTTCGGCATGGCCTTGAACTTCTCCAGGTTGGTGATCTGGATCAACGGGCCGTACATATGCCGCGTCAGCGACAGATACTTCTGCACTTCGTAGAACTTGCCGCCGTAGATCGGGGCAATCGGGTGCTCCTGGCCGTCCAGCCTGCCGCTCTTCAGCGCTTCGTAGATCTCGCCGAACGGCAATGGCGTCGGCTCGGTACCCAATGCCTTCCACAGCGTCACATGCACCGGATTGGCCGGCATGACGCGCATCTTCAGGCCAACCAGATCCTCGGGTTTGGTAATCGGACGCACGTTGTTGGTGACGGAACGGATGCCGTTCTCCCAGAATGACAGCCCCTTCAACCCGCTCGGCTCAAGCGTTGCCAGCATTTCCTTGCCGAATTTCCCGTCGAGTACCTTGTAGGCTTGCTGAACGTTATTGAACAGATAAGGAATATCGAACACGTTCAGGCGCGGTTCGATCGAAGAGAACATGCCAGCGCCGCCCTGGAAGATATCGAGCTCGCCCTTTTTGACCATTTCGATCATTTGCGGCCCGGTGCCCAGCTTGCTGTCAGGGAAAAGCTGGATTTCGATCTGGCCCTTCGACAACTTCTCGGCAACCTTCGCCATTTCCTTGGCGCCAACGCCCTGGGCGCTATCGATCGATGTTTCAAACCCTAGGCGCAATACCATTTTTTCCTGCGCTGCCATTGCCGGAACGGAAAAGGCCAATGCCATGGACACGGCCAATCCCAAAAGTTTCTTCTTCATAAAAGCTCCCAATTAAAATTATTAACGATGAAACTTCCCACTGCTACTATCCGTCCGGAATACCAACTGCAGGCATGGCAGGCGGGTGATTATTATTT
>JAVBSG010000128.1:0-14828 GCA_031547245.1 Propionivibrio sp.
CGGAAATACCACGTGATAATGAATCTGCCACGCACAATGACTTGCCTTACGAACTTCATGAATAGGGCCGGATTTCATCCGACCATTCTAAAACCCAACACTGTCCCCGCGCCAAGAGCGCGGGGAATTACAAGTTCAACCTGCCATTTATAACAAATTATCTATCAAATAGCCGATTATTTAATTACGCAATAGATGAAAAAAACATGCGCAAAAAAATACACAATCCTCACCATATATTATTTATATTATCAATCGCGCAAATACTATAGTGTAATGAATTTTTCTTGTCAATACAAAAAACAAAGTCAACACATAAATACATTAATGATTTTATTTAATATTTATATTGTATTTTTTATAAAAAATGAATATGCCGTTTAAATCAATTCTTCAATACATTCAATTCAGTAGTTAATTTCAAGAAAATATCTTCCTGAATTTCAACGGCTTTTATCCATGCGGCATTCACATTGAATCTTCAACCAATGGTAATGGGTACATGAAGGCGCCTGATCCGACAATTATCAAACTTGGTTATTCCCCAATTTTGATTACAATGAAATGGCAAACATGAGTTTTGCGGAATACTGCTGTCTTTTTCGTGCTAGCGCCGTTTGAGTTTCTAGCAAAGGATGGTAATGACTGATGATCTGCACGCACGTGTCCGCAGCCTTAAGTTCAAACATCTTTTGGCATTCGAGAGAGCGTTCTCCCTTGGATCGACGCACAAGGCTGCCCGGTCGCTGGACATATCGCAACCGGAAGTCGTGCGGCTCGTTCAGCAGCTCGAACTGCTGCTCGACGTTCCCTTGTTCGAAAGGCATGCCACTGGCCTTGCGCCGACGGGATACGCCGATAGGCTGATCGAGCGCATCAAGCCGCTGCTGGGCGACGCCCGGGCCATGAGCGAAGATCTCGTGGAAATGCGTGCGGGTTCCCGGGGCCACGTGCTGATAGGCACGTCGATCTCGGCTTCCGCTCGCCTGCTGCCCGAGACGGTCGCCGCGCTCAAGGAACGCCACCCTACCCTGAACGTCACGATCCATGAGGGGCCGAACAGTTTGCTGTTCCCCATGCTGGCAGCCGGAGAACTCGACCTCGTCATCGGCCGCTTGCCGGACGAGGTCGAGAGCAACATCAGCATGTACGTACTATATGAAGAATTGATCGCCGTGGTCGTTCGTTCCGGGCATCCGGTGCCGGCGAACGGAAAAGTCACGCTGCGCGATCTGGCTGATTACCCTTGGATCCTGCCGTTACCCGTCTCGCCATTACGCGCCCAGATCGAGATCTTTTTTGCCGGACAAGGCGAGGAATTGCCAGCCAACCGGATCGAATCCCTTTCCTTGATGAGCAACCTAGGCATATTGAATTATTCGGATGCGATCGCCACGCTACCCATGGCGGCAGCGGCGCCCTTCATCGAAAACGGATTGCTGCGCTGCCTGCCGATAGCGGAGAAACTGCCGTTCGGGAAAATCGGCTACAGCGTCCGCGGCGGCCGTTCGCCGACACCGGCCGCCAGGGGGTTCATCAACATATTGAAAAGCACTGCCCGCAAAATCGCACGTTCGCTGCACAACGATCCGGGCAAGTGATTCCGATTCGCATCGGGATACGCCGATTCAGTCGGTGAGCATCCGGCCGTGATCAGCGCGCCCGCTTTCCGTTTTTCCCTCCGCTGCTGGATTTTCAGGCGATAGCAAATCCGTATCCCCCTACTTTGTTTTTACATTACCACTGACCCATCAGGGCCATTTACTCTAAAAGAGAAGGACATACATTGGGAGTGGCGGCGATGGGAACACTTATCCGGCATTACATCGACGGTTCGTTCATCGAAAGCGACAAACGTTTTCTCAATAGCAGTCCAATCGACGGAAAGATCTTGGGCGAAGTATGCGAGGCCTCGGAGCGGGAGGTCGACCTGGCGGTGAAGGCGGCACGCTCGGCGGCGGATGGCGTGTGGGGAGGAATGGCGGTTGCCGAGCGCGCCGGCTGGCTGGACCGGATCGCCGACGGAATCGAACGGCGCCGCGACGATTTCGTCGCCGCGGAAGTGGCCGATACAGGGCGTCCGGTAACCCAGGCTCGGACACTGGATGTGCCTCGCGCCATTGCCAATTTCCGTTTCTTTGCCAATCTGATCAAAAATGCGCATACGGATTGTTTCGAGAGCGTCATGGCCGATGGCGCGCGCGCCCTCAACTACACCATCCGCAAACCCCTTGGCGTGGTTGCTGCCATTGCGCCATGGAATCTGCCGATTCTGCTGTTTACCTGGAAAGTGGCGCCGGCCCTGGCGCTGGGCAATGCGGTGGTGGCCAAGCCGTCGGAGGATACGCCCTCGTCCGCCGCGCTGCTGGCTGAAGTGATCGACGAGGTTGGACTGCCGCGCGGCGCTTTCAATCTCGTCCATGGTTTCGGTCCGGGTTCGGCAGGCGAGGCCATGACGACCCATCCGGCCGTCGACGCCGTGACCTTTACCGGCGAGTCGCGCACCGGTTCGGCCATCATGAAGGCGGTAGCCGACGGCATGAAGGATATTTCGTTCGAGCTGGGCGGCAAAAATGCCGGCATCGTTTTCGCCGATGCCGACTTCGAGGCGGCCGTGGACGGCATCGTACGCTCATCCTTCACCAACTCCGGCCAGGTGTGCCTATGCACCGAGCGGGTGTTTGTGCAGCGCCCGATTTTCGAGCGCTTCCTGTCCGCTCTGAAGAAGCGCACCGAAGCCTTGCGACTCGGGGACCCCTGGGATGAGCAAACGCAGATGGGACCGCTGATTTCCTGCGGCCACCGCGACAAAGTGCTCGCCTACCTGAAACTGGCCGTCGAGGAAGGCGCAAACGTCGTCTGCGGCGGCAAGATCCCGACATTCGGCGATGAGCGGGACAACGGGGCGTGGATCGAACCGACGGTGTGGACGGGCCTCCCCGACAATGCAAAATGCATTAAAGAGGAAGTGTTCGGCCCAGTATGCCACATCGCCCCATTCGATACCGAAGCCGAAGTCATCGCCCGCGCCAACGACACCCGGTACGGACTGGCCGCCTCGATCTGGACGCAGGACGTCACGCGCGCTCATGAAGTTGCGCATCGACTGCGCACAGGACTGGTGTGGATCAACACATGGTTTTTCCGCGATTTGCGCACGCCGTTCGGCGGTGTCGGCATGTCGGGCATCGGCCGCGAAGGCGGCCAGTACTCGCTCGACTTCTATTCGCAAGTATCCAATATCTGTGTGAGGCTCTGACAATGCGCCAATTACTGACATCCACGAAAAGCCCGGCGCCATTTTTCCACGCTTCCCCGTGCGTGCGAAGCGGACCGCTGGTCACGGTATCGGGCATGGTTGCACTCGACCTGGAAAACGGAAAACTGATCGATGGCGACACGAGCGCCCAGACTTCGTGCATCCTCGAAAACCTGCGCTTCTTCCTGAGCAATTACGGCGTGAAACTCGACGAGCTGATGTCGGCCCGGCTTTTCATGACGCACCTGGACGACATGGCGGCGGTGAATGAGGTGTGGAAACAGTTTTTCTCGTTGACCATCCCCCCTGCCTGCACGGTCGTCGGCGTCGACGCGCTACCCATGGGCGCGGCGATCGAAATCGATTTCGTGTTCCACAGTCCGCGCCGGGATACGGCCCGCGTCGTCACGGGCAAAGCCATGCCGCGCGGCAAATTTCCCCACGTGAAGCGGGCCGGCGACTTTCTGTTCATCTCCGGCACCAGTTCCCGGCGACCCGACGACACTATCGCAGGAGCGACCATCGACGAGCATGGGGGCCCGCGACTCGACATCGCCGTGCAGACGCGCGCCGTCATCGAGAACATCCGGGACATCCTGCACGGCGTAGACGCATCGTTGAGCGACGTGGTGGAAATCTGCGCCTTTCTCGTCGACATGAACGATTTCGCCGCTTACAACGCGGTGTATGGCGAATTTTTCGACTACAACGGCCCGACGCGCACGACGGTGGCGGTACACCAGCTGCCGCATCCGCACTTACGCATCGAAATCAAGGCGATTGCCTATCACCCCACGTGAGGCGCCCGTCTATCAGGACGCCACTTTTGCAACTCAACAGGAGGATAAGCGATGGAACTGCAATATGGATGGCCTCAAAATCTCATGGAATGGGCGCGCAACAATGCGCAACGACTGGCCCCGCCGGTATGCAATGCCGCGATATTCCCGGATGGCAACTACATCATCAACATGGTGGGAGGGCCGAATACGCGGACGGACTTTCATGACAATCCCACCGAGGAAATCTTTTACCAGATCAAGGGCAATGCCTACCTGAATATATGGGACAACGGCCATTTCGACCGCATCGACATCAAGGAAGGCGACATCTTTCTCCTGCCGGCGCATGTCCAGCACTCGCCGCAACGCCCCGAGCCGGGACTGTGCCTGCTGGTGGAACTGCGGCGGCCGACCGGCTGGGAAGATGCCCTGCAGTGGTACTGCGCGGCCTGCGGCACTCGGATATGGCGCGTCTCCATGCAATTGGGAAGCCTGGTCGACGACCTGCCCAAGGCCTATGAAATATTCTATGCCATGAGCGACGAAGAGCGCCGTTGCACGAAATGCGGCGCTGTCCATCCTGGGAAGGATTATGCCGCATGGCACGCCATGCTCAAGGAGCGCGGCTCATGACGGAACAACGCGCCATCGACATTCATGCCCATTTCTTCCCCAGGATAACGAGGGAACAGGCCCTGGCATTCGACGCCGGGCAAGGACCCTGGCTGCACATCGAGGACGGCGGGCACGGCATGATCATGTGCGGCACCACTCCCTTCCGCCCGGTGGAAGCGCCGTTGTGGGATCCGGTGGCGCGTGTGGACGACCTGGACCGATGCGCCGTCGACATTCAGATCGTTTCGGCAACGCCGGTTCTGTTCGGTTACGCTCAGCCGGCTGCCCGAGCGGCACAGTGGGCGGAGCAGATCAACGACCTGGCGCTGGCGCACTGCGCCCATGCGCCTAAACGGCTCAAGGCGTTGGCGCAGGTGCCTCTGCAGGATGTCGACCTGGCCTGCCGCGAGGCTTCGCGTGCCGTTCGTAGCGGCCACGTGGGAGTGCAGATCGGCAACCATGTCGGCGACCGCGACCTGGATGACGCCGGGATCGGCGAGTTCCTCCGGCACTGCGCGGAAAACGACATCCCGGTGCTGGTCCACCCGTGGGACATGATGGGCGGCGGCCGAATGAAAAACTGGATGCTGCCATGGCTGGTGGCCATGCCCGCCGAAACGCAGTTGGGCATCCTGTCCCTGATCCTTTCCGGGGCGTTCGAGCGCTTGCCGGAAAAGCTGCGGATATGTTTTGCGCATGGCGGCGGCAGTTTCGCCTTCCTGCTCGGGCGGGCGGACAACGCCTGGATAAATCGCGACATCGTCCGAGCCGGCTGCCCGCAGCTTCCATCGAGCTATGTGAAACGGTTTCACGTCGACTCGGCGGTCTTCGACGCCAGAGCACTCCGGCTGCTGGCCGACGTGATGGGAGCCGGGCAAATCATGCTCGGTTCCGATCACCCCTACCCGCTGGGAGAACAGGAGATCGGCGGACTGGTGCGCAACACCTCTCAGTTGGCCGAAGAAGAACGGCGCGCCATCATCGGCGGCAACGCCGCGAAGTTTTTCGGATTGAGCTGAATTTGCATGGAGATTCGCATGGACATGGAACTGCAAAAACGCCTTGCTGAAGAATTGCATCGCTCCATACGCAGCGGTACGGTAATCGACCCGCTAAGCGGGAGCCATCACGAACTGGCCATCGGCGATGCCTACAGCATACAACGGCAGTTGATCGGGCATCTGCTGGCCGACGGCAACCGGATCGTCGGCCGGAAGATCGGCATCACCTCGCAGGCGGTCATGACTATGCTCGGCGTCGACCAGCCCGACTTCGGCTGTCTGCTCGACGGCATGCTTTACGGTGATGGCCAGGCCATCCCGGCCGCCGGACTGATTCAGCCCAAAGCGGAAGGCGAGATCGCATTCCTGCTCAAGCACGACTTGTGCGGCCCGGGCATAACGGCAACCGACGTGCTGGCAGCCACCGAAGGCGTCATGCCGAGTATCGAGATCGTCGATTCACGCATCCGCGATTGGAAAATTTTCATCGTCGATACCGTCGCGGACAACGCATCGTGCGGCGTGTTCGTACTGGGCGGGCAACTCGTCGACCCGCGCACGGTGGATCTCGGGACTTGCGGCATGGTTCTGGAAAAAAACGGCGAAATCGCCGTTACCGGCGCTGGAGCCGCAGCGCTGGGAACGCCGGTCAATGCCGTTGTCTGGCTGGCCAACACGCTGGGCGAACACGGCGAAGCGCTTAAGGCGGGGCAGATCGTCCTATCCGGCGCCCTGGGGGCGATGGTTCCCGTCAAGGCTGGCGACAGCCTGCGGGTGAGGATCGGCGGAATCGGCGCCTGCTCGACAGTGCTGATATGAAGTCAAGGAGCGTTTCATGATGAACCGGAAAATCAAATGCGCACTGATCGGCTCGGGGAATATCGGCACGGATCTCCTGTACAAGCTCGAGCGCAGCCCATCGCTACAGCCCGTCTGGATGGTCGGCGTCGACCCCGATTCGGAGGGGTTGGCCCGCGCCCGCGCCATGGGATTGAAGACGACGGCCGAGGGCGTCGCCGGGCTCCTGCCGCACGTGGAGGAAGACGATGTACGCATAGCCTTCGATGCGACCAGCGCCTATGCGCACGCCGAGAACAACAGCCGGCTCGCCCCGTTGAAGGTTCTGATGGTCGATCTTACGCCGGCGGCCATCGGCCCCTATTGCGTGCCGCCGGTCAATCTGGCCGAACACATGGGCAAGCGCGTGATGAACGTCAACATGGTGACCTGCGGCGGCCAGGCGACCATTCCCATGGTGTACGCCGTGGCGCGCGTGCAGGCGGTCGCCTACGGCGAAATAGTGGCTACCGTGGCGTCCCGTTCCGCCGGGCCCGGCACCCGGAAGAACATCGACGAATTCACCCGTACGACGGCAGCCGCCGTCGAGCGGATCGGCGGCGCGCAGCTCGGCAAGGCCATCATCATCCTCAACCCCGCCGAACCGCCGCTGATCATGCGCGACACGGTGCACTGCCTGACTGAGACCGAACCGGACCAGGCGGCCATTCGCGAGTCGGTCGAACGCATGCTGGCCGAAGTGCAAAAGTACGTGCCCGGTTATCGGCTGGTCAACGGGCCGGTTTTCGACGGTAAAAGGGTCTCGCTGTTTCTGGAAGTGGAAGGGCTTGGCGACTATCTTCCGAAGTACTCCGGCAATCTCGACATCATGACGGCCTCCGCTGTGCGCGCCGCCGAAATGTTTGCGGACGACATGCGGTCCGGACACGCGAAATGATTCTCCACTGCCAGAAAAGGAGACGCACATGAGTTTGCAAGGAAGGAAAATCACCGTTCATGACATGACCTTGCGCGACGGCATGCATCCGAAGCGCCATCGGATAACGCGCGAACAGATGACGAGCATCGCCGGCGCGCTCGATGCTGCCGGGATACCTCTGATCGAGGTCGGACACGGCGACGGGCTGGGTGGCAGCTCGGTCAACTACGGATTCTCCCTGCATTCCGATGAAGAATACCTGCGGGCGGTGGTTCCGCTGATGCAGCGGGCGAAGGTTTCCGCGTTGCTGTTGCCGGGCATCGGCACGGTCGATCACCTGAAAATGGCTTACGACCTGGGCGTGCACACGATCCGCATCGCCACGCACTGCACCGAGGCGGACGTCGCGGAACAGCATATCGGCATGGCCCGCAAGCTGGGGATGGATACTGTCGGTTTCCTGATGATGGCGCATCGCAACACGGCCGAGGGGCTGGCAGGCCAGGCGCGGCTGATGGAATCCTACGGCGCGAACTGCATTTATGTCACCGATTCGGCGGGCTACATGTTGCCCGGCGAAGTCACGGAGAAACTGGGTACGGTCCGCGCGGCGCTCAAGCCCGAAACGGAACTAGGGTTTCATGGACATCACAACCTGGCGATGAGCGTGGCCAATTCGCTCGCGGCGCTGGAGGCCGGCGCCTGCCGTATCGACGCGGCCGCCGCCGGTCTGGGCGCAGGCGCAGGGAATACGCCGATGGAGGTCCTGATCGCCGTCTGCGAGCGCATGGGCATCGAAACCGGCGTAGACCTTTTGAAAATCCAGGATGTGGCCGAGGATCTGGTGACGCCCATAATGGACTTCCCGATCCGCATCGACCGCGACGCGCTGACCCTCGGCTACGCGGGGGTATACGGATCCTTCCTGCTGTTCGCCAAACGCGCCGAGAAAAAATACGGCGTATCGGCCCGCGAGATCCTGATCGACGTCGGCAAACGCGGCATGGTCGGCGGACAGGAAGACATGGTAGAGGACACGGCCATCACCCTGGCCAAACGCAAGCATCAGGAGACTGCACATGACAATGGATGATTCCACGATTACCCGCCTGGCCGCTCACTTGGAAGAGTGCGAACTGACGGCCCGCGACACGCTGAAGATAACCGACGAATTTCCGGACATGAGCTGGGAAGACGCTTACGCCATCCAGGATGCCATCTGCCGGCGCAAGGTGCAGCGGGGAGCGCGCGTGGTCGGATTCAAGGCTGGACTGACCTCGCAGGCAAAGATGAAACAGATGAATATCGAGACGCCGATCTTCGGGTTCCTGGTCGACGGCTTCGCCGTGCCGGACGGCGGAACGATCGACACGCGAACGCTGATCCACCCCAAGGTGGAGCCCGAAATCGCTTTTGTTATGAAGTCGCCGCTCGCCGGCCCCGGGTGTCATATCGGCCAGGTGCTGGCCGCGACGGATTTCATCGTCGCGGCGATCGAAGTCATCGACAGCCGCTACCGGGATTTCAAGTTCGACCTGCCCAGCGTGATCGCCGACAACACATCTGCCGCGCGTTTCGTCACGGGAGGCAGACCGCGCAAGGTCGCCGAGGTCGACCTGTGCACCCTTGGCGTCGTTCTGGAAAAAAACGGCATACCGGTAGCCTTTGGCGCGGGAGCGGCGGTACTCAATCACCCCGCCGCGGCAGTCGCCATGCTGGCCAACGAACTCGGTAAAAAGGGCCGGGAGATTCCGGCGGGCGCCCTGATCCTTTCCGGCGGCATCACCGAAGCCGTCGCAGTCGAGACAGGAAGCTTCGTCACCTTGAGAATGCAGGACATGGGCTCGATAGGGCTGCGTTTTTCATGAACGACGGTTCATGGATGCGAAGCGAACACGCATTGTTGCAACGAGGAGGTAGATCATGAAAAAGCGTTACGGAATATTGGCTGCCGCCGCGGCCGCAGTGATGCTGGCGAGTACTCCGGTTCAGGCGGAAATCAAGATCGGTTTCATCGCCACCCTGTCGGGACCGACCGGCGCGCTGGGGCAGGACATGTACGACGGTTTTTCGCTGGCGCTCTCTGAACTGGACGGCAAGTTCGGCGGGCAGAAGGTTACGCTCATCCGCGAGGACGACCAGATGAAACCGGACCTCGGCGTACAGATCGTCCAGAAACTGCTCGAAAAGGACAAAGTCGATCTGGTGGCCGGCGTCACCTTTTCCAACGTCATGATGGCGGTGGCCAAGCCGCTGGCGGATGCCGGCACCATCTTCGTCGGCGCTAATGCCGGGCCGGCGCCGCTGGCCGGAGCGCAGTGCAACGCCAACTTCTTTTTCGCGTCCTTCCAGAATGACTCGCAGGCCGAGGTGATGGGAAAATACGCGGCGGACAAGGGCTACAAAAAGGTCTACCTGATGGCGCCCAACTACCAGTCGGGGCGCGACCAGATCGCCGGTTTCAAGCGCTTTTACAAGGAGACGGTCGCAGGCGAGGTTTACACCCAGGTCAACCAGACGGATTACTCGGCCGAAATCACGCAAATGAAGGCCGCCGCGCCCGACGCGCTTTACGTCTTCTATCCCGGAGGCATGGGGGTCAACTTCATCAAGCAGCTCCGCCTGGCCGGAATGCTCGGCAAGGTTCCCCTTCTCTCGGTGTCGACGGCCGACGGCATCACCCTGCCGGCGCTCAAGGACACCGCGCTCGGCGTGCTGACCGGCAGCATCTGGGGGCCGGATCTCGACAACGCTGCCAACAAGGCGTTCGTGGCCGCCTTCGAGAAGAAATATCGGCGCATTCCGTCGCAGTACGCGGCGCAGGCTTACGACGCAGCCCATCTGATCAACAGCGCGCTAGTCAAGACGGGCGGCAAGACCGATGACGCGGCGGCGTTGCGCGAGGCGCTGAAAACGGCGGATTTCGCCTCGGTTCGCGGGTCTTTCCGCTTCGGGAACAACAACTTCCCCGTGCAGGACATGCGCGTATTCGCGGTCGAAAAGAATGCGCGCGGCCAGGTCTCGCTCAAGACCATCGCCACGCCGCTGCCCGAATTCCGCGACAGCAATGCCGCCCAATGCACCCTGCCGTGAAAGCCATGAATCCATTATGAATAGGACGAATTAAAACCGATAACCCGGGCAGACACCGTCCGGGACTGGAGAGGATCCGTGTGACGGCAATTCAGGAGGGAGCAACGGCATGGCGACGGAACTGATCTTGATTCAGGCGCTGAACGGAATCCAGTACGGCATCCTGCTCTTCCTGATGGCGGCGGGGTTAACGCTGGTCTTCGGCATCATGGGCTTCATCAACCTCGCGCACGGAGCGCTGTACATGCTCGGCGCCTACTTTGCCGCCGTCATTGCCGACCGCAGCGGTTCCTTTTTCCTGGCGATCTCCGTGACGACGATCGCCATGTTCGCGCTCGGCGCCGTGCTGAGCAAGACCGGACTGGACGCGCTGAACAAGCGGGACCACCTCGACCAGGTGCTGGCGACCTTCGGCATCATCCTGTTCTGCAACGAACTGGTACGCATGATCTGGGGGCCATCGCCGATGTACATGGACGTTCCGGAAAATTTGGCGGGCAGCATCGATCTTCTCGGCACATCCTATTCATCCTACCGGATCGCCATCATCGCCGTCGGGCTGCTGGTCGGCGCTGCCATCTACTTGCTGATCGAACGGACCCGCCTGGGCATGCTGATCCGCGCTGGGGCAAGCAACCGCCACATGGTTTCGGCGCTCGGGGTGAACATCGGCTGGCTGAACACCTTCATCTTCGCGCTTGGCGCGGCCCTCGCAGGGATTGCCGGCGTCATGGCCGGCCCCATCCTGTCGATCCAGCCGGGGATGGGAGATTCCGTGCTGATCTCGACGCTGGTGGTCATCGTCATCGGCGGCATCGGTTCGATCCGCGGCGCCTTTCTCGGAGCATTGGTGGTCGGCGTCGCCGACACGGTCGGGCGAGTGGTGCTGCCGCTCGCGCTGAGCAAGCTGTTCGTGCCGGAAATCGCCACGACGCTCGGCCCGGCCATGGCCTCGCTGGCGGTTTATCTGCTCATGGCAGTCGTTCTGGCGGTCAAGCCCGACGGCCTGTTCCCCGTCCGCAACCGTTAGGAAGCGCGCCATGATCGCCCATGCCACCGCCAGGCTCAACAAAGCCATTGCTTGGTTCAACGCCAGGAGGGTTCTCCTGCGCACGATAGCCACGGTCGTCCTGGTCATCCTGTTCTTCCTGGTCCCGGTCTATGCCCACGCCGCCGAGGATTTCTATGCCCTGATCCTGTTCGGCCGCGTCCTGGTATTCGCCATGGCGGCGGTCGGACTCAACTTCGCCATGGGCTATGGCGGCATGGTCAGCATGGGGCACGCGCTGTACATCGGCATCGGCGCCTACGTGGTGGGTCTGCTGTCTTTCCACGGCCTGAGCAACGGCTGGCTGCACCTCGCCGCGGCTTTCGTGGCCGTGGGCGTCGTAGCCACCGTGGTCGGCCTGATCTGCCTGCGCACGCGCGGCATCGCCTTCATCATGATCACGCTGGCCTTCGCGCAGCTGGGTTACATCTTCTTCGTCGGCCTGAAACAGTACGGCGGCGACGACGGCCTGAGCATCGCCAACGTCAGCGATTTCGGCGTGTTGACCGGCAACAAGACGGCCATGTACTTTTCCATGATCGCCGTGCTCGGGATCGTCCTGTATGGATTCAGGCGCCTCATCGACTCGCGCTTCGGCCTGGTGCTGCGCGCCACCCGGGTCAACGAACGCCGTGTCAATGCCGTTGGCATTCCAACCTTCCGTTACCGATTGATTGCCTATGTCATCTCAGCGGAAATCTGCGGTCTGGCCGGTTACTTCCTGGCCAACCTGACCAGTTTCGCTTCGCCGGCGTACATGACCTGGGCGCTGTCCGGGGAACTGATCGCCATGGTGGTTCTGGGCGGCCTCGGTTCGCTGGTCGGCCCGGTCACGGGAGCGGCCTCCTATCTGCTGATGGAGGAGATTCTCAAGGCATATACCGAATACTGGATGATCGTGCTGGGGCCGATGATCGTCTTCTGCGCCCTGTTCCTGCGCCGGGGATTCTGGGGAATTCTCGACGAAGACCTGCCGTCCGTGGGAGGCAAGAAATGACAACGACACCCCTGCTCTCGCTCCGCGGCCTCTGCAAGCGTTATGGCGGATTGACGGTAACCAGCGAGGTCGATCTCGACATCGTGGCGGGCGAGACGCATGCCATCATCGGCCCCAACGGCGCTGGGAAAACGACGCTGATCAGCCTCATCGCCGGCGAGACGCGCAGCGACGGCGGCAGCATCGTCTTCGACGGACACGATATCACGCACATGTCCGTAGCCCATCGCGCGCAACGCGGCATCGGCCACTCGTACCAGATCACCTCCGTCGTGCCGGAATACACCGTGCAGGAGAACGTGGTGCTCAGCGTTCTGGCGTCGCACGGACACGCTTTCCATTTCTGGCGGCCGGCCACGAAGACGGCGGCGTTGACGCGGCAGGCAGACGAAGCCATCTCGCTTTTCGGGCTGGAACCGGTATGCCAACGGCTGGCGGCCGAACTCTCCTATGGCCAGCAGCGCCTGCTGGAAATTGCCATGGCGCTGGCCGGACGTCCCAAGCTGCTGCTGCTCGACGAACCGATGGCCGGCATGGGTCCGGGAGAGTCCGAAGGATTAGTCAGAATCCTGCTCGACCTCAAAAAAAGCTATGGCATTCTGCTCATCGAACATGACATGGAAGCCGTCTTTTCCCTGGCCGACCGCATCAGCGTTCTCTTTTACGGAAAACTGATCTGTACCGGCGATCCGGAATCGATACGCAACAATCCGACAGTGCGCGAAGCGTATCTCGGCGAAGAGGAGGTTCCGCATGCAGACATCGTTGCTTGAGATGGAAGGCATCCGGGCCGGATACGGACGGAGCCAGGTACTGTTCGACATGCGCCTGAAAATCGAGGCCGAACAGTGCATCACCCTCCTCGGACGCAACGGCATGGGAAAATCCACGACGGTGAAATGCCTGATGGGGCTTCTCGCGCCGACGGCGGGCCATGTCCTGTGGCATGGCCGGGATTTCGCCGGCCAGCCCGCCTACCGCATTGCGCGCGCCGGGATCGGTCTGGTGCCTGAAGGGCGGCAGATCTTTCCCAATCTATCCGTGCGCGAAAACCTCGTCGCCACGGCGGCCAACCGCCGCCATGCCGCCAACCCCTGGACGCTGGAACGCGTCTACGGAATGTTTCCCCGCCTGGAGGAACGCAGCCGCAATTTCGGCAACCAGCTCTCGGGCGGAGAACAGCAGATGCTGGCCATCGGGCGGGCGCTGATGACGAATCCCGAGCTGCTCGTTCTCGACGAGGCCACCGAAGGACTATCTCCCCTCATCCGCCAGGAAATCTGGGCCGCGCTACGCGCTTTGCGGACCCAGGGCATGGCGATCCTGGTGATCGACAAGAACCTGGCCTCCCTGCTGCAACTGGCCGACTACCACTACATCCTCGAAAAAGGCAGCCTGGTGTGGGAAGGCAACTCGAAGGCGCTGGAGGGGGACACATCCCTCTGGCGGCGTTATCTGGGAGCCTGACCCCTTTTTCCCCATCGGGCATAGCGCAACACATGCGGGCACTTCCGGTCGCTACGCTCATAGAAATCCGACAGGCCGCTTCTCTCTGCGGTGAACTTCGGCGTTCACGCAAATCAGGAAACCTGCCTCGCAAAAACTGCGAGGAGGTTTCCCATTTGTGCGAAGAATCGGTTACGACGTTTTGTCCGAGCAGGCCCGACTAGAAACTGTAGCGGACTTCCGTATACACGCGGTCATTGTTATCGTACCGCCCGAACATCCCCAGGGGCGGCCCCTTGAACACATCGGCCCCGACCGCCATGCGCCAGTTCTTCTCGAAATTCCATACTACCCTGGGCCGAAGCAGCCAGTCGGTGCGGTTCAGGCTTGAAATCCAGAGCGCCTGCGCCTCGAGCTTATCGGTGAACTTGTGGTTCAACAGGAGGCTGTAGCCGTCTTCCCGCTTGTCGTAAAGCAGATCCGAATCATGGGAGAAAAACTGGCGCTGGAACAGCTGGACGTTGAAACGGGTATCCGCCGGCAGGGTGAAATCGAGGCCCAACGCCCAATCCAGGGTATTCTGAGAAGCGAGGCCGTTGCTATCCTCCCACCGCAGCACGGTGAACCGGCGGCCGTGCGTGTAGACCATTTCGCCTTTCAGCACGACGTCGCCAAAGTCCTTGGCCACTGTTCCGCCGTATTGTTGGATACGGTCATGCTTCGCACGGTAGATGAACGTTCCGGGAATGCTGACGGCATCGCGGTAGAAAGTCGGCGTGACATCCATACTGCTATAGGCAAAACCCGATACGTCCCAGCCATTTTTCAGCACCGAGAGACGAATGCCGTAGTTGGTGTTGTCCAACGATT
>JAVBSG010000191.1:0-13076 GCA_031547245.1 Propionivibrio sp.
GAAGCGACGCCCCGGCGATCTCGTGGAACCTATTTGCATTTTTTCGGCTCAATTCCTACGATGAAGTTGTCGTTCGGGGCCACATGGCCCGCAAGCGACTCATCATTCCTTTCATCGAAGAAGGAGTCTTTCATGAATAGCGCAAAAACAACCGTTGCAACACTTGCCTTTGCCGGCTTCGTTGTCCTGAGCGCGGTAGGCTGTGCCGTTACCCGTGATCAATCAACGGTTGGAGAATATATCGACGATTCAACGATCACCACGAAGGTAAAGGCAAAATTTGCCGAGGACAAGGATGTCAGCGCCATGGCCATCAGCGTGGAAACGCTGCGCGGCGTGGTGCAGCTTTCGGGGTTCGCCAAGAATGCCTCTGAGAGATCCAAGGCGGAAGCTCTCGCGCGCAGCACTTCGGGCGTCCAAAGCGTCAGGAACAGCATCGTCATCCGTCCTTAACCGCAGCCTCAGGGGCCGCGGCATGCCGGCCCCTGCTGCCAAGGCATTCACGCCGGTTTTTCCTCCGGCCCGCTGGCCTGGGCAAACACCAAAACGCTGTAGGCCCCTACCGAGACGAAGGCGCTGGCCGGCTGATTGTCATATCCGTCAGGGCCGGCATCAGCATCTCCCGCCTCCGTGCCGGGAAACTCCCTGCCATATCCGGACCAGTCGCTGTTGAGCAGCACTCGCCAAAGACCGGGGGCGGGAAAGCCGATCCGGTATTCGCTCACCGTCTGCGACGAAAGATTGGCGACGACCACGACCGTGTCGCCGGGACCGCCGACATCCCAGCGCTTGAATGCGAGCACGTTGTGCGCATCGTTGCAGTGCGTGACTTCGACGTACTGCCCGCAGAGTCCGCGTGTCAGCCCGTCGCGGTTCAGCCGCAGGCGGATCAGGTCGCGGTACAGGCGGACGATGCCGCGGTATTCGCGGGACTTGTCCCAGTCGATGGGCACGGTATCCTGAAACCATCCGCCCTCGAGAAATTCCTGGCCCTGGAACAGCATCGGAATGCCCGGCGCGGTAAACACCAGCGCCGCGGCAAGCGTCGAGCGTTTCTGCGCGAAGTACCCTTCGGGATTTTCGGCATCGACCTCGTGCGGAACACGCGCCTTGCCGTTGGCGACTTCGTCGTGTGATTCGCTGTAAATCACCCGTTCGAACGCGTCGAGGTTATAGCGGAACGTCAAGGCATCCGCCGCCTGCGGCATCGACCGCCATTCGTCGTTCGCCGCGGTGACGCAGGCGCGGATCGGGTGCACGAAATTGGCGTCCCACTGCGCGCCGTAGCCGGCGCCGCCATCGCCGACCTCCCTGGTCAGATCGGGATCGTTCTGCAGATCCTCGGCGATGGTGATCTTATGCGGGAAACGCTCCGCGATTTCCCCGTTGATCCACTGAATCAGGCTCCAGCCGTCCTCCAGGTGCATCCCTCCGGGTTCCGACAAGCGCATGTAGAGCGTCATGTCCATGCGCAGGCCGTCCAGCCGGTAATCCTCCAGCCACATCATGGCGTTGTCGCGAATGTACTGGCGCACGGGGCCGCGGCCATAGTCCGGGCGGGTATCGCCCCAGGGGGTATGCCGCCGCTCGTCCTGGTAGAAATAAATGCCGCCGCCATCGTTCTCGCTCCAGCCGTCGAAACGCCAAAGATCGAGGTCTGACGGCCCGAAGTGGTTGTAAACCACGTCGAGAATGACCCCGAAACCAGCCTTGTGAGCGGCCTTGACGAACTTCTTCAACGCCTTGGGGCCGCCGTAGGTCGAGCTGACGGCAAACAGGTGCGCCGGGTTGTATCCCCAGGAGCGGTCGCCCGGGAACTCGGCGATCGGCATCAGTTGCAGCGCGTTGACGCCGAGCCTGCGCAGATGCTCGAAACGCTGCGGAATCGAATCGAGCGTTGCCGGCGCCTCGTCGTCGGGGTCATTGTCGTTGAAGGTGCCCACATGCATTTCGTATATGACCAGTTCGTTCCATGCCGGCATCGTAAAGTCGTCTCCTTGCCAGTCGAACTCCGGATCGGCGACGACGCAATTTCCCGCCGAATGCGTCACCTCGCGCGCATACGGATCCATCCGCGTGAAATTTCCCTGGCCGGTCTGCAGAGCGAATCGGTACTGCTGCCCGACGCGCGCGCCGGCCACGTCCGCATACCAGTAGCCTTCGCCTTCGGCCGCCATCGGATGCGCGACTTCGGACCAGTCGTTGAAGTCGCCGATGACCGCAACCGCTTTGGCATTGGGCGCCCAGACCCGGAAAGCGACGCCGCCGTCATGGGCAATGGCGCCCATGCCCGGCCGCATTTCGGAGCCTTGGTTTTTTTTCGATCCTGTCATGACGCTGAATTCTCCTTTCAAATATTTCCGAAAAAACGGCGGATATGCTCAAGGAGCAGCCCTTACCGCCGGAATATCTATATACCGTGAATTTTCCGTTGTCTGTAGGACGCGGCTGACTGCACATTCGTTCGTAATCCGACTGCATTCACCGCGCACAGTTCGTACGATGCGAACATCGTCCACGGCCGCATAGCCGTGGGCGATTTTCCTTGCCACTCATCATCAATGAAGGAGATTTTCATGAACAGCGCAAAAACCACCATTGCAACGCTTGCATTCGCCGGCTTCGTCATCCTCGGAACGGCCGGCTGCGCCGTAACCCGCGATCAATCGACCGTCGGGGAGTACTTCGACGATTCCGGGATCACCGCAAAGGTGAAAGCCAAGTTCGCCGAAGACAAGCAGGTCAGCGCCATGGCCATCAGCGTGGAAACGCTGCGCGGCGTGGTACAGCTATCGGGATTTGCAAAATCGGCCGAAGAGAAAGCCCGTGCGGAAGCGCTCGCGCGCAGCACGCCCGATGTCAAGAGCGTGCGTAACGGCATTGTCGTTCGCCCGTAAACTCCGGGAACTGTACGGGCGCTCTCATACGCAATGCCACGCAGCCCGTCTGTCCCTTACGTTCGGCCTGCTTGCGGCGATGCTGTTCCCACGCCAGCCGCAAGCCAGGGCGATCAACGACAGTCATTTCAACCGTAATAGGCGTGAATTTCGCGCATCCATACCGGGTCCGTCGTCAACGGCCAGTGGTTCTTGCCGAAACCCGGCGCATCTTTCAGACGCTCCACGGCGACATCGAGAATAAAGCACCTGCGATCGATATCGAACGTCAGCGCGCTCCAGGGAATCGCGAAAAACTTATCGCCGCTGCCGAGCCCTCCCCTCGAGGAAAGCACCACGTAGGCCACGCCGCCACGCGACATATCGATCAGCGTCTCCTCGATGCTGCCGAGGCGTTCGCCGAGAGAATTCAGGACTTCACTGCCCTCGATCATGCTGGCTGTCACGATCTTGGGAACGTGGCCGCTGTCGCCGCTTGCGACACCCGATCCGGTGGCGCGATTCGCGGATGTGTTGTCAATGAAATGGTGTATTTCGGTTTCTCCGCTCGGTGACTCAACAAAACACGGCAAGCAGACAAACTGCCGCATGCTGGCGAACGATCTCCGCAGTACGCTGCCAGCGCGGACGTTCTGACCGCTGTCCTTGGTCCTGCCAAGGCGCCCGTGCCGCGAAATCTCGCGCTCGGCATCGGGCGGCAACTTTGATCACTCAATTTCCAGTCTAGGAAACCGAAAAGCCGCCGCCTGTCGGCAAACCTGAAGCCCAAGTGTAGGAGATTGCCTCGCGAATCTGTAAGCCGAATGACGGGTCCCGGCACTCGAAAAAAAAGCGAGGCAGAAACCGCCGCTTCAAACTGCGCCAATTTCCATCCGATTCCCGATCAGCTGCTCGCCCATGCGTCGTGAAAACCCGTCGCCGCTACGAAAACATGCCTATGCCCTATTACAGTCAATCCACTATATGCCATAAGAATAACAAGGCCATAAAGGCCGCCTCTCCACGTGAAGTCATCGGGACGCGGCAAACAGACCGTCCGGACATATTTACCACCGCCGAAACGGCTGTCCGCCACGTTCTATTTTGATTATCTGTAGGACATGACTGACCAGGCATTCAGCAGAACCCTGACTGCATTTTCCCCGCGTAATTCGTACGATGTAATCGTCGCCAGGGGTTCGCTGCCCTTGAACGACGTATCCGGCAACTCAGCGGCAGAGGAATCCTTCATGAATAGTGCCAAACTGATAATCGCATCGTTCGTGATGATATTGGCATCCATTGCGGTCACCTTGTTTTTCGTTCTGACATCCGTTGGCGGCGCCAAGGCCGGCGGCCGATCGAGCGCCGTGGAAACCATCGATGACTCGACGATCAACGCGCGCGTGAAGGCCAGGTTCGCGGAAGACAGAAGTGTCAGCGCCATGGCCATCGGCGTGGAAACGTTGCACGGCGAGGTGCAGCTCTCCGGATTCGTGGAAACTGCAGGAGAGAAAGCCAAGGCGGAAACCATCGCGAGGGGCATCTCCGGAGTCACAAGCGTGCGAAACGATATTGTCATTTCAGTGACTCCGAAAAGTGCGCTGCCGATTCATGTGCCCGCAAACCCACTCCAACCCATTAAAGGACCCATCATGACGAAATCGACAGTAGGCGAATACATTGACGACTCGACGATCACCGCGAGGGTAAAACTCAAGTTCGCGGACAACGAAGATGTCAGCGCCACGGCCATCGGCGTTGAAACACTGCGCGGCCTCGTACAACTCTCTGGATTCGTGAAAACGGAGAACGAAAAGGCCAGGGCGGAAATGATCGCTCGCAACACCCCCGGGGTAAAAAACGTGCGCAACGACATTGTCGTTCTCCCGTAACCCTCCTTAAGCCATCCATCGCGCGCCGGCCGACATGAACAGCGGATCAAGTTGGCCGGCGTACGATTTCGTCGCCGTTGGCAGACCGGTCTTGCGTTTTCCCGGATACACCCCGGCTTCGAGCGCTTATCTCACCGATCATAAAAAGCACATCGAGGCGAGACCGGCACGATTTCCTTTTTTTCAGGAATGGCCGTAACCCACCCCTTCTCCCGCAAAGGAGTCATCATGCTGAAATGGGTCATCGCATTCTTCACCACCGCAACAATCGCCGGCATCCTCCGATTCAGCGGCATCGTCGGCGGCACTTCAATCGCCCACCCCCTGGCTGCACTGTGCCTGGCAATCTTCCTGGCGCTCACCATACTCGCACTCATCGGCATCATATTCAGCGGTTTCATCCACATGGCCATCATGCGTGATGACGACCTCTAGGATACGGGGTTCATCGGCGGCACTCCGTTTGCGCAGCCCTTCTGTTTGACTTAATTCGACGCTTGTCTTCCGCGTATCGACAACGCCAGAAACATGACATAGAAATTCAACTACGAGAGTGAAACCTGCCGTGTCTGAAGAACGAAAAACGGCTCGCCGCCGATCTCCTCTCCCCTCTCATCAAGAAAGGGGACGCGCAGGCGGCACCGCCTGGGGGTAGCGGTTATTAAGCACCCGCCTGCGCGTCAAACTTCACTCACGGTGAAAGGGAAACCGGCCTTGAACCTCGGAGCAATGGTTTCGGATTAAGCGAAGGCGTCACCGAATGCCTGCCCCAGCTTGCCAGCCTGCTGGCAATTACCGCCGAGCCCGATCACGGCTGTGCCGGAAATGACGCAACCGCAATTGGCGAGCAATCTATTCCGACATGAATGTTTGAACTGCTATCCGCTCCTGAACAGCGGGACTATTTCAACCTGCCGGCACCAAGCCAGCACATCGATTCACTCGTCACGTGAGTTCGAACGGATGATGCAGTTGATCAAGGCTGCCACCACAGCACCGCTCAGCGCAGCGATGAGCATCGATTTTCCCGGATTCCTTTTCACGTACAACACGGAGTACCTGCTGGCGTAGTCAAAATTGTCTTTCACCGTATCACGTGCGTGCCTCGCGCAATCCATTCCGGCGCATTTCAAGTGTCTGAGTTCCTGCGCCGCCGCTGCGACTGTCTCGGGAATTTTTTCGCGCAGTGTTTCGATGCCATCCCTGGCTGTATTCAGCGCACTACCGGCAATCCCATCCGTCGCGTCGATCGCGTCTTTCGCCTTGTCGGCAGCCTGATCGGTAAGTTCAGACGTTTTGTTCAAAATAATCAACGGGTCAATCTTTTTCATGGCTATTTCCTATGATGAGGCGGCAAGGTCCGCTACGAAGAGGGCATTACGGTCCGCGCCGCCACAACACCGCAATGAAGCTGATAAAAGCCATTGCGAGAAAAAAGTAGAAAAGCACTTTCGCAATGCTGACGGCTCCGGCAGCGATTCCACCGAAACCGAACAGAGCGGCCACCAAGGCAACGATAAAAAATATAAAAGCATAATAGAGCATGACAATGTCCTTCATTCACCAAATCAGCTGCAAACATTACTGGCCTCGGCAAAACCGCATTGCGTCGCTCGCCGCGGAAACTGCCGTCGTTCCCGAAACGGAGAGATAGTCTCGGCATCAATGTCGACTCGCCGTGCCACGATGTGGCACGGCTTTCGTCTTGACCTAGCCTCTCCGATTTCACGAACGTCTACAAATTTACGCTCACAGCCACGGCGCGGCAGACGGCGCAAGCCATCACGCCGTGTCGGCACGGGTTTCGACGACAGGTAGGAAAATACCTACTGCGAGCCAGAGGCGGAACCAGAAGGCAGTGTTTGCCAAGCGCCTTGCGAGTCCTGGGAGATCGGCGCAAGTTCCAAGGGCAGTACGGCTTCGACGATAGTGCCGGCTTTATGGGCCGAGGCAATGTGGAAGGAACCGTGCTCCGCTTCGACACGCAAGCGCATCCCGCGCAAACCGTGGTTCGCACGCCGAATACGAACTGGATCGAAGCCGGCGCCATCGTCGCTGATACACACCCGGGCAGTATTTCCTTCCTCGCACAGCGACACATCGACGCGATTGGCTTTGGCATATTTCGTGATGTTCGTCAGCGCTTCCTGAACGACGCGGAATACCGTGAGCTGCGCACTCCTGGACAAGCGCACCGACTCGAGACAGACATCGATGCGAGTACCGGTGTGCACGGCATATTCCTGGCACAGAATTTCCAGCGCCGGACACAATCCAAGATTGTCCAGCGTCGAAGGGTGCAGGTCCTCGACAATGCGCCTTTTTAGTGCAATACCGGCATCGAGCGCCCCATTAAGGTGCGCAAGCTTGCTCGACAGCGCTTCTGATCGGCTGTGCAACGCACTGCGCAGTTGAGCAACGTCCAGCTTAGCCGCCGTCAGCAAAGCGCCCAACTCGTCGTGCAAATCGCGCGCGAGACGCGCGCGCTCGTCTTCGCGCGCGCGCTGCAAATGGCCGGCCAGCTCGGTCAGTTCGGCGGTGCGATGGCGGACCAGAACTTCGAGCTGATCGCGTTCGTTTTTGACTGCCTGTTCCTGCGCGGCACGCTGCTCATCTAGTTGGCGGCTCTGCCGGCGAAACTGAAACAGGAGCAACAGGCTGATGAGCGTCATCGCGCCGATGCCGATGCGCCCAAGCTGCAGCGTATTGAAGACGTTGCCTCGGCGAACCGAAATGACGTCGTTCTGCATTTCCAGCAGCTCGTTGGCAATGGCGCGAACCCTTTCCATTTGCACGCGGCCAATGCTGATGAACTCCATCGCCCGTTCTTGCGTCAGTTGCTTTCCTTCGATTAACGCGTACCGGGCATCGAGCGTATCGAGCCTTGCATTGACGCCGACCTCGAGGCGCTGGCAAAGCCTTTCCGCCTGCGACCAGCCCAGCTCGGTGAATCCCTTGCATAGCGTTTCGAACGCGTTCCGCGCTTCGGCAGCCGCGAAGCGGTAGGGGTCCACATGCTCCCGCCGGGCAGTGATGATGTAGCCGCGTTGCGCCGTTTCGGCATCGGTGACATGCTGAACGACCCGTAACAACTGCGTACGGGCGGCACGCAGCCTGGACAGGTTATTGAGCTCATTACAAGCTTCCCGGTATGCCAGTTCGTTCACCACCAGCATGAAGGCCGAGGCAATAACGATCAGCGGCAAAAACCATCTTCCTTGCTGCAAAAGGCTTCTGAGTTTCACCATTCCATTCGGCATTGTTGGCACTCCCGGCAACAAAAAATGGAAGTAGGGTGTAACGTTACCAAAAAGAAGAGTCTTGCCAACTCCACGTCTCGTGGTTCATCAAGAACGATCGCAACGCAGTTCTCTGACAAAACTGTCTTTCAGCAGAGCTGAGCCTCGTCTGCTATGCATGGCCCTTCTCCAAAACGAGAGAACGATTTTATGTCCAATTTTGGACAAATCTCCAATCCGCTTCGCCATATCTGAAAACTTACAGTCTCACAATAAATGCCCACATTGGACAATTTTTACTGACAAATGATCCACCCATGAGAAAACAACAAGCACATTGCACGCCATGGATTCAGTAGCGTCCCGTATCTGCCCGTTATCCAGAACCATTTTCCGAACACTGCAAATTACGATATCTAACCAGCCACAAAGGTATGAACTTTGCTTGTTGTTTCGTAGTCATACTGGTGACGTGGCGGCAGGTATCGTCGTTTTGCACTACGGAATGACCCGCAGCTTGCCTTCGCATCATCAGGTTTTTATGAACAGTCGTAAATGAACGACGTTCAAAATGGCCGAGGGAGCCTAAAATGATACGCATTGCCATTGTCGATGACCACGCCATCGTGCGTGCCGGCTTGCGCCAGTTTCTTTCAGAGCAGGTCGATTTCAAAATTACCGGAGAGGCATCCAACGGCCGGGAAGCGCTCGACATCGTACGGCGTGGAAACGTTGATGTCGTTGTCCTTGATCTTTCCATGCCGGACCAGAGCGGCGTCGAATTGCTCACGGCAATCAAGGCGCGCGAACCGGATCTGCCGGTATTGATTCTGACCTGTTTTCCCGAAACCCACTACGCGACCGTTTTGCTTCGCCAGGGGGCTGCAGGCTATCTCAACAAGGAGTGCGACCCCGAGGAAATCGTCAAGGCGATTCGTGTCGTGTGCCAGGGCCGCAAGTACATTACCCCGGTCGTGGGCGAGCTGCTGGCCGAGAGCCTTGGAGGCAACGCGGACGCCTTGCCGCATGAGCAACTGTCTGACCGGGAACTCCAGGTATTCCTGCGCCTCGCCAAAGGGGAAACCGTCAGCCACATAGCCGACAACATGGCGCTCAGCGTAAAAACCGTCAGCACCTATCGCTCGCGCATCATGGAGAAACTCAAGCTCTCGTCGAACAGCGAGTTGACCTACTACGCCCTCAAGAACGGACTGATAATGTAGCGGCAAAAGGGGGCGGCGTAGAGACGACAACTCGATCGCCAAGCGCTCTAGTCGGACTCCTCCGGCGCACTGCCCATCAGCCGCTCGTACTGCAGCCAGATGTAATGCGCGCGCAGCAGCAAGGCGCCCGCCCCTCCGGCTTCAGCGGCTTGAGGCAGACCGCGCAGAAAAACGCTCAGCCCGCTCACCGTGGCACGCTCGGCCCAGACGCCCATCTCGGTCTTGACGCGCAGGGTCTGGTCTTCGGCCATGCCGCGCTCGGCCTGGCGCTGCAGCCAATGGCGGAATTCTAGCAGCACGGCAGGAAGGGGCACTGCGGCAGCGAGTGGCTGCGCTCCATCTCTGGCGGCATTGCCGCCCAGCAGCTTCATCAGCCATTTCGAAGCGAAGCCCTGCTTGGGCGCCTCATCGAAAACCAGCGCGTCGACCGGGTTCTCCTGCGCCCTCGGGTTAGCCCGGATCAGGCTCATCGGCTCGCCCGTGAGCCCGCTCGCCCCCGAACGCAGGCGCGCAACGACCAGCGTTCCCGCTTGCAGGTCGTCGGCCGTCAACTGTTCGATGCGGCCTATGGCATGGCTCGTGAAATCGTTGAAGGGCAGTTCGAGCACCAGCGCCCGCTCCTCCTCGTCGAACAGCGGCCAGACCATTTTCTGTTGTGCCTTGTCGAACGATGCGGCGCCGAAACGCGCCGGCTGCAGGACTGCCCAATCCTTCATCGGCTGCGGTTCGGACAGCAGGCTGCGCCGCGCCTCGGTTCGTTGCCGGGCAATCTCGCTCCAGGCACGGAAGGGATCGAGCTGCGCGGCGAGATCCTCGGCTTTCTCCAAGGGCCGTACCGCCGCCGAAGTGCTCTCGGCCGCCGACAGCCGCCCTGCGGCGTTGATCTGCGCGCCGGTCAGCGCCACGTAGCGGCCGGTGGCCTGCGCCGGGGCGCCGAGGCCACCCCACGGACCGGCTGCCTTGTAGCGCGCCAAGGGATTGAAATTGCGCTGGCTTTCGGGGCGCACGTCGGCGCAGGAAAAAAACGTCCGGTCCCGCGGCGACCAGAAGATCATGGTCAGGCCGACGTAGCCGGCCGCCGAGCGCCAGGCGCTGGCGCCCAGGCCCAGCAGTTCGACGGTTTTCATCTCCTCGTAGCGCGAGCGCGCCCGCCCGACCAGGGCGGCTGGCGCCAGGCCCTTGGCGGCGTTCTGTTCGAGGGCCGAGACGAGGCCGAAAGTCAGCGTCAGTTCGTCGAACAGCCGGTGTTCGTCCGCGCCGCCCGCGCGCTCCAGCAGCAGTTCGACGTGATCGGCAAGGTGCCGCAACAGCAGGGCTAGGCGATAGTATTCCGCGCCCTGCGCCCACACGGCCAACGTCGAATAGCGCTCGTAGATGCCTTGTGACAGGTGCGCCAGCCCCAGTTCGACGCTTTCCTGAAAGAGCTGCAGGGCGCTGGCGCGCAGGCGCCGGCGCGACTCTTCCAACGCCTCGGCGGGCAGTTGCGCGAGATTATGATCTTTACCAAGATCGAGCGCCGTAGTCTGCGCCTTGCCTGGCGCTTCCGGTGGCGGATTTTCCAGGCCGTTGGCGCGCCGGTAGGCCAGCACGGCGGCAACGCGGTATTTCTCGATCTGTTTGGTGTCGACGTCGGCGATCAGGCTGTCAAGCGAACCGCCCATGTAGCGCAAAGACAGGCGCGGGTGCGCGAAGCCCAGGATCAGGTAGCGTTCGCCGCTGATCTGTAGGCCCTGCTCGGGATCGAGATCGGCCACGAACTGCCAGGCCCAGCGATAGCCGGCCTTGCCGGCGTGCTTGAGCAGTTCGGCGGCGGGAATGGCGAGCAGTTCGGCCTGCAGGCAGGCCAGCGTGCCGGTTGCCGGCGCTTCGGCGGTCTCCAGCGCGGCTGGCGAAGAGGCCGGGGACAGCGCTGGAGACGACGGTTCGTTTTCCGCCTGCGGTACGCCCTTCTCCGATGATTCGTTCGAAGCGGCCGGCGCAGGCGCAGCTTCAGCCGAACGCTGCAGCATGATCGCCGCCGCCAGGATGTGCTGGCAAACGCCGCTGGCCGGGCAACTGCACTGCGCGTGCGCGGGACCGCGCGCATCGAAACGGATGCGCTGTTCGCCGAAGCCGACGATCAGCGCCTCGGCGCCCTCTTCCAGCACTTGGGCTTCCAGTTTTTCCAGATCCTTCTGCGCGCGCCGCAGCAGGCCACGGTTGGCCAGGGCGACGAAGGCTTCATCGTCGAAATGGCGCAACTGTTCGACTATGCGTTCGCGCAGGCTCATGAAATCACCTTCACCAGCCAGTGCGCGAGGCGCTGCGGCGTCAACGCGGCGATCTCCATGCCGATGGCCGCCAGTTGGTCGGCCATGTGGCGGTCGTATACCGGGTAGGCCTGTTCGTCGAGCGAAGCCAAGCCCAGCAGCTTGACGCGCGCCTCGGCCAGCGCCTTGACGGCGCGCAGCAGTTCGCTGGGCGGCGCGCCCTCGCAGAAATCGCTGACCAGCACGAGCACCGTGCGGTGGGGGTTTTCCACCAGCTGCGTGCAGTAGCGGATGGCCTGGGCGATGTCCGTGCCGCCGCCGAGCTGCACGCGCATCAGCGTTTCCACTGGGTCGTCGGCATGGTCGGAGAGGTCGACGACATTGGTGTCGAAAACCACGATCTTGACGCGAAACGCCGGCAGCGCGGAGAGGATGCCGGCCATCACGGCGCTGTGGATCACCGAATCGGCCATGCTGCCGCTCTGGTCCACGCACAGGATGATGTCCCACGGCAGGCGGCGCGTATTGCGCTCGAAGAAGCGCAGTTGCTCGACGACGAGCTGCCGGCGGTCGCGGTCGAAGTGTTTGAGATTCTTCTTCACTGTGCCGAGGATGTCGAAATTCTGCGCCATGGCCAGTGGCGAGTGGCGGAAGCGGTTGAGCCGCCCAGCCAGCGTCTGGTGCACTTCGGATTCGAGCTTGCGGCGGATTTCCTCGACCACCTGCCGGATGATGCGCCGCGCCAGATGCAGCACGTCGCCCTTCAGGTGCCCGCGCAGGGTCAATAGCGTCTTCAGCAACTGCTGGTTGGGCTCCAGGCGCTCCAGCGTCTTCGGATCGGTAACGAGTTCGGTCAGGCCATAGCGGTCGAGCGCGTGCTTTTCAATCACTTCCACTGTGTCGTTGGGGAACAGCTCGCGCACTTCGCCGAGCCAGGTGACGAGCGTCAGTTGCGAAGGGTCGAGCGAACCCGGCCCGTCGCTGCGCAAGCCGCGTCCCTGGTACTCGCGGCCGTAGAGATAATCGAGCGCGCGGTCCATGCGGCCGTAGGCGCCTTCCAGCCCTGCGCCGCCCACACCACCACACGCGCGCAGTCGCTGGTCGGCGTACTTGCCGAGTACCAGCCGCCAGCGTTGCAGGGCGTTCGCCCCGTTTTTATTCATGAGCCCACTCCTGCAAGCCGTCGCCGGCCAGCACCTCGACCAGGAGCTTGGAAATTTCGAGATGGCGCTGCAATTCTTCCGCCGACAGGTCGTAGTGCACCAGCCTGCCCAGGTCGGCCGCACCGTGCAACTGCGCCACGGCGGCGGCGATGCGGTCGGTTTCGCGCGGCGTCATTTCGGCAAAAGCCAAGCGCAGTTCGGGCAGCGAGGCGACGAAGGTCTCCTCGCCCCAGTCGGCCAGCAGCGTATTCAGCACGCCGAGCAGTTCCGGCTGCTGCCAGGCCGCCTCACGGGCGGTTTGCAGCAGGCCGCGCAGAAAGGCGACGGCATCGCGCGGCGCGATCAGGCCGTTCAGATGCCCGTCGAGCGCAATTCCCAGATCCGTCTCGGACAGCCTTCCTGCCGCATAGAGCAGGCCGGCCGCCGCGCCG
>JAVBSG010000125.1:0-44708 GCA_031547245.1 Propionivibrio sp.
CTGAACAAAACCTATTTCGTTTCCGGCGGATCGGAAGCGGTCGAGACCGCGCTGAAAATCGCGCGGCAATACTTCGTCGAAATCGGGCAGCCGCAACGCACCATCTTCGTGGCGCGCCGCCAGAGCTACCACGGCAACACCCTGGGCGCCCTGGCGGTCGGCGGCAACGAATGGCGGCGCAAGCAGTTCGCGCCGATACTCATCGACGTCGGCCGCGTCTCCCCGTGCTACGAATACCGTGACCGGCAGGACGGCGAAAGCCGCGATGCCTACACGCAGCGCCTGCTGGCCGAACTCGATGCCAAGTTCCAGGAGATGGGCCCGGACCGCGTCATCGCATTCGTCGCCGAGCCCGTCGTCGGCGCCACGGCCGGCGCCATTCCCCCGACGCCCGGCTACCTCAAGGGAATCCGCGAGCTGTGCGACAAATACGGCATCCTGTTCATCGCCGACGAAGTCATGTGCGGCATGGGCCGCACGGGAACCCTGTTCGCCGTCGAGCAGGAAGGCGTCGTCCCCGACCTCGTCACCATCGCCAAGGGGTTGGGCGGCGGCTACCAGCCCATCGGCGCCACGCTCGCCCGCGACGGCATCATCGAGGCCATCCGCAAAGGCAGCGGCATGTTCCAGCACGGCCATACCTACATCGGCCACCCGGTCGCCGCTGCGGCGGCGATGGCCGTGCAGAAGGTCATCGTCCGCGACAACCTGCTGGCGGCCGTGAAGAGCGGCGGCGAACACCTGAGGAAGCGGCTGCTCGACCGCCTGGGCGATCACCCGAACGTCGGCGATATCCGCGGGCGCGGCCTCTTCATGGGCGTCGAACTGGTGCAGGACCGTGCCACCAAGGCGGTTTTCGACCCGGCGCTGCAACTGCATGCCAAGATCAAGGCGCAGAGCAAAGCCAACGGGCTGCTGGTCTACCCGATGGGCGGCACCATCGACGGCCGCAACGGCGACCACGTTCTTCTCGCCCCGCCGTTCATCGCCAAGGATTCCGACCTAGACGAGATCGTCGACATCCTAGCCACATCGATCCAGCAGGCCATCGACACCGCAACGAAGAAGTAACAGTAACGCCCCCCCAGCTAGACGAGAGAGCCCGGCCTTCAAGGCGGGCTCTCTCGTCATGGTCGATGCAATCTGATTGGGCGGACGAGCGAAGCGTTATCCGCCAGATGTCGTTTTCATACCCCCTGCCGTCGGGTAGGGTGGGCAAAGCGCAGCGTGCCCACGCGGATCACGATCAACACCAAAACCGGCAAACCATCCTCGACACTGGGTCAACGCTGTGATTTGCATTTTTTCCACGCGTTCCGTTTTTTCAATGCTACCCATTGATCATCGTTCCTTACGCGTGGGCACGCTCCGCTTTGCCCACCCTACCAAGACCAGTCTTTTCCCCCCTCTTGCCATATCATTAGCCACCATATAATATGGCAGCTATGATTCAACTCGAACAGAAATACGAAGCGCTCCTGCAGGAGGCCGGGCAGCGGCAGCTGCCCGGCCTCAAAAGCATCCGCACCTGCTTCCAGGTCCTCTCGCTGGCCGGCCGCATCGACCGCGACTGCGCCGCGCAACTGGCGCCGTTCGGCCTCTCGGAAGGCCGCTTCGTCGTTCTGTTCCTGCTCGGTGCAAGCGCCGAGGGACTCGCCCCCGCCGTTCTCGCGGAACGGGCCGGCGTCACCCGCGCGACGATGACGGGACTGATCGACAGCCTCGAGAAAGATTTGCTGGTGGAAAGGCACGCCGATCCTGTCGACCGCCGCGCCTTGCGCATCCGGTTGACACCGAAGGGAAAACGGCTGGCCCAAAAGGTATTCAAGGCCCATGGACAGTGGATCGCCGGCCTTTTCGGCGGCTTGACGGAGAAGGAACAGGATATGCTCGGACATTTGCTCGGCAAGGCGGCTGCCGGCCTGGCACCGCACGGAACCGTCGGCGGACCGGCGCAATGACCGCGACCCGCAGAAAGGGCGCCACGCGCATGGCGGATATCCCGGCCGAAACCCTGGCGAAACTTGAATGCGGCGAGATAGCAAGCGCCACGCTGGCCGAGAGCCTTGCCCTCGATCAGAAAACGCTTTTCCGGACGATATTTCCGGAGGTGTTCGCCGCTGCGCCCGACCGCATCGAAGCGGCCTGCTCGCTCGGCATTCTCAAGCGCACGGATCAGTTTGGCCGCATCGTATTGGATCTCCTCGGGGCGGACGGCATCGCGTTTTGCCAAGAGCATGCTTCTGACATGGTTCGGGGGTGGGCCTGCTTCGCCATCGGTGCGCGGACCGACCTCGCCCTGCCCCAGCGGCTTCTGGCGATCCGCGCATTGGCCGACGATGCCCACTTCGGCGTTCGCGAATGGGCCTCGATAGCCACACGCCCCCACCTTGCCGCCGACATCGGATCGGCCGTCGCCCTGCTGGAACCCTGGACGTCCGAAACGTCGGAACGTTTGCGCCGTTTTTCATGCGAAGCGCTGCGCCCGCGCGGCGTATGGTGTCCGCACATCCCCGCCCTCAAACGGCAGCCCGAACAAGCCCTGCCGATTCTCTCGGCGCTGAAGGCCGATCCTTCCGCCTATGTGCAGGACTCCGTGGCAAACTGGCTCAACGACGCGGGCAAGGACCGCGCCGACTGGGTCGCCGCGCTGTGCCAGTCCTGGCTCGACGGCAGCGCTTCGCCGCACACCCGGCGCATCTGCGCGCGCGCCATGCGCAACCTCCGTTGACGAAGCCGGCGGTTCGGAGCCTGTTACGGTTGATGCGTCATGATTCGTAGGGCGGAAAAGCGCAGCGCCTTCCGCCGTATGTGTTTCCCGCTTTACACGGGTTATGAATACGACCTGCGGCGGAAGGCGCTTCGCTTTTCCGCCCTACAGTCCTGCGATCCTGACTCGACGGCAGCGTATCTCCGCACACTCGGGGCGTATCCCGGAAAACATTCGATAGCAGCTGCCCGTGCCGGCGTACAATTCAGTTAACCGGCAAGCTGCGTTCAACAATCCGGCGATGAATTATCGCAAATGCTCATAATTATCCATACGGTCATGGCAGACCGTTGCAGGTATCAAACGTGGAAGTTTAGATCTTATGTGGAAAATCATCCTTGTCTTCGTCATCGGGTTGCTGCTCGCCGTTGCGGTAGGCGGCGCCTACTATATATACGTCGGAATAGGCATGCCATTCTCGGATAGCGGCGAGGATTGGGCTCAATTTGGAAACTACTTTGGCGGCGTTGCCGGCCCCCTGCTTTCCTTCATCAGCATTCTCCTTCTTGTCTACGCGATCCTTATGCAAAACAGGCAACTATCGGATGCCCAGCATGAGATGTTGAAACGAGACCTGCTATCGCATGCGGATAAGGTCGAAGAGCAGATCGACCGCTGGCTTGAACGCAGGCTGGCTATTGCCAGCTTGGCAAGCGAAAGCGTTGAGTTCGGGGACATCGTTTGGGGAATTCGTGAGGGAAACTACGTCGATCCCGAAGCGCTCAAAAGCGCCGTTGTACGCTTGCATGAACTCACCCGCCTATATTGCGAGGCACTCGTTCTTCATAGGAAGAACATCGATACCTTCTTCATTTTCAAGTACCACAGGCAAAAGGCCCAGGCGCTTCTCAACTTCCTCAGCGCCAACCAGAGCTTGCTGGATCAGACGGCGGTTCCCTCGCTGATGTCTTGTCAAATACAGCTGGATGGACGGCCGCAAGCCTAGGGCCTCATCGCAAGCGACGGGCAGATTCGTAGGGCGGAAAAGCGAAGCGCTTTCCGCCGTATGTCGGATTCATAACCCCATGTGAAGTGGAAAATACATCCGGCGGAAGGCGCTTCGCTTTTCCGCCCTACGGGAATCCGGCGATGGCGGGTAATTACGCCGCCATCGCCGCTTACACCGGAAAGGTCAGCCGGCGAACAGCCAGGGCTGCGCCGCCTTGTGGCGCGCTTCAAACGCGCGTATTTCATCGGCATGCACGAGGGTGAGGCCGATTTCGTCGAGGCCGTTGAGCAGGCAGTGCTTGCGGTGCGGCGTGATGTCGAACTTGAAGGAAAAACCTGATGGCGCCGTCACCGTCTGGCTGGCCAGATCCACGTCGAGCTTGTAGCCCTCGTTCTCCGCGCATTCCTTGAACAGGCGGTCGACGACGTCCGTCGGCGCGACGATCGGCAGCAGGCCGTTCTTGAAGGTGTTGGCGAAAAAGATGTCGGCGAACGATGGGGCGATGATCACGCGGAAACCGTAGTCCTCGATGGCCCAGGGAGCGTGCTCGCGGCTCGATCCGCAGCCGAAGTTGTCACGCGCCAGCAGGATTTCCGCGCCCTGGTAGCGCGGCAGGTTCAGCGCGAAATCCATCTTTTTCGGGCGGTTGGTGCAGTCCATTCCGGGCTCGCCGTAATCCTGGTAGCGCCACTCGTCGAACAGGTAGGGGCCGAAGCCGCTGCGTTTGATCGACTTTAGGAACTGCTTGGGGATGATGGCGTCGGTATCGACGTTGGCGCGGTCGATCGGGCAGACGAGACCGTTGAACCGGGTAAATGCTTTCATGAATGATCTCCTCTTCAGACTTGGCGGACGTCGACGAAATGGCCGGCAATGGCGGCAGCGGCGGCCATCGCCGGGCTCACCAGGTGGGTGCGCCCGCCGGCGCCCTGGCGGCCTTCGAAATTGCGGTTGGACGTCGACGCGCAGCGCTCGCCCGGCGACAGGCGGTCGGCATTCATCGCCAGGCACATCGAACAGCCCGGCTCACGCCACTCGAAACCGGCTTCGGTGAAAATCCGGTCCAGCCCTTCCGCCTCGGCCTGGCGCTTGACGATGCCCGAACCCGGCACCACCAGCGCCAGCTTGACGTTCGCGGCAATTTTCTTGCCCTTGGCGATGGCGGCGGCGGCGCGCAGATCCTCGATGCGCGAATTGGTGCACGAACCGATGAACACCTTGTCGATCCGGATCTGGCTGATCGGCATGTCGGCTTCCAGCCCCATGTACTTCAAGGCCCGCTCGATGCCCGAACGGCGGATGGGGTCGCTTTCGCTGGCCGGGTTGGGCACCTTGCCGCCGATCGCCGTCACCTGCTCGGGCGAGGTGCCCCAGGTAACCTGCGGCTGAATGTCGGCGGCATTGATCTCGACGACCTTGTCGAATACCGCGTCGGCTTCGGACTGAAGGGTCTGCCAGTACTTGACCGCTTTCTCCCAGTTCTCGCCCTTCGGCGCATAGGGCTTGCCTTCCAGATAGGCGACGGTTTTCTCGTCCGGGGCGACGATGCCCGCGCGCGCGCCGGCCTCGATGGCCAGGTTGCAGACGGTCATGCGCCCTTCCATCGACAGGCCACGGATCGCCGAACCGGCGAACTCGATGCAGAATCCCGTGCCGCCCGCCGTGCCGAGGCGCCCGATAATCGCCAGCGCCACGTCCTTGGCCGTGACGCCCGCGCCCAGCTCGCCCTCGACCCGGATCTGCATGGCCTTCGTCTTCTTCTGCACCAGCGTTTGCGTGGCCAGCACGTGCTCGACCTCGGACGTGCCGATACCGATCGCCAGCGCGCCGAACGCGCCGTGCGTCGAGGTGTGGCTATCGCCGCAGACGACGGTCATGCCCGGCAGCGTGGCGCCGTTTTCCGGGGCGATCACGTGGATGATGCCCTGGTTCGGATGCTTGAACGGGAAATAGATCTGCGCGCCGAAGTCCTTGATGTTGGCATCCAGCGTATCGACCTGCAGCTTGGAAACCGGGTCTTCGATGCCGCGGTCCCAATGGTTCGTGGGCGTGTTGTGGTCGGCCACCGCCACCACGGACGTATTGCGCCACGCGCGGCGCCCGGCCAGGCGCAGGCCCTCGAAGGCTTGCGGGCTGGTCACCTCGTGCACGAGGTGGCGATCGATGTAAAGCAGACAGGTGCCGTCCTCTTCCTGGCGGACGATGTGGCTGTCCCACAATTTGTCGTAAAGGGTCTTGCCGGCCATCGTTGATCTCCTTGCAAAAAAGCCATGAATACTGCCAATGCCGTTGCCGGAATCATCGACAGGCGCGCGAAAACGCTCACCGGAATCGCACATGGAATACTATTATCGGCACTTTATATACCCTGACAAGACGAGTAGTTATACTATTATTAACACTAACAGCCTGACAGAAAAGGACGCTCATGAAAAGCGAAGCCGCCAGCGTGCGCCGCAAGGAACTCGGCGCCTTCCTGCAAACCATCCGCGGGCGCAGCCAGCCGGCGGACTACGGCTTCCCCGCCGGCAACCGGCGGCGCACGGCCGGCCTGCGGCGCGAGGAAATGGCCCAGCTCATCGGCATCAGCCCGACGTGGTACACCTGGATCGAACAGGGCCGCGAGGTCAATATCTCGGCCGAGGCCCTGGCCCGCCTGGCGGCCTCCCTGCGCCTCACACGCGGCGAACGCGCCTACCTTTTCGAGATCGCCGACCGGCGCGACCCGCAGGGCCACCAGACCGAAAGCGACGAAGTCCCGCCGCCGCTGCTCGACCTGCTCGACGACGTGCGGGTGCCGGCCTACCTGATGGGACACTACTGGGACATGCTCGGCTGGAACGCCGCCGCCGCCGAATTGTTCACTGGCTGGCTCGACACGCCGAGATCCGCCGGCGACCCGACCCCCAATCTTCTGCGCTTCGTCTTCCAGTCGCCCGCCTCGCGCACATTGATCGCCGACTGGGAAGTCCGCGCCCGACGCATCGCCGCCGAATTCCGCGCCGACTGCCGCCATTACCTGGAAGAACCCGGACTGCAGCGCCTGATCGAGGAACTCTCGAACGCCAGCGCCGATTTCACGCGCTTCTGGAACCAGCACGACGTGCTCGAACGGCAGGGCGGCGAACGCCGCTTCCTCCACCCCGTGCGCGGCGACATCCGCTACCAGCAGGCCACGCTACGCCCCGACGAACATGCGCACCTGAAATTCGTGATGTTGAAGCCTTTGTGATGATGGTCACTCTTGAGCGCCTATTCTAGCTCTCGTGATCACCCTGCTGATTTGATCGGTACGCTCCGGGGCAGTTGATCGGCCATTGCTGCCGTTGGTTACGCTGTCGGCATCGGACAGTGGTAGGACGAGAACCTGCCATTCAGCCTTCGATGTCCCTGAATGGCAGCTTCCTCATTCAGCGAATTCGTGCTGCCGACCCAAAGCGGAAGTAGCCCATTTTGGAAAGCCGACGTTCAACGTTCGACATGAGCGAGTTAGGTGCCGGCTGCGGGCAATACGCCACTGAGCAGAAGCCGACCGTCCGGTGCTGCGTCGAGCCCGAACTTGGCCTACAGCTGAACTGGCCGACCGGTTGAACAGGACGGGGCTAGACGCTATGACAGCCAAAGGTTTTTTGTGCATTTCAAGCAACCTGTCGATTCAGAAAACTCGTATAGTGAGCCGCGACTTGTTGTGCCGCCAAAGACATAGTACATGTAGACAGCGGTTGATTCTTCTACTGCTGCGAATGCAGCTAAGCCAATGATGTGCATGTGGCCTGGCCGGTTATTGAATACGCCGCCTGCGGCTGGCACCGATGTGCCTGCGGCCCAGCCTCTTCCACTTTGGACGCCTATGAACCTAACATAGTCGCTGGCTTGCTTGAAGAGTTCGGCATCATTTCACTGGAGTGGAGACTTTGGAATGCACCCCCGAACAGCCAGAAGGGCGCTCCGCATTGGGTCATTCGACATATCGATTGACGACGCAGTAGATGTTCCAGAGCGCTTGTCTACTTCTAGCGCTCTTTGATATTGCAGCACTCGCAAATTGTGTTTTGCGATTACGTCTGCACTTAGAGTTTCCCGAAAACGGTGGACAACGCAATCGCAGGAGCTGTTGACCAACTCATCGGACGGGACCTTGTGCCCCATCAGAGGTAGAAGCTGCTGGTAGATGGTCGGACATTGCTGAGGGAACTGGGTATTTGTCCATGCAATCATGCATTCAGCGTGAACTCGAAAATAGGCTACAGCGGTGTCGTCTGAGCTGTCTAGCGGCCGTCGGAATTTCTGACCTACGCAACGGCAGACTGCAGGGTCATTCAGAAGATTCAGTATTTGCTTTGTTGGTGCGGAAAGGTTCGTGGCGGCCGAGATTTGGGCTCTGAGAGCGGAAGATTGCTGAGTACAGCTCGCCTCGGCGCTACCTTGCTGTGCCAACGCCGGCTGCGTCCAGAAAATGAGTAAGGTGAGAAATGCTACTTGAGAGATTATTGTTCGCATAGCTGCTCATTGGTTGGCGCGCAATAGTTATTAAATGGACCCACCGAATCCGTATATGGATTGATATACATGCACCCATTATGCATGCCAAATCCATTATCCAACAAGAAGGTTTGGTTGACAGGAACCGTATAACAACTCCAATAATACGGACGCGAGAAAGCCTGCTGGAACGACCGCTCTCGGGGGAAATCCTCAATGGCCGCTTCTGGCCGGTTTCTTCCATTTAACACGTTGCCATAAAGCTGCCGCCTGATAAACTGGACGGAATGCTGAATGACAGTTCTCAGGTTTTTTCTCGAACCGCCACTGTCGACCACAAGCCGACTGTCGAGTTAGCGAATGCACTTGAGCCTCGCCTCCTTCATCTGAGCGGCCTGTCGCGTGGAGTCAGCAGAAAGGCATAGCGAGCAACTCGCAGTCGCCCCCGGCTACAACGACATCCACAGAATTAGGCTCTTATTGCTCTCCATGGCAAGCTGCGCGTGAGAACGAAGCAGATTTACCGCAGGGGCGACGTCTTCGGCAGTCCAGCCATCGAAAGCAAGCTCTTCATCCTCGGCCCAGCTACTTGCAATGGAATTTGTCTCGTCGCTCCTGTGCGTTGCTAACCGAACAACGAAGGTATCAGGCAGGACAAATACCCAAGGGCCACCAGAGGCTGACGCAGCGATGCACTCTTCCCCTTCCAGCGCGAGCGCGTCCTGGTCCTCATCTAATGCACGAAGGAGAGCGGCAAGCTTGATATTGTCCATCCCCTTCAGTTCAAGCGCCGGCCATTCTTTGGATTGGGGGTAACGACTAAAGATGTCATTTGCATCGATTGGCGATGCGACAAGAAGGTCTGTTAGAAGTGCCATGTGAGTTAAGTGGTCAGGCCATTGTTCGAAAGCGAACTATCCGCTCACTGGCCGTAGGGAGTCAAGTTCTTCAAGGCATCGAACGACCGATAAAGGCTGGAGCACGAATTCGCTGAATGAGGAAGCTGCCATTCAGGGACATCGAAGGCTGAATGGCAGGTTCTCGTTCTACCACTGTCCGATGCCGACAGCGTAACCAACGGCAGCAATGGCCGAGTAGCCGGCAACGCCGTCAATCGCCGTCAATGAATTCGGCATAACTCGACAGACCGTCCTTCCCCGTTTTCAGGCTGTCGATGGATCTGTCCAGCCATGTCTCGTACCACTCGAAAAAACGCATCGGCTTGCCGCTGTCGGGAGTTCGCAGGGGGAAAATCCCTGCATCGTTGGCAAGGTCGTAATGCCAGACATTCCCGTGCTCCTTGCCGTTCACCACCAGCACGCTGTAGATTCCACATCCTTCCGTGGCCAGAAAGATCAAGCCCCTGGTGGCGGTTTCGTAAACGTCCTCCAGCATTCTTTCGTGATCGTCCTCGGATATATCGTCCGGAATCGAATCATAGAAATCCGCCACCCGGAATGGCTTCTGCCGAACATACTCAAAAACCTTTGCCGGGTCGGGGGACTGGTCGTCGTTGTATTCCAACTCGTAAAGCCCGTAAAAAGGCCCCACCCCGCCGTCGCCGATTTTTTGCAGGTAGAGCCTGTATTCCACTGGAATTTTTACGGAAAACCGCTTCTCGAATGCGTCGATCCGCTCATCCGCCATTGCCGGATTGATTTTGTATCGATGTGATTCGGCGCCGAAAATCCGCCGGTCGGCATCCAGCGACTCCAGCTTTTTGAGTTTGTTTTTGATGACGCCGATCGTCAGCTTGTGCTCAAGGAAATCAAATAACGCCATGATGCCTCTTCGATTGTTGTTGCCGTGTCCACCCGAATTGCTGCCAAGAGACTTGGCTGCAGCGGAATTACCCTACGCGGATTGTTCCAGCTCCCGCCTCAGCCTCTCGCATATTTCCGCCATCTCCCGCATATCCCCCTCCGGCACCAGTTCGCTCAAGTCATAGCTCAAGGGGTCCGTTGCAAAGTGCCGCAATGTCCGGTTCATCAGCTCGCGCTCTTCCGGCGTGGCGGTGATGCGCACGACGAAATCCGGGGTGTCGTATTCGTCCAGGTCATGGAGATTCACGCCGCCGCTTTTTTTGCTCTCCAGCAGCAGCGCCGCCAGATCGGTCACTACATCGATGGCGAAGTGAAAGTCCGTGCAAACCCCGTTGGAATGGGTGAATTCCAGCGGCACGGCGGTTTTCGTGAAATCCCCCGCCAGTTTGTTCAACCCCAGGTCGGCGAAAATTTCCGAGAGGGAAAGCTCCTTCTTCTGCTTGTCCTCAAGGTAGGCCACGAGGTTCAGGCTGTCGTCGGTGCCGCCGATGTAATTTCCCCAGTACTCCTTGATGTACATGGCTCCCCCGCCCTCGTTCCGTTCTCTGCAAATCACCAGTCGAACGCGTCGCAAAGTTTCGGCAGCCATTCGTTCAGGCTCTCTTCGTCCTCGTCGTCCCAATCGGCATCGATATCGTCGGCATAGTTTATTTCCGCGGCGATTTCCGATTTCTCGGTTTCGGACAATGGATACTTTTGCAGTTCCTCGTAAAAGCGGCGGTAGTCGCGGTCGATTCCCAGTTTTTTGAAATACGCCTCCCCGGCGACGCCCAGCATGTCCTCGAACTCCACGTCGCCCTCGCAGGACTCCACCTCTGCCAGCGAATCGGGGTCATGGAGCGCGTTCAGGAATATGGTTTTGCCCTGCGCCGTCAGCCAGCCCCGGAAGTAGTCGAATCCGTCGTCCGAACAGCCGCCGTTGATGACGTAAGCGGCGGCCCAAAGTTTGTTTTTGTAGGAAAGGTGCTGGTACTCGTCGAAGATCTGTTTCCATTTCATGAGATCGGGAACGGCGAGCGCCGATAGCCCGTCGATCAACGGCTCGCGCATCTCCTCCCAGCCGCCGGATTTTTCCCGCGCTTCGTCGATGATGTTCCAGAACTGTTCTTTATCCATTTCGTTTTCTCCCATGATCCGATTTCGGGTTGGCGCAGACTTTGCGCACAATTTCCCGCCAGTCATTTTATGCGGAACTCGGCCTCGATTTTCTCCCGGTGCGCCGCTGATGTGTGTTGCAGGACTTCTTTCAGCAGCACCGGCGGGAAAGCCGAATATTCCGGATAGTTATGGTACGGCCGCACGAGCGGATAGTATTTTTCCTCCAATGTGCCGGCGCGGGCCAGCGCCAGCAGGCCGATGCCGATCCGCTGCGCGGGCGTTTTCGAGCCCCAATCGCTCGGAGCGGTGAAATTTTTTATTTCTTCCAGCCAGCCGTCCAGGAACGGCATTATGCGTTCAGTGTATCCGGCCAGTGCATTGGCGAGCATCGATTGCAGAGCCGTCTCGCGCGCGGCGGTCACCTTTTCGCTGTAGTGCTTTATGTTCAGTGTGCAGCGCTCATGGCCCCTGGAAAGTCCCCATGGCTTGTAAAGTTCGCCCAGCATCTGCCAGACGTCGAACTGCGCGAGGGCGTGCAGCGCATCGCCGGGCGCATCGTGCAGCAAGCTCTGCTCCAGCAGGAACCACAATGGCCGCCCATCCGGCGCGGCGCAGAGGATCTCGCCACTTTCCCCCAGCCAGCGCTTTGCCGCCTCGGTGGTTTGCGGCAGGTTCAGTCCGGTGATCGTATAGCTGCCGAACAGCAAGGGGGCCGCCTCGAGCACTCGCCGCAGGATCTTTTTCTGTATTTCGGAAAGCTCCGTGGGCAGCAGGGAAGGCAGTTCCTCCTTCTTGTCGGTGTATTTGTAGGGGAATGCGCGGCAAACCGCCTCGGTCAGCACTTCGGTCTGGGAATAGTGTTTGGTCTCGACGCCTTCCTTGGTTTTGCTCGTGTAATCCAGCGTGGGAAAGCGATCCGTTTCCGCCAGCGTATCGAGGTCGGAGGCAAAGAACCAGGCTTTCTTGGCCATCGACGAGAAGCTCTCATCCCAGACCCATGGCACGCCGTCCAGCGCCCCCTCGCCCAGAAAAGCGAGCAGTTCGAGAATTCCGCGGTCGACGATGCCGGTGAAAACGAGGCAGACGGCGGCGCAGCCGCGCACCAGGAGCGACGGGCTTTTCTCCATCAGTTCCCCGGCCTCGGCGGCATGCGCCGAAACCCGCAGAGCGGAGGGATCGATCTGCGCGGCATACAGCGGATATCCCTTGCTGCCGAAATTCCGCTCGGCGGCGAGAAAGCCCTGCGCCATCAGCGCGGAGGCCTGGCGGATGTACGCCAGCCTCTCGTTCCCCTTTTCGATTGAAAGCGCCGTGGCATACGAAAAATCGATACGGTCCGGGAGCGCCTTGGGCAAAAAGCAAAGCAAGCGCATCGCTTCGAGCGAAGCGGTTCGGCCGTAATAGGCGAGAATCTCCTTCTGGCATTTCTTCACGCTGCCGTAATACTTCGTCTTGTAGAAATAGGCCGGGCTGCGGATGAAGTGGCTTTCCCCCAGGGCGATGCGCGCGAGGAAATGGCAGGCCATTTCGGCGGCGTCGCTGTCGAGCGTCAACAGATCGGCCAGGAATGGAACCGCCATCTGCGACGACTTGTACACCGACCCCTGGTGCGTGGTGGCGCTGTAAAGCCCGTAGGTGCCAAAATGCACGTCCCCAGCGTCGTCGCTGGTGAGCGCCTCGATATAGTACGGCGTCAGCGTCGCCTTCCCGTAGGCATCGCCGACATGGTCCCACGGCTGGTCGTACAGCCCCTCCGGGACATGGCGGTTTTTCCCCGTCAGGGGCGGCCGCTCGACTTTATCGGGATCCGCCGATGGGGCGGCGGTGTCGGCATAGTTATCCCACTCGGGGAGTTGGTTCGTGTCCATTTTTCTCCAGGCTTGTTCTTTTTATCAAGCGCAAAAATCAGCGCCTGTAATCGGGCTTCCCGAGTCCGACCGGACCGGGATTGCGCCGGACCCACTGCACGGCCAGATCGCACAGGCGGTCGGTTTCATCGTCGCCGTCGCCGTTGTAGATCCGTTTGACGAGCGTAGCGGCTTCCTGAAGCGAGGCCGCATCGAGCGGCGTTCCGGAGGCGAGGTGCCGCAGCAGGGCGTCGAGCATCTTCTTGAAATCCTTGTCCCAGTTGCAGCCGCCGTTGCCGAGGATCTCGCGGGAGACCTTGCCGGTAATGCGGATGACTTCGCCCTGCACGGTGCTGGCGCTGCCCTGGGACGGAATCAGCAGATTCCACAGCTCGTGATGCTGCGCCTGCCAGCCCGATGCGGTAGGGATAATCGGTGAAACGCCATCGTGCATCTGCCGCTTCGCCTCGGGGGCGACGCCGAAGACTTGATACAGGCGGCTCAACGCGGCGTCGGTGGCGGCCAGCGAATCCTTGTTGAAGTTTTCCCGGTGGAACTCGAAACTCTTGCCGATGCGCGCGACCGATTCGGCCATGTCCGGCGTCACGGGCGTTCCGGCTGCCAGCAATATATCGGCAATCTCGGCCATCGGCTCGATGTCGGCGTTCTGGCAGCGGGCCAGCGCATGCGCCAGAGGCGTGTGCCCCATCTTGTTCTGCGCCAGGATGTTGGCCCCGTGGGCCAGCAGCGTCTTGACGGCTTCGGTTCTGTAACGGCCGGCGGCCATGTGCAGCGGCGTGTGGTTCTGGTAGTCGAGGGCGTCGATATCCGCCCCCAGCTCGATCAGCAGCCCGACGTTCCCGCACCAGTACTCGGCCTGCTCGTGCAGCGCCGTCCGGCTATAGGTATTGGCCGCTTTGATGTCGGCCCCCTGCTCCACCAGCCAGCGGACCAGTTCGTCCGGTATCTTGAAGAAGCTCAGCGCCGTTTCCTTGGAATAGCCGCCGCGCGCATCCCATTCGCACGAATCGAAAACCGCCTTCAGAACGGCAAGGTCGCCGGCTTCCACCAATTCGCCGAAGTTTTTCGGCAAAGTCTTTTTCTTTTTTCCCATGTCTGCCCCATTGTACGGATAGCCATATTTAATATGGATTTCCCGTCGCCTGCAAACGCAATGGCGCCTTTGCCGCTTTGATCAGGCCAGCCTCGGCGGTTTTCTCAACGGAACTCGCTTTCGAACTTCCGCACGCGCTCGAAGTGCGCATCCATCTTCACATACTGGGCAATGCGCGTGCTCCCGATGACGAGGCAACCCTCGTCGGCCTTGACCGACGTCACCCGTTCCAGCAGCGAATCGCGGGTAAGCTCGATGATGGCCGTGCCGTAGCAGAGCTTGCGCTCGCCTCCGGCCGGGATCGTCACCATGGTCGGCCGCCCGAGCACCTGCGGGTTCTCGCGCGCATAAGCGAGGCCGCTGGCGAACGCGCCGACGCCGTTTTCCGTTCCCAGGCAGAACGTGCGGTCCGAGCCTCCGTCGTTCAGCGACCATGGCGTATATTTCCGGCCGCCGTATTGCATCCACAGGTCGTTGAAACTCAGCGCCACTTCGCCATCCGGCAGCGCCGCCGGCCCCGGGAAAAAGCAGACGTAAGCGAGGCCCAGCACGGGATTGACGACGCAGCTCCAGCCAGTGGAGAGATTCAGCGGGATCGCGCCGGTCACGAAATCCGTCGCCCCGATCATGCCGGGCACCGTCGTCAGATCGGCCGTTGCGCCGCTATCTTCCCAAAGCGGCGCCTGGCGCAGGTCCGCGAACTCCGCGCCCGGCCACAAGCGCCCCGTCCGCTCGAATTCCGTGCCTTCCGGCGCCACCTTGAAACGGTCGGCGCACAGGCTGATTTTGCACCCTGCCTGCAGGAACGGCGCGCCGACGGTATTGTGCCGGGTCAGGTTGATGGCGACGGGCACATCCCCGGTATTGCGCACGCGCATCACCGAGTAATAGGCCGGCTGCCCGGCGAGGACCATGTCGCACTTCGTCCATGAGAGCGGCATCCCGGCGTCCGGGCTGCGCAGCGAATGCCGGGCATAAGCCGTCGAGCCGTCCGGAGAGAGGCCGCAGGCATCCACCGTCCACGCCTCGTTGGCCGTCCACCCGTGCGCGGGCAAGGCCACGCCGTCCACCACGCAATCGCCGCCGAAATTGGGGCTGCACGGGAAATCGCCGGCAATCTGGTAGAGCAGCTTCGATTTCCAGTAGCCGCCGTGCCGGGCCGGGTCGAAAGCTTCGCCGGAATTGCCGCGGAAGTCGGGAATCCAATGCGCGTTGACGCCGCCCCGGCCGCGCTTCAGGCTGAACTCGGGCATCATGCCGCCGAGCGAGTCGATGACGGTGCGTATGCTGTCGTTTTCCAGATTGACGGCCTGCCGTCCAAAGTACGAAATCAGTTCGGCTTTCATGCCTTTTTCCTTGGGCCGCAGGCGGGAAAATAACGACCAGATCATTTTGCTACGCCTCTGAAACCGCTATTCCCTTCACGGCAGGTCCAGCTGCCGCATTCCCGGATGCTGCTTGGCGACGCGCCAGGGGATGACGGCCCAGGCGGGATTGTCGCAGGATCGCTGGAAACGCGGGAAGGAAGCGCCGAAGCGGATGCCGGAACGCGTCAGATGCCAGCCGCTCGACAGGGAGGCCACGCTCCAGACGTCGGCGCTGGAATAATCGCAGCCATCCTTGTTCGCCCCGTCCGGAACGAAGTGCTCGGGATAGAGCCTTTTCAGCGTTCCCACCAGCCATGGCGCCAGGGTTTCCTTTTCATAACGCCGGTAGGCGGCATCCTCCTTGCCCGTGAGCAGGACGTCGGCATCCCGCTGCCATGCCGGCTGCCCCGCTCCCAGCCAGAGAACGTCCTCCAGCACCAGGCTGCTGCCGTCGGCGGCGCTGATGTTCATGCCCGCCATGTAAAAGTCGGGATGCGCGCCGCCGCAGTCGTAACTGACGAAATGCCTCACGCTCAGCACGTCGCGGTTCAGGAAGGTCGGCGCGATCGCCACCTGGTAGTCGGCGCGGACGAGATCGGCCCGCCACTGGCTGACCATCCCTGAGCGGCAGCTGTGATAGTCGCTGACATCCTCCCACAGCCGGTCGAGCAGCACCCGGTTGAGCCGCTCGCGCGTCGCTTCGTCGTAACCGCCCGTCACGGTAAACGACAGGATGCCGCTTATCGGCTCCCGCCACCATTGCAGGGCATAGCCCATGAAGGTCTGCTTGTGGTGGCGCTTGAGCGCCACCCCGTCGAGCAGCAGATACTGGTAGGGCGACTCGATGCGCAGCTTGTTCAGGAATTCACCGTCGCCCTGCCTTAACGGCAAGGGAAGCGAAATTTGGCGCAGGATGACCGGCATTGCCGTTTTTTTGCCCTTGGCATGCCGTTCGCCCTGCCACTCGTTGCCCTGTCCGCGCAGGACGATCTGGGGCAACAGCGGTATTTTCTTCTCGTCCCCGTAATCCTTCCGGCTCCCCTCGTAAACGATGTAGCCGTCGCCGGATTTTTCGCCCATGAGCGGAATGTCCAGATGGGCGTTGCGGTGAAAGTAGCGGCCGGCGACGGCCCCCGGATTCTCGCTGCCGCCATAAGCCGTGTCGATTTCCATGACGACCGGCGTAGCGCCGATTTTCCCTTCCAGCAGCAGGGTCTCGGCATGCGCTTCGCGATCCGGGACACCAAAGCACATCAGCATCGCCAGGATGCCTGCAACCGACCACTCCTTCATAGCTCGTCCTCCTCTGGACTGGCATCGAATCACGTACTAGATTGTATGAATCGGCGGCTGCCGGTATGCAGTACCCGTATCCACGGCTTGCGGATACGTGGTATCGTACCTGCGTCGAGTGGTCCCATATGCCGTAGGTTGTACCTACGACGCGCATATTATCCTACTTGGGCTTTCCCGATATTTAAGAAAATCGTAACAGACAGAACTTGCATATTTTCAATCATTCTCGTGGAAGACGATCATGAAAAAAACAATTTTCGCGTTATGCTCCTCGGTGTTGGCCATAACTTTAGGCATCGCGGGTCCGGCCCAGGCGCAGGATTCCAAGAAACTGGTGGTTTATTGCCCGCACCCGCTGGTTTTCATTGACCCCATCGTCAAGAAATTCGAGGCCAGCACGGGCATCAAGACCGAAGTGGTGGCCGCCGGGACCGGCGAACTCCTGAAGCGCATCGAGGCCGAATCGTCCAATCCGCTGGCCGACGTCATGTGGGGCGGCACCATTTCCAATCTGGACCCGCTCAAGAAATATTTCGAAGCCTACAATTCCCCCGAAGCCGCCTCGTTCTTCGATGAAATCAAGGTCGCCGACAACAAGATCACGCCATTCACCCTCGTTCCCAGCGTGCTGATGGTCAACACCAAACTGATCGGCGACATCAAGGTCGAGGGCTACCAGGATCTGCTCAACCCGGCGCTCAAGGGCAAGATCGCCCACGCCGACCCGTCGAAATCCTCGTCGTCCTTCGAACACCTGGTCAATATGCTCTATGACATGGGTAACGGCGACCCTGAAAAAGGCTGGGATTACGTGACGGCGTTCTCCAAGAATCTCGGCGGCAAGCTCCTTTCCGGTTCGGCCGCGGTCTACAAGGGCGTCGGCGACGGCGAATACACGGTCGGCCTGACCTTCGAGGAAGGCGGGGCGAACTACGTGAAATCCAAGGCGCCGGTGAAGCTGGTGTACATGAAGGAAGGCGTCATCACCAAGCCGGACGGCGCGGCCATCATCAAGGGCGCCAAGAACCTGGAAAACGCCAAGAAGTTCATCGATTTCGTTTCCAGCAAGGAAACGCAGAGCCTGATCGCCACCCAGCTCAACCGCCGCTCGGTCCGCAAGGACGTGCCTCCCGGCGAGGGCCTGCTGCCGATGGATCAGATCAAGCAGGTCAAGGACGATACCGCCGTCGTGGAAAAGAGCAAGCGGGCCTGGCTTGAAAAGTTCAAGGACATTTATACCAGCCAGTAATATCGTTTTCCGTTTCCGGTCCCGGGCCTGATACACAGCGCAGGCACGGGAAAACAAATTTCCAAGTCATTATCGGATTGACGCCTTGACGGAATACGGCAAGGCGTTTTCTTTTAGCGCGTGAGGTTTTCGTGAGCGTATCGATTCGTGTGCGTAATGTCGTCAAGAAATACGGGGAGACCACCATCATTCCCGATCTTTCCGTAAATATCGAGAATGGCGAGCTGTTCACCCTGCTCGGCCCATCCGGCTGCGGCAAAACTACGCTGTTGCGGATGATCGCCGGCTTCAACAGCATCGAGGGCGGCACCATCAGCTTCGACGACAAGGTCATCAACGCCATTCCGGCGCACCAGCGCAACATCGGCATGGTGTTCCAGAACTACGCCATCTTCCCGCACATGAACGTGCGCAAGAACGTCGAGTACGGCCTGCAGTTCCGCGATCTGGCGAAAAACGAGGCGCAGGCGCGCGTCGAACAGATCCTCAAGACCGTGCGCATCGAGGAATACCAGGACCGGCTGCCCGAGCGCCTTTCCGGCGGGCAGCAGCAGCGCGTGGCGCTGGCGCGGGCGATCGTCGTGCACCCCAGCGTGCTGCTGATGGACGAGCCGCTCTCCAACCTCGACGCCAAGCTGCGCGTGGAAATGCGCGGCGCCATCCGCGACATCCAGAACAAGGTCGGCATCACCACCGTCTATGTCACGCACGACCAGGAAGAAGCCCTGTGCATCTCCGACCGCATCGCCGTCATGCGCGAGGGCGTGATCCAGCAGACCGACGCGCCGCAGGTCATCTACTCGCGCCCGATCAACACCTTCGTGGCCTCGTTCATCGGCCATTCGAACCTGTTCGACACCACGCTGGCCGGCCAGGAACTGCGCTTCACCCCGGAATACGCCGTCAACATGGGCGGCCTGGTGCGCCCGGATGCGCCCGCCGGGGCCGTGATCACCGGCGTGCGGCCGGAGGAATTCATTCTCTCCGGCGAAGGCAGGGGGCTCTCCGCACGCATCACCAAGACGACCTTCCTCGGCCGCTACGTAAACTACGAACTGGCCTTTGATACGGCCCGCCTGCGAGCCGACCAGGCGTCCATCGAATTCTCCCAGGACATCGGCATGGCCAAGAGGCTGCACAAGACCGGCGAGACGATCCACCTTGAAGTCAATCCGGAGAAAATCAACGTCTTCACCGTAGGCGGCGACAGCCTGATGCACGGAGTCGCGCCATGAAATTCGCCGCGCCGCGCTACGACTTCTGGTTCTGGGCGACGGCCGTCATCACGGTGCTGTTCGCCATCTTCCTGGTCTATCCGCTCTTCGCCCTGTTCGCCAGCGGTTTCGTCGACGCCGAGACCGGCCAATACACGCTGGAGAATTTCGCCGCCTTCTTCCGCAAGCGCTATTACTACCGGACGCTGTGGAACAGCTTCAGCGTCACCTTCTGCGTGACCATCCTGGCCGTGCTGATCGGCGCGCCGATGGCCTACCTCACCTCGGCGTTCACCATCCGCGGCAAGCGCCTGCTGGACACGCTGATCATCATCTCGATGCTCTCGCCGCCGTTCATCGGCGCCTATTCCTGGATTCTGCTGTGCGGGCGCAGCGGCGTGGTGACGAAGTTCTTCGCCGAAAACCTGGGCATCGAGCTGCCGACGATCTACGGCTTTTCCGGCATCCTGCTGGTGTTGACGCTCAAGCTCTATCCCTTCATCTACCTCTACGTCTCCGGCGCGCTCAAGAACATCGACGTGTCGCTTTCCGAAGCGGCCGAGAGCCTGGGCTGCACGCCGGTCAAGAAGGTGTTCACCATCATCCTGCCGCTCATCACGCCGACGGTGCTGGCCGGCTCGCTGCTGGTGTTCATGAACGCGCTGGCGGATTTCGGTACGCCGATGCTGATCGGCGAAGGCTTCACCGTCATGCCGGTGCTGATCTATTCGGAATTCGTCAGCGAAATGGGCGGACAGGCCAATTTCGCCGCCGCGCTGGCGGCCATCATGGTGGTCATCACCTGCGTCATCTTTCTCGGGCAGAAATACGCCGTCAACAGGAAGTCCTACACCATGAGCGCGCTGCGCCCGATGAAGCCCAAGGACCTGCCGGTGGCGCAGAACCTCCTGGCCCACGTTTTCATCTACGTGCTGGTATTCCTGTCGATCATTCCGCAGATCACCGTCACCTACACTTCCTTCCTCAACACCAACGGCGTGGTGTTCATGCCCGGCTTCTCGCTCGACAGCTACCGCACGGTCTTCGACAAGCTCGGCACCGCCATCTTCAACACCTACGTGTTCGGCTTGATCGCCATCGCCGCCATCATCCTGCTGGGCATGTTCATCGCCTACCTGTCCACGCGCCGGCGCAGTCTCATCACCTCGATCATCGATACCTTCACCATGTTCCCCTACATCATTCCGGGGTCGGTGCTCGGCATCACGCTGCTGCTGGCGTTCAACAAGCCGCCGCTGGTGCTGAGCGGCTCGGCGGCGATCATGATCATCGCCTACGTGGTGCGGCGGCTGCCCTACACCTTGCGTTCGAGCGCGGCGATCCTCTACCAGATCAGCCCGAGCGTCGAGGAGGCGTCCATCAGCCTCGGCTGCTCGCCGATGCGCACCTTCTTCAAGATCACCGCCATCATGATGCTGCCCGGCGTGCTGGCCGGCGCCATCCTCAGCTGGATCACCGTGATCAACGAGCTGTCCGCCTCGGTCATCCTGTACACCGGAGGGACGCGCACCATGTCCGTCTCGATATACTCCGAAGTCATCCGCGCCAGCTACGGCACGGCGGCGGCGCTGTCCGCCATCCTGACGGTAACCACGATCGTCTCGCTGTTCATCTTTTTCAAACTCTCGGGCAGCAAGGACGTCACCCTGTAAAGGACGAGGCAAAAATGGGAATTTTCGACGGCTACTTCCTGGTATCCGATTTCGACGGCACGCTGATCGACCGCAACTCTCAGGTATCGGACGAAAACGTCCGCGCCGTGCAATCCTTCATCGCCGAGGGCGGGCGCTTCTCCGGCGCCACCGGGCGCACGGAACTGAACGTGGTGCCTTACATCGGCGACCTGCCGCTCAGCTCACCGTGGATACTCTACAACGGCGCGGCGATTTACGACTGGGGCAAGCAGAAGTTCATCCACAGGGCCCTGCTCGACGGCCCCTTGTCGCAAGCTTTCATCCGCAAGGTCATGGCCCGGTTTCCGGCCATCAACGTGCAGGTTTTCCCCGGCGGCCCCTTCTACCAGGTCAATCCGACCGCCGCGCCCGATCCCGTGGCCATAAAGGAAGGGCAGCATTTCGAAGAGAAGCCGCTCGAAGAGATCCCCGCCGCCTGGCTCAAGGTCATTTTCTACAGCCGCCAGGGCGAAAATCTCGACGCCATCAAGACCATGCTCGACGAGGACCCGCTCAACCCCCACGCCCACAGCATGCGTTCGGCGCAACATTATTTCGAGTTTACTGCAGCAGGCGTCAACAAAGGCTCGGCACTGCGCCGGCTGAAGGAAATCCTGGAGCCGAAGGCGCGCTGCGTGGTGGCCATCGGCGACTACTTCAACGACATCGAAATGCTGCAGGAGGCCGACATCCCCGCCGCGCCGGAAAGCGCGCTGCCGGAGGTCAGGGAGCTCGCCAGGATCGTCACCGCCTGCCACACGCAAAGCGCCATCGCCGACCTGCTGCAAAAGCTGGAAGACGAGATCCGCGCCGGCCGCACGGAAATTCCGTGACCGGCCGGCGGAACGACATGTCGGGAAACGGCAGGGAAATCGAATGCCTTGAAAGCCGGCTGGTTTACAACAACCCCTGGATGCGGCTCAGGGAAGACCATATTCGGCGCCGGGATGGGTCCGAAGCCTTTTTCAGCGTCGTGGACAAGCCCGATTTTGCCGTCATCGCGCCGATCGAGGACGGCCTCATCCATCTCGTCGAACAATACCGCTACCCGCTCGGCAAGCGTTTCTGGGAACTGCCGCAGGGCAGCCTCGAAACCCGGGAAGACGCCACGCCATGGGAGATTGCGACGACCGAGCTGCTGGAGGAAACCGGGCTTTCCGCCAAAACGATGCGGCATATCGGCCGCCTGGCCCTCGCGCCGGGGTACTCGACGCAGTATTACGACATTTTTCTGGCCACGGATCTATGTCCGGGCGCGCAATCCCTCGGCATCGAGGAACAGGGGTTGATCAGCAGGCCGTTTTCTCTTGCCGAATTCACGGCCATGGTGACCGGCGGCGTCATACAGGATGCCACCACCGTTGCTGCATTCGGTCTGCTGAGGGCACAGGGCCTGATCGAATAGATCAGCCCATTTTCCTTCGAATAGCTTAGAATCTGGAACTTTTAAGTCTTTTGCCCATATCTTGGAGAGCTACGGAACACTAATCGCCATCGCCGGCCTGCTGTAAACGCCGGAACATGAAATTCGGCCGGCAACGGCCATCCTGGCCAGCACGCATGGCGCTGGCACCCGATCGGGAGGAAAAAAACAATGACGACAACCACGCAGTTTCATGGAACGCCCGCCATGGAGCGTCCATCGACCAGCATGACCCAGGCCCATCGACAGGCCGCAGCCGACCCTGAAACCGCCCCCAGCCTCTGGCACATCGCGCTCGCCTGGCTGTTGCGCACCTTCTACTTCCGCCACATCCGCGTCGTCGGCGCGAAAGTTCAGCAAAAACCGCATCAATTGATCCTGTGCAGCCACCGCAACGGCGCCATCGACGGTTATCTCGCGCTGGCCGCCTTCCCGCGGGCAAAATTCCTGCTGTCGGCGCAGCTGCTGCGGTTCTGGCTGCTGCGGCTGATGTTCACCGGCATCCCCGTGGTGCGCGACAAAGACCGCGAGCGCTACGACATGGCCAGGCAATCGCACGGCAATCCTATCCTCGCCGCCCGCGACTACCTGCGCCAGGGCGGCATCCTGTGCACTTTCCCCGAGGGCAGCAGCGAATGGGGGCCTCGCCCCCTGCCCTGCCAGCCCGGCACGGCGCGTATCGTGCGCATGCTGCTGGCGGAAGGGATTCCGCTGGAAGTCATTCCCATGGGCTTGTTCTACCAGGCGCCGGACCGTTTCCGCTCGGACGTCGACATCCTGATCGGCAAACCGGTCGAACTGCCGGCACAGGGCAGCGACGATAGACACGCCTGGGAAGCGAAAATCGACGCCGCGCTCACCGCCGCCCTGCACGCCGTATCGCCCGACTGCCCGGACATGCCCACCTTCGAGCGGGTGGAACGGCTGGCCGTGGCAGACGCCGCGAACGGCGAATCCTATGCCGTGGCCTTCAAGCGCCGGGAAACCGGCGTCGCGCTGCCGCCCGTGCCTGCCGTTGCGCTGCCGCGCCGCCGGAACTGGCGCGACGCCCTGGCGCTGCCGTTCGTCGCCGTGTTCGCGGTTGTGCTCGGCCCCATCCTGCTCGCCGCCTGGCTGGCCGGGAAAAAGGCCGACGGCCGCAATACGATCACTTTCTTCCGCCTGCTTGGCGGTGTCGGCGCCACCCTGTTCTGGCTGCCGGTATTGATCGTCATCGGTTTCTTCTATCTCCGGTGGATGCTGCTGGCCGCCGCATTGGCGTGGATCGGCTGGCGGCGGTTAAAATGAGCGCCGCATTTTTTCCTCCACCCGATTCATGCCATATTCGTCGAGATCGCCGCAGCGCCTGCTGAACCGTGTTTTCCTGCTGGAACTTCTGCTGATCCTGACGCTTGGCGGCATCGCCGCCTGGCGCGGCCAGGACGCCTTGCTGCGCGCCGCCGTGCCGGTCGGCGCGGCCGGCTGGCTGCTGGCGCTGTACGCGCTTACCCGCTCTGACCAAAGCGATTGGGCGCCCTGGCGCGGCGTGCTGCTGTTCGCCGCCTCCTGGCTGATCTTTCCGCTATTCAAGGCGATACGGCTGTTCTGGATCGGCACGACCTATGATGCGCCGCTGCTCGCCCTCGACCGCGCGCTGTGGGGCGGCCGCAGCCTGCCGGAACACGTTTTTTCCTGGGAAGCGCCGTGGCTGTCGGAGCTTCTCTCGGCCGGCTACTTCGCCTTCTACTTCGTCGTGCTGCTGCCGATCGCCTGGGCCGCCGTCAAGCGCCGCACGCCGGAGGGGCAGCGCTTCCTGCAGGGCATCGTGCTGATGTACCTCGTCGGTTTCGCGGGCTATCTGCTGGTGCCGGCAGGCGGACCGTACATGGCCTTCCCCGACGCCTTTCCCTACCCGCCGCAAGGCGGACCGATGACCGCCTTCCTGGTCGGCCTCGTCGCCCAGGGCATCACCGGCATGGATGTCTTCCCCAGCCTGCACAGCGGCGTCAGCGTCTTCGTCTGGGGCTTCTTTCTGTCGGGCGGCTACCGGCTCGCCACGCTGCTGCTGACTCCCGTCGTCGCGGCCATCGTCATCGCCACGGTCTATCTGCGCTACCACTACGGCATCGACGTGATGGCCGGCATCCTGCTGGCGGCGCTGGTGCTGTGGCGGGTTCGCGCAAGCCGGGAAAAAACGGCTGTGGAACAGGGACTACCGTTGAACAAGAGCTTTGCCGGGAAAGGCGTTTTCCCCGCGCAGTGGGCCTTCACCCTGCTCTTCCCTTTACGCGGCCTGATTTTCTCCGCGCGGGAGCTGATCCGTAGGCTCGACCTGCGCGAGACGATGGACGTGCTCGAAGTCGGGCCGGGGCCCGGCTACTTCAGCATCCCCCTGGCCAGGGCGCTTTCGCGCGGCCGCCTGGTGCTGGCCGACATCCAGCAGGAAATGCTCGACCGCGCCCGCCGGCGCATCGGCCGCGCCGCGCAAAAACAACCGCACGGATCGTTCGCCGCCGTCGATTATCACCGCTGCGACGGCGCGGCCTTTCCTTTCGCCGACGCCTCGTTCGACCGGATAGTGCTCGTCGCGGTGATCGGCGAAGTGGACCGGCAGGCGCACTATCTGCGCGAATTCCACCGCCTGCTGCGCCAGGGCGGCGTCCTCTCCCTGACGGAACTGGCGGGCGACCCCGACCATTTGAGCATCGATGCGCTGCTGGCGCTGGGCGCGGCGGGCGGTTTCGTGCCGGATGGGCAGTTCGGTGGAAAATGGAGCCACACCGTCAATCTGCGCAAGGCGCCGGGGGCATAAGCGGGCGTGGCGCGTCGTACAATGCGGGGATCATTCTGCCCGCTCCGGAAAGCTCCCTCATGCCCAGCACCGACCAGCCCCTCATCCTCCCTTTCTCCTCGCCCCTGGCCGCTGAACTGTCCGTCAGCGGCGGCAAGGGCGCCAACCTGGCCAGGGCCTCGCACCACCTGCCCGTGCCGCCGGGCATCGTCGTCGCCAGCGCCGCCTATCGCGCATTCATCGCGCCGCACAACCTGCGGATCGGCGAATTGCTGCGGCAGCACGGCGATGACCACGCCGCCGCCAGCGCGGCGATCCAGGCGCTGATCCGGCACCAGCCCTTGCCGGCGGCATTGGCGGAGACGCTGCGGCAGGCGCTGCCGGCGCACGGGCTCGATGCCGCGCCGGTCGCCGTGCGCTCGTCCGGCACGCTGGAGGATCTGCCGGGCGCGGCGTTCGCCGGGCAGCACGACACCTATCTGAACATCCGCGGCGTCGAGGCCATCCTCGCCGCCGTGCGCGATTGCTACGCCTCGCTGTGGAACGAACGGGTGCTGCCCTACCGCGCGCGGCTCGGCGTCGATCACCTGGACGCGTCGATGGCCGTGGTCATCCAGCGCATGGTCGAAGTTGGAGCGCAGGAAGCCGCCGGCGTGGCCTTTTCCATCGACCCGGTGCAGGGCAGGCTTGACCAGGTGCTGATCAATGCCGCCTTCGGCCTTGGCGAGACCGTGGTGGCCGGCGAAGCGCCGGTGGACGAATACCGCGTCGGCCGCGAGGATTTCGCCGTCCGCGAACGGCACATCGCCGAGAAAATCGAAGCGCTGGTCGGCGCCGCCGACGGCACGCGGAGCATCGCTCTGGACACAGCGCAACGCGCGCAGCCGGCGCTGGCCGATGCGCAATGCGCCGACATTTCCCGGCTGGCGCTGGCGGCGGAACGGCACTTCGGGTTCCCGCAGGACATCGAATGGGCCTACCAGGACGGCGCGCTGTACCTGCTGCAATCGCGCGCGGTCACGCGCATTCCGGCGCGCTGGACGCGCGACGAGTCCGCCGAGCGTTTCCCGAACGCCGTTACGCCGATGACCTGGGATCTCGTCGAGGAAGGCTTCCACACTTCGCTGAACCATTCGTTCGAACTGATGGGCCTGCCGCCTTTCGGCGACAAGTGGTTTGCCATGCGCGACTGCTACATCTACGGCAACCAGAACGCCGTCGAACTGTACAGCGGCCGCCTGCCGACCGCCGCCCTCAGCGATCTCGACGCCCTGCGCGAAGCCCTGCCGCATATCGCCGAACAATACGCCTGGGTGCAGGAACTGCCGCTGCGCTGGATGCGCGACCTCGACACTTACCTGCTGGGCATCGGCGCGCTGATGCGCGAGCCGCTCGACACCAGGACGCTGGCCGAACAATGGGCCTACGTGCTGCGCGTGCGCGACCTGGGGCGCGAATATTTCCTGCCGAACATCGCCATCTCGCTCACCCAGCGCAGCCTCTACGCGCTGCTGCAGCGGCTGCTGAACATGGTCACCGGCGACAAGCAACAGGCGCAGGCCCTGTTCGACCGCCTGCTGGCCAGCACCGACACCAAGACCACCCAGGTCAACAACGAGCTGTGGGCGCTCTCAAGGCTGATCCACCACCATCCGCCCCTGCATGAAGCCCTGCAGGCGACGCCGAGCAAGGCCTTCCTCGCCCGGCTGCACGACTACCCGGCCTTCGCCAAGGCGTTCCAGACCTTCCTGCAGCGCCACGGCCACCGCGAGCTGGATTTCGACGCCTACCATCCGACCTGGATCGAGGCCCCCGACGCCGTGCTCGACCAGCTGAAAGTGCTGGCCGGACGCCCCGACGAAAACCGCCGCGAACACGACCGGCAGCAGAAAAAGGCGATGGCCGCCGCCGAACACGCGCTGCTGACCCGCGTGCCGGACGAGTTGCGCTACCTGGTGCAGGAGATCGTCCGTCTCGCCCGCGCCTACACTGCGCTCGACGACCTGGAGCATTACCAGACCACGCGCCTGACCCTGCCTTTCCGCCGCGGCCTGCGCGCCATCGGCGAACAGCTGACGGCGCAATACATCCTCGAAGAGCGCGACGACATCTACTTCTGCCCGTTCGAAATCTTCGACAGCGCCGTGCGATGCGGCGACTATCTGCCGGTGCGCGATGCCGTGCGGCGGAACAAGGCCGCCTACCTGGAAGCCCGGATACGGACGCCGGCCTGGAATCATGGCGAGGACAAGGTCATAGACTTCGATGCCGACACGCTGCAAGGCCTCGGCGGCAGCCCCGGCACCGTCGAAGGCGAAGTGTTCGTCGTGCGCGGCCCGGAGGATTTCGCCGGTTTCCCGAAAAACGCCATCCTCGTCGCCCGCACCACCAATCCGGCATGGACGCCGCTGTTCTACCAGGCCATCGGCGTCATCACCGAAAGCGGCGGCCCGCTGTCGCATGGCGCCGTCACCGCCCGCGAACTCAATCTGCCGGCGGCGATGAGCATCCGCGACGCGACGCTGCGCCTGAAGAACGGCATGCGCGTGAAGATCGACGGGACGCGCGGAGCGGTATGGATTCTATGACGAAGTCCGCCGCGCAATAATCCATTCGGGCGCAAGGCACTGCCGGCCGCAGCTATCGCGCAACCGGCAGACTCCGTAAAACCCGCGGACGAACGATTCCCGATGGATTATTCGGCTTCTTCGGGAGAACGATAAACCAGCACGGGAATCGTCGAGTGCGTCAGCACTTTCTGCGTCTCGCTTCCCAGCAGCAGGCTGGTGAGGCCCTTGCGCCCGTGGGAAGCCATGAAGATCAGATCGCACCCGCTCTGCTTGGCCGCCTCGATGATGGCTTCATAAGGAATATCGCTGGTCAGCGACATCTTCGTGCAGGGAACACCCGCTTCATTGCAGATATTCTCGACGAAGCCGAGAATTTCCTGCGACTGGCTGTCGGCCAGTTCCTCGAAACGCTCCGGCGATGTGGTATCGATCAGGATTCCCTCGCCATAATATGTCACCGGATATTCCGGCTTTGCGTAAAACGCCGTAATCCTTGCCTCAGCATCCTTGGCAAACGAAACGGCCTGGCGTACTGCGTTTTGCGAAAATTCGGAACCATCGGTAGGAACTAGGATATGTTTGAACATAGCAACTCCTTTCTTTGTGGCTACCTCATTGCTCACTATAGACGCCGGCATCCATAAAAGACAGGATGGCATGGGTGAGTCTACCTCACTCGAAGAATCCCCCGCAACAGAAGGTCGGCTGTAAATGGTGGAACTCCGGGCCGTTGTCCTGCCATGACATTCAGCAACGATTGCGGAGTTGCCCAACTGCTTAAATTACGCTTGGAAAGGCTATCCCATACGTCGGATGGTGTTGCGCTTATCGCACCTACTTTTTCCCAAACATAATTCCATAAAATTCAGGGAGTTGAATAATCCAACTCCGCTTCCGCTTTCCGCAACGCCGGGTTTACGAATTGCGCCGTAATGAGGGCGCACACGGCAACGCCCACGCCGATCCAGAAGGGGATGCGGTAGTCGATCGGGTAGTAAACGGGGACAGACCACGATTTCTAGCACTACCTTAAAACAGTTCCAATTCCTTGCTGTCCGGCTCCCTTTTTGCCGCCGGCCTTCCCGCTTTGCCCCGCGTCACCCGGCGACCAAGCGCCAGGGCAATCTCTTCCTGAAAACGGGCGCTGCCTGCCACGTAATTCCCGTTCGTCGCACTGCGCAACTCATCCACCACGCCAGGATCGAGTTCATAGCGGAACAACTCCCGATAAGCACTTTGCCGTTCCTCCGATGAAGGTCCCAAAGCCAAGTACAGGCCATGCGGCCCCAGTAGCCTATCGGCTTCTCCCTGCGCATTCGCCCGGTAGCTGCTCCAGCGATACATCCCAGGATGTTCAACCATCGCCGCCCGAACCGGATTGAGTTCGATGTAACGGTGGCAGGCCAGCAGATACTCTTCTTCCTGCAACAGGCAGGAGCGAAAACGTCCTTCCCAGAGTGTGCCGCTACGCCGATACGTGCGATTCACGTATTGCACATAGCGCTGCCCGAGGATTTTCATCATCGTTCCCGGGCCGTCCACGGTTGAAGCCGTCAGCAGTAAATGCACATGGTTGGTCATCAGGCAATACGCGTGAAGGAGACAACCACTTTCCTTGAGCGCATGCGCCAATCCATCCAGGTAAAACAGAAAGTCTTCTTCGGCGTAAAAGCATACCGAACGGTTGTTGCCGCGTTGAATGATGTGCAATGGAACTTGCGGAAGAATCAGGCGGGCGCGGCGGGGCATCGGGAATCGGCTGGAGATGAAGATGTTTTCATTATATACAATAAAATTGTGGTCTGTCCCCGTTTACCCTTTGGTGGAATCAACTGGACGGACGACATGGACTGAGTGATCGAAGCGCCTTCACGCAGGCGGCGGGCGCAATCAAGGAAACGGAACCCTCTGGAGAAGTCATCCCATTTGTCGGATGGCGCTACGCTCGTTCGCCCAAGCACGCAGACTTTTCTTATTGTGTTTCTTCCCTTGCTAGATACCATTCGGGTTCAACTAGTGGATTTGCGAGCGCCACGCAGTGCCGCATCCAATCGAGGCATTCCGCTTCCAGACCTTGTGCTCGGCAACGCGTAGCAATATGAAACAAGGCAACGCACAGTTGACGGCGTATCAGGATGTTTTCTTTCGCTACCTGGCACGCCTCGGACAACGTTGGATGTGCACTGGCCTCTTTTAGCAAGTTTTCCACTTCAAGTTCGCCAAGCAAATACCGGGCAACCGGCCCTGGCCAGTATTTAATACGGCTTTTGCGGCTGAGTTTGCGTAAGTACGTCAAAGCATATTCAGCGATTTCCTTATCCTGCGTCGTTACACCCATGTAATACAGCAAAGCGCCTTGCTGCACCCCACCTGCCAGATCAGCATATTTGATACTGCCATCCAGAATACCCGCCACCAGTCCGCGCATCAGTTCCTTGGCTTGTTCGTGTTGGCCTAGGCACCAGAGCACACAGGATGTATCTTCCTTGCACCCTGGTGCTCCTGGCATCCGTTTTTGTTCATGTTCATCAGACTGCCTAAATAACGGCAGAGCCTCCGCATATTGCCCGGCGGCTTGCAATGCACGAGCTAATCCAGCAACAGCAGACCAATCACTCGGTTCTGCTTGCAACTGGACACGATATGCATTGATGGCATCGACATAGCGATGGGTTTTTAAAAAACTTAAAGCATCCATCATCACTTCTCCATATACACATTGCCTTTGCTGTCATAGTAAATTGGTTTTACCGTACTCGGATCGTAACCCCAATTTTGGACCTGCCGATCATAAGCTTTGGCTCCGGACGGGGACAGCGGCTTAATTTCGGCATAGGAAAAACCAACCTCCTTGACATAGGCTTCTGGGACAATTACGTCAATCCCTGTCTGGCTTGGATTAACTTGAGTTCTGAACGGCACATCTGGATACTGCTGCTGCAGGAGTTTAGTAGCCTGCTCATGCGCATAATTACCAAAATCAGTCGTTCCTGGCACCAGATTGGACGGGGGATCAAAGTGCCCGATCGTGGATAACCCATTCATTGGTGGATCGACGATTTTTCCCGCAGACGACAGGACTTTGATTTCGCCAGTTGAGACATCAACGATACCTCTCGATCCAGCTGGCAAATCGGGTAAGTCAATGGCCCGATAACCTGCTGGGATGCCTTCTGCCCCCTCTATGCTGGCGGCCGAACCTCCCCTGCCAGCAGCTCCTAAGGCAGTACCAGCGCGGATTGCTGCGATTCCAGCTATTACGCCCGATGAATTGTATCCGTAGATTTCATTGAAATCTGTCAGGCTTGCCCCCGGATGGGTAGCCATATACTCGGCACGAGCGTTTACAAACAGTTGCTGGTATCGCGCCCCCAGCATACTGTTGATATCGTCTAGTTGCGCTTCGTGGGTCAGTTGGGCATCGTATAGTGGCCAAGTTTCCGTGTATCGTCGCTGTCCGTATAATTGCCCTCGCTCAGCATCGAGTTCTTGCACTCTTCTGCCCAGATCTTCTATATCCTTTTGCACTTCAGCCAACCACTTCTGGCAGGTTCCTGTCACTGTGCAATTTCGGATCTCGCTATCGCGTTCCTGGCTGAGTTTTTCCCAATTACGAACAACCTGAGCCTCCGCAGTACAGGCTGCACCGCTGCTTTGACAGTCTGCCAAGGCTTTCTTAGCTGCAAGATACTGGGCAACCTCCTGCGTTTTCAGGTAGTTATTGAGCGTTTCATTTTTTGCCGCTCTGGCTGCAGTAGCAGAATCAAGGCCAAGCCCTTCGGCGAGCAGTCCCGAGCCGAGCATGGCGATCAGGAGATGCTCCACCGTTCGTGCGCGCTCACCAGAACCACTTGTCCACGGATCGATCAGCGGATTGAGAATGGCCGCGCCCGCGCCCCCTACAGCGCCCGCCCCACAGTCGTCTCCTACAGCAGCGGCAGCCGCGCAACCGAGTCCAGCATGGGCAAGGACATTCTCCAGGCTACCCGCCCCCCAGGTCTGCCCAATGGCGTTGGCCCCGATAGCCGCCAGATCGCCAACAAAACCGTTGCGGAACGCTTCCCCGAAGCTCGTGCCGTTGATAGCCTGATCGATTCCCGCCGATATCAGGTTACGCCCGGTAATGGCCAGTAGGTTGCTGGCCAGTTTCTCGGCTTCGAAAGAACCCTTGACGACACCCCCGATGTTCTCAATGTTGGCCAGTTGGTTTAGGCTTTTGGTGCCGCCCTCGAAGATGGTGGCATTCGTCAGCCCGGCGGTAATACCCGCAGTGAGCCCCGCCTTGAACGCGTTGCTCCAATCAACCTTTCCAGTAGCGACCAGTTGTCCAGCCGCCGAGCCCGTGACGGCTCCCACCCCCTGGGCCACGGAGGCCCAAAGGAATTGGCTGGCCGCACCCGCCGTGATATAGGTAACCACCACGGCAACGACGACCGAAACGAGCTTCTTCCATCCGCTCTGTTTCTTTGCCTTGAACTTGGAGCTAAGGTTGTCCTGGGCGTCGCTGTAGTGGTAGGCATCTCCCAGTTCGGCCATCAGCGCGCTCAAAAAGGCGCTGCTCGCCGCTTGCGTGGCTTCTTCGGTGTCGCGCAACACGATGAATTCGCCCGAACGCGAGACGAGCGAACCGATGTCGAATTCGAATTCGCCGGCCGCCATCGCCCCGCCGGGCTGGACGGTATCGCCCTTGATGTAAAGCTTGCCGCCTTTGACCTTGCGCTCCTCCTCGTAATAGGCGTTGCGGTGGCTGTTCTCCAGGGTGTCGGCCACCACGGCCAGCAGCCCGCCCGAGGCCATGTAGCCGGTGTTGGTGACTGTCTCGCCCTGCAGGATCATCGCCATGTCGGCGATCATCTGGCCGCCGTCGACGGCTTCGCTCAGAATGAAGGGGGAGCCCGAAGGCAGGGCCGTCTGGCGGTAGTAGTCGGCTACCGGATCGTAGCCGTTGCGGATCTCGTCGGCACGCACGACGATGATGCCCGCGCCGATGTGGCCGGTGTTGATGAACTGGCTGGCTGGAGGAGGATCGATAAGGGAAATGGAACCGCCACCGGAGGAGTTGCCGCCTGATGAACTGCCACCGGCGGTGGAACCGGAACCGCCGCTGTCCGACGGGGGAGTAGAGGAACCGGAGCCGCCTCCGCTATTGTTGCCGTTACCGCTGTTGCCACCGTTATCGCCATCGCCGCCGGAAGACGGCGTGGTCGGGATGACGATGGGGTTCTCGCCGGAAATGCCGGCCACGGTGAAGAGGCCACCCGCCTGTATCCAGCCGGGCACTTCGCCCAGCGAGGTAGTGCCGGAAACGCTGTGTCCTATCAATCGGTACGGCGGTCCCCAGTTTTCGGAGGGTTCAAGGTTCAAGCCCCCGCCGCCCGAACCTTCTCCGGTGTCGAATATGGGCAAGTATTCTTTTTCGTAGTAGTAGCCTGTCCAGGTAGCGCTCAGCGGCAGATTGGTATTGCTGAAACTTTGGGTCCGGATGCTGATGTTGCCTGCCGTCTCGATGCGTCCGCCGTGGTTGGTCACGCTCCCCGCGGTAATGAAGATGTTCTCTCCAGCGGTAAGTTTTCCCGGCCGCATGAGAACGTCTTCCTGATACGAGCAAGAGCCTCCGTGGTCGGTCAGACACCCGGCATAGCGCGGCGTATCCGATGAGCCCCCTGTGATCCAGGTGCTGGGCGTGTTCGTGAAATGCGCTGCCTGGATGTCGATGGCTCGCTCGGCGGCCAGGCTGCCGCCGATGTTGGCAAAACCGGCCGTGGTTCGCACGACGATGTCCCGCCCGGCGGCGATCTGGAATGAGTTGCCATAGGTGATGTCGCTGCCGGAATAATTGGGCAGCGCAATCAGCACATCGCGCCCCGCAATCAGATGCTGGCTGCCCAGAGCCAGGAGAGAGGCGCTGCCGCCCGAGTACATGGTCCCCGGCTGGGAGAGCAGATCGTGTATCCACAGGTCGTTGCCGGCGGTGATGGTGCCTTCCCCCTGTGAGGGCACATAATAGAATCCCCATCGTGGGGCAACTCGCCAGAGGTGTACATCGTTGGCGGCAGTCAGGGTGCCGCCGAGCGATCCGCCGGCGCTAACGCTATCGCCCAGGGCCAGATGCGCGTTGCGGCCCGCTTCGATTCTGCCGTCGGCGGTGATGGCGTCGAAGACCGGGTCGCCGGTCTCGTCGGAGAGATTGCCGATGGGATAGCGGCTGTTGACGATGTTGCCGTAACCCTGCACGAGCTCGGGAAGCTCCAGGTGAGCCAGGGTGGAATGCAGCGCAAACGAGGCTCGAGTGTCGGGATCATCCTCGTCCGCTGGCGCCGATGCCCCCACGAAATCCCTGCCGGCGCGCAAGGTCCCCAGGTTGCGATGACCAAAGTAGTCGGTGAAGGTGTCGAAGGCCAGCGTGAGATCGCGGTCCGCCTCGATCAGCCCGGCGTTTCTGAATGTTCCCCAGCTGTCGCCGCTCAGTCCTAGGCTGCCGATCTGGATGTCGTTTCCAGCGTGCCAGTGGCCGTTGGCCGGAATATCCAGGATATCGGCGATCACCTGCAGGTCGTTTCCGGCATCGGCATTTCTGATAGTGATACCGGAAAGGCTTTTGTTGTAAACGGCGATGTCGTGGCCGGCGCGGATGTCGTCGAGCTGGGTTCTGCCATGTCCGGAGATGGCAAGATCCTGCCCGGCCTGCACGGAGGCCGTGGCCCGGATGCCCAGCCCATCAAAGGAGTAGTCGTAGGGGTCGGTGGATAAGGCCAGGCGGATCGTGCCGGCGGCAAGGCTTTGGCTGATGTCGATCAGGGGAATATCGTAAGGCAGGTCACGAAGGTGGGAGGCCAGGATATGGTTCTCGTCGACCTGTTGGGCCAGGGTGTCGGCATCGACGTAGGCGCGGCCGGCCATCAGGTTGGCTTCACCGACGGCGACGGGGCCGTTGACGGCGATGCGGCGGGCGATGAGGTCGAGGCGGGTGGCAAGCGCCGTCAAGCCGCTCTGGCCGATGGTGATGGCGCCATCGAGCACGTCGAATTGCAGCTGGCCGTTCTGCCAGACGGGGCGGCCGGTGGTAAGCTGGACGTGCGGGGTGTTGATGAAGCCACAGCCGTCGCAGGTGATGCCGTTGGGGTTGGCGAGGATGAGCCGGGCCGCGCTGCCGGCGATTTCCATCGGGCCGTTGAGCAAGGAGGCATTGCTGCCGGTGACTTCGTTGAGGATGGTTCGCGCGGCCGCGCCGCCAAGATTGGGGTTGGCCGCGAGCGCGCCGGCCAGCGTGGAGTTCGTTGCCGCCGTGGCGTTGTTGAAGACGACCCCGGATGGCGTGACGTTGAAATCGCTGTACTTGTTGTGTGAAACACCGGATGAGTTGGGCGCAGTGATGTTGACGACGGGAACGCTGCCCGCCGTCGTAACACTGGGCCTCTGCCCTGCCGGCGCCGCAGCGTCGGGAACCGGCGCAGCCAATACCCCGTAAGGCGAGCAGAGAATGCTGGCGAGAAGCAGCGAAACGATGCCCCGGCTGACGGGCCGGCAGCGCAAAACGTCCGCCATGCCAGGCGTGGTGATGGGGACCGTATTGGGGTTGACGCCGTCGAGCGAGGTGACAAGCGATTGTGCCAGCGGACTGGGAAAGGGAAGCGGTGCGCCGTTTCTGACGGATGGAGTGGTCATGGGGTTCCTCCCGCGTCAGGTTTGTAGGCGGGATTCCATTCGATGCGCGCGGCGCCGATCAGCCGTTCGGCCAAGCCGCGCCCGTCAGCAGCGGCGGCCTGCACCTGTGCGGCCTGCAGCAGCGTGGAGCGGGTAACTTGGTAGTCGGGGATTTGCGTGGGGCGTTCCTCGTCGACCCGGATGACAGCCCAGGTATTGTCGTCCAGCGCGATGGGCGCGGAAATCGCGCCGGGTTTGAGGGATACGATGGCCTGGGCGATGGGCAGCGGCAAGCCGTTGGTGCGCCCGGCGGCGGGAGGAAGCGTGAAGGACAGCCAGTTGAGGCTGCCGCCACGTTGCGCGGAGGCAACCTGGGAGACACGCTTGGCTTCGGCGGCAAAATCGGCGCCTCCGGCAATCCGCTTGGCCGACTCGCGCAGGGCGGCTTCGTCCGCTGTCTGGATCAGGCTGATGCGGTATTCGCGTGGGCCGAGATTGGCAACGATGCGGTCGTAACGCTGGCGGAGTTCCGTTTCGCCCGGCGCGGCGGGTTTGACGCTGCGCTGGATGTATTGCCCGATGGCGCTGCGGCGGCGCGCCTGTTCGGCGGCTTCGGCCGCCTCCGCGTTGTTCTGCAGGTTCAGTTTCCTGGCTTCCTGCCAGAACAGTTCCTCGGCCACCAGGCGCTGAACCAGCAGGGTGCGCAGCACCGGTGTGTCCGGCTGGCCGGCCGCGCCGGCCTCGGCAACCGCCCGATCGAGCGCGGCGGCGGAGATGGCAACGCCGTTGACCTTGGCCACATAGGGCTTGGCCTGGGTGTCGGCCGCCGTTGCCGGCAGGATGGACAGCAGGCCCGTGCAGGCCAGCAGAATCTTGAACGATACGAGACGGCCGTTGCGAAGAGGTGCGTGTGTCATAGGTCGATCCTGAATGTGAGGTAGGCGTGCCAGCTGTTGTTATGGATGCCGGCGCTGTGGTATACGGGTTTGGCGGCAAGGATTTCGGAATTCCAGCGCTTGCCGGCAAAGCGCAAACCCGCGCCGGCGCCGGCCAGGCGGACGATGTCGCTATCGATCTGGCGGGCAGCTCCGTAGTCGGCAAAAAGCAGCGGCGCGGCCTGCGCATCGGCGGCCTTGATAGCCCACGGCGCAGCCTGCCACTCGTTGCGCAGCAGGAATCCCTTGTCGCCGCTGAACAGGCCTTCGTCATAGCCGCGCACGGTACTCATGCCGCCCAGCCGGAATTGCTCCGTGCTGTAAAGGCCGACCCGGCTTATCTGGGCGTCGATCTGGCCGATGTATTGGCCAATGCCGCTGGCGGGCTGGAAGATCAGGCCGCCGTGCGCCTCGTACTTGGTGAACTGGGCATGCGGCCAGGCCGAGGGGAGTTGGCCGGAATCGCTATTGGCGCCAAACCAGGGAAGCCCTCGGGAGACATCGAACTCTCCCCAGGCGCGCCAGCCGTTTCCCTGCCGGATGCTGACGAACGAGGCTTTGAGGACGGTCAGTTGTTCGGGCGTCAGGGTATAGGCGTCGATCTTGCGCCAGCTGTCGCTGTAGGTCAGCGAGAGTTCGGCGGCATCGCGGCCGGCGGCGGAGAGGTGCAGGACGCGGTTCCAGGCCACGGTACCGGTATGGCTGCCGCCCTTTTCCTGCAGGTCGGCCGGCAGGTCCTGCGTATAGCGGGAGGCGGCGTAGGAAGCCGACAAGGTGTTGTAGCCGAAGGGAATCGCCAGGGTGGCGACGGCGGCCTCGCTATCACGCGAACGCAGGTAGGTCAGGCCGATGCCTTCGAGAAAGCCCAGGGTGTTTTCCAGGGCCAGCGTGGCGCGGGCGCGTTCCCGGCCCGTGGATTTCGATCCGAGGTTGTCCGCCGCGAACTGGAACCACCACGGTTTGTCCTCGGTCAGGCGCACGTCGATCAGGCTCACGTCGGGCGTCTGGCCCGGCAGGATGCGCAGTTCGGCCTGATAGCGGCGCAGGCGCTGTATTTGCTGCACGCCCTGCTCGACGTCCTGTAGGACCAGTAGATCCTGCGGCTCTCCGGGGAACGCCCGGCGCATTTCCGGTTCCACCGGCTGGCCTGCGGAAGCGTAATCTTCGATGCGGCCGGGCACCAGATCGATGGCCAGAGCGTTGTCCCGAGCATCCATCCGGGCAATCCTGGCCCGGCTGGTGACCAGCCCGCGCATGACGAGCTGGGCGTTCAGCTGCCGCATCAAAAGCGTGATGCGGTGCCTGCCGAGGTCCAGTGACCGGTAGGGAGCGGTTACCGACGCGATGGTTTCGTCATCGAGCAGGCCGTTGCCTTGCACGGTGATGGCCGGGGCATGCAGCAGCGGCTCCGGTTCGGCAACCTCTTCCGGGTGCGCCTGCAAAGCCGGTTGTTCCGTAAGCACCGGTTCAGAGGGAAGGGTCTGAAGGCTTTCCTCCCGCTGGCGCTGCTGCATTTCCTGGCGCAGCTGTATGGCGGGATCCTGCTGCGCCTTTGCGCCGAGCGTTAATCCGCCAAAAAGAATTCCCAGAAAAACGAGGGCATGAATGCGCCGGCCACCATGCCGACTATCAACGCGTTGGAATATTCCCTGCCATTTCGCCTCCCTGAAGGCGTGACTCCCTGAATCCATTTTTATACTCTTGGAATTATTAATTTGTAATTACCGCCCACTCTAGTGGCTTACTTTGTCTTTGTAAACCGAGGCTGCCGTAATAGTGGAAAATGCAATAATTTCAATGGGTAGAGCGCCTCCATTTCGGAAGAATTCAATCTGGAATTGACTCCGGTCAACGAAGAAAATCACCGCCCCTGTGTAATTTGTCGACGACACCAGCGCGCGTTTCCTATTAACTGATGTTTCCGCCAAAAGGAAATGCCAATGAATCCTCGCCTCTTTTTTCTGCGCAGCGGCATAGGGTCGGCCGCCGTCGGGTTGAGCCTGCTTTTCGGCGCACTTCCCCTGGCTTCCGCCCAGCCCATCCCGCCGGAGGCCGATGTGGAGACCTTCGTCCGGCTCCCCACCGCCTACAACGAGTACGGGAAGGACAGGAATCACGTCTATTACGGCAAAAAAATATTGGCAGACGCCGACCCACAGAGCTTCTCGCTGATACCGGGGCGGGCGACATCCCGGCGGATCCGGACGCATCCCAATTTCGACGGCCTGCCGATGGCGAGAGACAAAAACCATTTGTATGTCGGCGGCGAAGCCATCGAAAAGGCCGACCCTGGCACCTTCAAAATTCTGGAAAATCTCTACGCGAGGGACAAGGACCGCGTGTTCTTCGACTTCCGGCCGATCGAGGATTCCGATCCTGCCAGCTTCCGAAAACTCGACCGGGCGGGAGGCGGTTTTTCCATCGGCGGCTGGCCCGCCTATCTTTACCGCGACAAGAACCACGTTTATCTGAACGGCAAGATACAGGAAGGCATCGACGCCGATACCATCCGGGCCGTCGGCGCCGATTACAGCAAGGACAGAAATCGCGTCTATCATCAGTTCCGCCCGCTGGAAGGGGCCGATGCGGAGACTTTCGGCGCTGTTGCCTACGGCGCCTTCAGGGACAGGCACCGCCTCTACGACGACGGCGGAAAAACCATCCCGGATGTCGATGGCGCTTCCTTTACTCTCCTCAAGAACGGTTTCGCCAAGGACAAGGACCGCGTCTATTACTGGCGCAAGCTGGACGGCATATACACTCGCCATGCGCTCGAGACGGTGCCGGGCGCCGACCCTGCCACGTTCGACGTTGTCTACCTGGAGAACAAGAAAAAACAAAAACAGTCGGAGTACGCGAGGGATGCGACACAGGTTTTCTACCGGAACACCGCCATCGAAGGCGCCGATCCGCAATCTTTTGCGCTGCACTGGGACGGCTTCGCCAAGGACCGCCGCCAGGTGTATTTTGCCGCCGGCGAAGTGTGTGGCGACGATAGAGCCCGCCTGGTATCGATAAGTCTCGCCGACAAAAGGCTGGCAAAAGCTGTCAATTACGTCGACTCGTCTCTCACGCAGATTTCCGGCGTGACAACGTTTTTCCGGCTGCTATTGAACGCAGGAAACGAGGAGGCCAAAAAAAAGCTGCTGAAAGACACCCGTGCGGCGAAGGCGTATGGTGAACTGACGGCTGCCGTCAATGCAACGGGCGACGGCCGAAAAACCGTCTACGCCGCCGATGCCTCGGCCATTGCCATCGAGGGAGCCGATGCCAAGAGCTTTCGGGGGATCAGCAACAGAATCGCCAGGGACAAGAAGCGTTTTTACTATTGCACCGTCCGCGACGATCTGAATATCGAGTAATGCGTTTGGCGATGGAGGCACATCAAGGCGCTCGCCGTGCGGATCGCTACCGCTCCGGCTTCGTCAATGTTTTTTTCGGATAAACGTCGAAGCGGCTGGAGTTTCCCTCCAGCGCATAGCCCGGCTTGCTGCCGCCGAGCGTCGGCGCGTGGCGCGGCCGCTTGACGAGTACGCGGTGTGAGGCCAGCGCCAATGCGGCTTCCAGCAAGGCCGGCGCATCGTCGTCATCGCCCACCAGCGGCCGGAAAACGCGCATTTCCTTCTTCACCAGCGCGCTTTTTTCCCGGTGCGGGAACATCGGATCGAGATAAACGACTTGCGGCGGCACTCCGGGCCAGGCGCGCATCCGCCCGATCGCATCGCCGCCGAGCAGCGTCAGGCGCGCAGCGATCGGCCCGGCGGCGGCATCCTCGCGCGCGCGCAGCAAGCCGTCTTCGAGCAGCGCGGCGATCACCGGCTGGCGTTCGATCATCGTCACCGTGCAGCCGAGGCCGGCCAGCACGAAGGCATCGCGCCCCAGCCCCGCCGTGGCGTCGAGAACCGTCGGGCGAATGCCGGATTGGATGCCGACGGCCTTGGCGATCATCTGCCCGCTGCCGCCGCCGAACTGCCGCCGGTGCGCCGCGGCGCCGGCCACGAAGTCGACGCGGACCGGCCCCGGCGCATCCGCTTCCTGCAGAACGAGCTGCAGCCCTTGCGCCCCAACCTGCAAAACCAGAGCGGCGTCGCCGCCGAGCGGCAATCCCAGCCGCCCGGCCCACTCGGCGGCCTGCATGGCGTAGGCTGGATCAAGCGCCTCGACACGGACTCCGGAGAGTTGAGCCGTGGTATCCGGCTGCGCCCTCATGCGCCCCGCACGGCCGCCATCCCCAGGCTGACGCACTTGCGGGCCAGGATGGAGGTCGGATCGAGCACCATGACCGTTTTTCCGGCTATGGGAAAGGCCTCGTTCTCTTTGACCAGCAGCGGCAGCTCCGTACACCCCAGGATGACGATTTGCACGCCGGCCCCGACGAGCGAAGCCATCGCCAGCAACAGATCCTCGGTACACTCGCCGGCGGTATATCCGGCCTTGACGCCCTTCGGGCCGTAGATGGCGTTCATCACCCGTTGCTGATTGGCCTCATCCGGCACCCGCAGCTCGAATCCGGCCGGCAGAATGACATCGTGATAAACCCGGCTGCGTAGCGTACCGGTCGTCGCCAGCAGCCCGACCACTTGGCGCCCCGCGCAATGCTCACGGATATGGTTGACGGTTTCCTTAAGCATGCTGACGATCGGGATTGCCAGGTGCGGCTGGATACGCTCGACGAAGGCATGCGCGGTGTTGCAGGGAATGGTGATGATGCTTGCGTCGTCCGCCTGCAGCCGCCTGCAGGCGGCATACAGCGCCAGCGTCGGATCGGCGCCGCCGTTCAGCAGATTCTCCGTGCGATCCGGAATCTGCGGATTCTGTTCGACCACGACTTTGAGGTGCTCCTGGTCGCGCCGCGCCGGCGTGTTGCGCACGATCTTGTCGACGAAATCGACGGTGGCCGCAGGACCGACGCCGCCGACGACGCCGATCTTGAACGGTTTGTTTTTCCGCCCGGCCGGCCGGGACAGGGCGTACTCGGCATAGACGCCGAGCACGTCGACGACGGGCAGGCCGCGTTCGCGCAGGCTTCCGGCCAGCGCCATGAACTCGGGCGCGGCGGGAACGATTGCCTCGGCGCCCTGATCGGCCAGCCCGGAGCAGATCTCGGCCAGGCGGCCGACAACCGCTTCCCGCCGCTCGCCCCGGATCGGCTGCGCGCCGTCGAGAAGAGCCATCACATTGTCATTCTTGGCGGCAGCCGGCGGATAGAGAATCGTCCAGTCCCCTTCCGCAAAATAGCTTTCGAAAAGGCGCTGTCCGCGCAGGCTGTCCGCTGCCAGGACGCCTAGCCGCTTCATTCCGGGATGCTGGCGCGCCAGATGATCGCGTAGCGCTTCCATGAGGCTGACGATGTGCAGCGGAGTTTCCGCCGCGATCTCGTCGAGAAAGGCCCGGCTCTGGAAATAAGGGAGTAAAACCTGCCCGGCCCCTCGCGCCGCCAGCGACAGGATCGCGTCGAACACTTCGATTTTGCGCTCCTGCCGGTCGGCCGCCGCCTGCCCATTGATGTGCGAGGGACATCGTTCGAGGAATACCTCGATGGCGTCCGCTCCGGCAGGCTCCGTCTTATTTGCCGGATCGCCCAAGCGCGCCAGCAGATCCTCTGCTGCGCCGCCGGCACCCGGGCCGCCGACAATACCGAAACGGCGTATCACGCGTTCTCCCGACATGATCGATTACATCCTCAGTAAGCATGGGAACCCATTATTGTGGCATGAGAGATCGGGAGACGCCATACGGCGGATTTTCACCACAAACGGTGCGCGAGAATGGCACGCTGTAGGAAAGGAACTGCCGGGCGACCCGCCGCCGCCCGGCAGTCGGACACTCACTGCTTGGGCTTGGCGTGATGCACGTTCACCATCCGCCGCGGCTGCGTCAGCACCTCGGGCTTCAGGATCTCGTGGAGCTCTTCCTTCGTCAGCAACCCCTTTTCCAGGACCAGGTCGTAAACGCTCAGATTGCCGATCAGCGCTTCCTGGGCGATCTGGGATGCGTTTTCGTAGCCGATGTAGGGATTGAGCGCGGTAACCAGGCCAATGGAATTCTCCACGCTCCGGCGCAGCTGATCACGGTTGGCCGTGATGCCCTTGATGCAGTTCTCGGCCAGCGTCAGGCAGCCGGCGCGCAGGTGGTTGGTGCTCTTGAACAGGCTGTGCGCGATGATCGGCTCGAAGGCATTCAATTGCAATTGCCCGGCTTCGGAGGCCATGGTCACGGTCATGTCGTTGCCGATGACTTCGAAAGCAATCTGGTTCACCACTTCCGGGATCACCGGATTCACCTTGCCCGGCATGATCGACGATCCGGCTTGGCGCGGCGGCAGGTTGATGTCGTTCAGCCCCGCGCGCGGCCCCGAAGAGAGCAGACGCAGATCGCTGCAGGTCTTTGAGAGTTTGACGGCGACGCGCTTCAACACCCCGGATAATTGCACGAATGCACCGCAGTCCTGCGTTGCTTCGATGAGGTTGGGCGCCGTCAGCAGCGGAATGCCGGAGACCTCGGTCAGCCGGCGGCAAACCAGGCCGGCGTAGTCCGGATGCGCGTTGATGCCGGTGCCGATGGCTGTGGCCCCCATGTTGATCTCGCGGATCAGCAGGGCCGCCTCCTTCAGGCGTTCGATGTCCTCGCCTATCATCACCGCATAGGTCGAGAATTCCTGGCCCAGTGTCATCGGCACGGCATCTTGCAGTTGCGTCCGCCCCATCTTGAGAACGTCGGCGAACTCCTTGGCCTTTGCATCGTACGCCTGGCGCAACACCTCCATCGCATCCAGGAGGTGGAAGATCCCCCAGTAGCCTGCCAGTTTCAGCGCCGTCGGATACACATCGTTGGTACTCTGGCTCATGTTGACATGCTCGTTCGGGTGCAGGTACTGATACTCACCACGTTCGTGTCCCATCAGTTCTAGCGCGCGATTGGCGACCACTTCGTTGGCGTTCATGTTGGTCGACGTTCCGGCGCCGCCCTGGATGACGTCGACGACGAACTGGTCGTGCAGCTTGCCTGAGCGGATTTCCTCGCAGGCGCGCACGATGGCGTCGGTTTTCTCCTTATCCAGCATGCCGAGTTCGTTATTGGCCAATGCCGCCGCCTGCTTGATGCAGGCCAGCGCCTTTACCAGATTCGGGTAGATCGAGATCGGCACGCCGGTGATCGGAAAGTTCTCGACGGCGCGTAGCGTATGCACCCCGTAATAACATTCCATCGGGACCGCGCGATTGCCCAGCAGGTCATGTTCGATTCGTTCGTTTTTTTGCGTCATGATTTTTCCTCCCTTGTTGAGGTTTTTTATCCTACCGAGAAAAAACCGAACATCCATAACGCTATGCATTTCTCGCATAGTAGGTGCAAAATATCGCATACCGCGCCACGAAAGCCATAAATGCAAATAAAATGGATTGAAGATTTTCTGATGTTGACCGACGCTCACGCCTTTTCCAAGGCCGCTGAACGCCGAAACGTATCCCAACCGACCTTCAGCCGCCATATCCAGTCCCTGGAAGAATGGCTCGGCGTCGAACTGATCGACCGGCGCGTGCAGGGCGTCCATCTCACCGCTGCCGGAAGGATTTTCCGTGGCTTCGCCTCCGATCTTCTGCGCCGGACCTATGACATGCGCAACGTCCTGCGCGGGCAATCGCCCGGAAGCCTGGAAACCGTCAACTTCGCCGTCACCCACACCCTGACGCTGACCTTTTTCCCGCACTGGCTGAGCAAACTGAAAGCCGCCATGGGCAACATGATCGTGCGCGTCAACGCCGTCAACATCTCGGAAGGGGCCGGCGCGCTCACCGAGGGCGGCACCGACCTGTTGATCATCTACCACCACCCGCAACTGCCGGCGCTGCTCAACGCCGAGCGTTTCCCGTACCAGGTGCTGGCCACCGACCGCCTGCTCCCCTTCTCCGCTCCCGACAAAAACGGCAAACCCCGCTACAAACTCCCCGGCAGCGTGGATAAACCCGTGCCCTTCCTCGCCTACTCCTCCGGCACCTACCTCTCCCACGCCGTAGAAATGATCCTGCTGAACGCCAATGAACGCTGCCATTTCGAACGCTCGTTCGACACGCACATGTCGGAAGCGTTAAAAGCCATGGTCATCGAAGGCCACGGGCTGGGCTGGCTGCCCGAGAGTTGCGTCAGAAAGCAGATCGCCGAAAAACGGCTCGTGGTGGCCGGCGCTTCCCACTGGAGCTGCGATCTCGAAGTCCGCATCTACCGCTCGCATGACAACAACAACCCGCTGGTCGATCGGATCTGGGATTTTTTCAGGAACGGGATGGAAAATTAATCGCTCTTTTTTACAAATTCCAGCTTTACATAGTCGTCCCTGCGAAATTCGTTTTTCTCAGTTGAATACGACACCGCAAGCAACTCTTGTTATGGCGAGAGCGTTTTTGATGAACCCGAAGGCTGCCGAGACGATATAACGCCAAGCCAAGAACAGGCGTAAAAAAACCG